>NZ_JCAKRW010000008.1:0-268533 GCF_059515185.1 Chryseobacterium sp. CS2K3 | reverse complement strand
GCTAAGCAAACCCAAGAAAAATCCGAATCAATCACAGAAGTTGAGCAAGAGGATATTATTTGTATTGTTCCCATTTAAGTTTAACGCAAAGTTTATTTTGAATACGTTTTATTTTTAAGTGAGCTAAGAAGAAAATCGATTTATAATCGATTATGATGAAGCTTGTGGATATACATTCGCTTCGTTCAATCAACGAAGTTGATTCTATTCTTTGCTCGCTAAAAGTTGGAGAGCAGGAATATAAATCTTTGCGTAGAAAAAATATGTAATACTTAAATAAGATATGGCTTAATGATAATGGACAATCAAAATTGGATAAAGCAAATTTTGTATTCCCTAAATTTTTCAACTGATAGATTTATTTGAACAAACTAAAATCCATTCCTATTGAATTGAATTAATATCGTTCAATAATTCTTATTAACTGTAGTTTTATCGAATTTCCTAGCCCTGATAGTAACGGTTACCCCACAGTATGAGCTGGAAAGAGCAAAGGCTTTGGTATTGGAATGTTAAGGCACGAGGAGTATGAGTGGATAGCAGGATACAGCTCCTGAAATAAATAATCCATTAAAATTATTTTGTTGGCACTTTCTTGTTATGTGACAATTCAGGAAGTTTATCTGTAGAACGATTTTAGAGCTCTTTTATAACCTTTCTTTATTTAAAACGACATTATTCTTTCAATAATAAAGTAAGCTGTAAAATGACCTTATATAAAGGGAAATTAATTTAAAATAAATAGAGTTCAGTTTATTTTTCCTCTTTTTAACCTTTCCATGTTAATTATGTAAGATTTATTTATAATTATAAACATATATAACCACCCCGAAAGAGTAGCTATATATTTTCTTATTTAACTGTATTTACCGTTTTATATGTCATTATTGTTGTCCGGGCATTTAAAATCGGTGCTGCAAGCTGCACATATTACTGTACCATTGCAGTAATACATACAAAACTCTTGTTCCGGAAGCTTGATTCCTCCTCCGTTAATGTCTTTTAGTTGGTTTTTCTGTAATTTTTTTAGATTTTTCATATTGTTTTAATTTTATTTTTGTAATTAATGTAAATATAATCAATTTGTATTTTGTTTTATCCTAAAATTTATTTTTTATAACATTAAAATATAACTAATGAATGATTTTTATTTAATTGTTTGATTATTAGTTAAATATATGTTATATTTAGTTCAGCGTTATCCGAAAAGCTTACAGAGTAGGAATTACCAAAACATTGATAACTATGAAAAATTTCAAAAAACTTTCAAGGGAAGATAAGAAAGGCTTAATTGCTGGAGATATCGGACCAGCTTATTGCTTTGATGGTGAGGGACCAGGAATGGGAGGATGTGCAGCAGGATATATTTGTTCTGGAGGCAAATGTGTACCTTATGAAGGTGGTCCGGGTGGTGGAGGAAATCCTGGTGGTGGTGATACTTATACATGCATCTGTCCATGGGGAACTTTTACACAGTCTACTCCATGTCCGGATTTTTATTGTATAACAGGATAACCTATTAGAGTAAATAAAAAAGTCAGTAATATTGAAATTACTGACTTTCTTCTTTTTATTTTTTAATCAATCCTAATTCGATCAGTCTCTCATGCAGGAATTCTCCGGCAGTAGTATCTTCGTATAGTTTTGGATTGTTTTCGTCAACACAGTTTTCAAGTGCATTTAAAGACATAGCACTGATAGGGTGCATAAAGAAAGGAATTGAATATCTTGAAGTGCTCCACATTTCTCTAGGCGGGTTTACCACTCTGTGGATGGTAGATTTCAATTTGTTGTTAGTATGTCTTGAAAGCATATCTCCAACATTAATCATCAATTCATCCGGTTCTGCGATTGCATCGATCCATTCTCCGTTGTGATTCTGAACCTGAAGACCTTTTCCCTGAGCTCCCATTAAAAGAGTAATAAGGTTAATATCTCCGTGAGCTGCTGCTCTTACCGCATCATCCGGTTCCTGGGTGATTGGCGGATAGTGAATAGGTCTTAAAATTGAGTTTCCTTCAGCGATCTTATCGTCAAAATAGTACTCATCTAAACCAAGGTGCAATGCTAAAGCTCTTAAAACATACTGTCCTGTTTTCTCAAGCATTTGGAATGCCTCTTTACCTACTTCATTAAATTTTGGAAGTTCTTCCACGATTACGTTGTCAGGATACTCTTTTTTGTATTCTGAATCATCAGACAGGTATTGTCCAAAGTGCCAGAATTCTTTTAAGTCTCCTTTTTTGAAACCTTTAGCCGTTTCTTTACCGAATCCTACATAACCTCTTTGTCCACCAATTCCAGGAATCTCATACTTCTGTTTTGTTTCCACTGGTTGTTCAAAAAAGTTTTTTACCTCTCCATACAAATCTTCTACTAGGTTGTCATCAAGAAAATGGCCCTTTAAGGCTACAAAACCAATTTCTTCATAAGCTTTTCCGATTTCATTTACAAATTTCTGTTTGCGTTCCGGGTTGTCCGAAAGGAAATCACGCAGGTCTACACTAGGTATTTTATCCATTTTTAGAAATTTACGAATAGCAAAATTACATATTTTTTAAATTAAATGATTTTAAAATCATTATTTATAAGTTAAATTTGCTGTATGAAAAAATATTCTTCTAAGAGAAGTATCCAAATACTTGCACATCTTCTTCAGCAGTACGGAATTGCAGACATTGTAATTTCCCCGGGATCAAGGAATGCTCCTTTGGCGATTCACTTTTCAGAAGTGGATAGTTTTAATTGTTACAGCATTGTAGATGAAAGAAGTGCTGCTTTCGTAGCAATGGGAATGGCAAAAAGTGAGAAAAAACCTGTAGCAGTGACATGCACGAGTGGATCTGCTGTGGTTAATTACTATCCTGCGATTACTGAAGCATTTTATCAGAATGTGCCACTTTTGGTACTTACAGCAGACCGACCTACGGATTTTGTTGATATTTTCGATGGGCAGACAATCAGACAGAAGGATGTTTTTCATCAGCATTCTTATGGTGATTTCCAGCTTTTGGAAGACAGCAAGGAAAATGCAGAAGATATTAATTTCGATATCATAAAAAAAGCAATCGAGCTTTGTTTTGAGAAGCAAGGTCCGGTACACATCAATATTCCTTTAGAAGAGCCTCTATACGAATTGGTTTCTGAGCTTCCTACTTTTCCAACGGTAGAAAAGACGATCAAGCATAAAGACTATGAAATTCCATCCAATCTTATTGCAGAATGGCATACGTCCCAAAGGATCATGATACTGGTAGGAACAAGGGATTATAGCCCTGAATTGGAGAATCAGTTGACCCAGTTGGTGAAGAATCATTCTGTGGTGGTATTAAGCGAAGCAAATTCTAATTTGTATCACGAGAAATTTTTCAGGCATATAGACCGCTATATCTTCAATTTTACGGAAGAAGACTATAAAACCTATGCTCCGGATCTTTTAATCACGGTAGGACAAAACGTGGTATCTAAAAAAGTAAAACAATTCCTTAGAAGCGCACGCCCAAAACAGCACTGGCATCTGGATGAAGTGTGGCAGCCGGATACTTATTATTCATTGACGGAAAAGATAGAAGTAAAACCTGAAGTTTTCTTTTCAAAACTGTTGAAATTTATTAATCTGGAACCGAGACCTTATTTCAATCTTTGGGATGTTTTAAGAGATAAAAAAGATGCTAGGCATGAGCAGTTTTTAAATACTGTTGAGTTTTCTGATTTTTACTTTTTTAATAAAGCGGCTCAGACCATTCCGGAGAATTATAATATTCATGTCAGTAACTCTTCCGGAATCAGATATGCACAGCTGTTTGATTTTGGGAAAAGGAAAGTATACTGTAACAGAGGAACGAGCGGAATTGATGGCTCAACATCCACGGCAGTAGGATTTGCCATTAAGAATGCTAACCCTACATTGCTGATTACTGGAGATTTGAGTTTCTTTTATGACATTAATGGACTTTGGAATCAATATATCCCGCCGTTTGTAAGGATTATGATTTTTAACAATGGTGAAGGAAATATCTTTAAAATCATTCCGGGACCAGGAAATGCCAATCCAAATACCCTGGATGAGTTTATCGCAACGAAGCACCGCAAGAATGCTGAACATCTTGCGAAACATTTTGGTTTCTCCTATATCAGAGTGGAAGATGAGCTTACCCTGGACAGAGTACTGGAGAATTTCTTTAAGCCAGATGCACAGCCGAAAATCCTGGAAGTAAACACCTACGGGAAAAACAGTGCAGATGTACAGAAGGCTTATTTTAATTTTCTAAAGGAAAACTAAAGGTCCAGATACTCTTCATTCCCCGGCAGATTTATAATTCTGTCGATAGGATAAATAAACATATCATCAAAGTCATTTAAGGCATTGATAAGTTGAAAGTGGCTGAATTGCTTTATATTCTGTAAAGTAATTTCAGCCTCTTTTATTTTTTTATGCTTTAAAAGATGCTGTCTTTGTACCCCGTTTAAGAGATAAGTAGTGGGAGTAAACCATTCTTTACCTTTTAAAAATAAAAGATTGGAAAATGATGTATCGGTGATATGGTTGTTTTTGACGATGATAATTTCTTCAGCTTTAGACTTCATTTTCATTTTATCCAATTCTTTACGGTCTTCAAACTTGAAAGAATAATCAAAACTGTTGTTTTCTACCAACTGGAAATTCTGTATTTCAGGAATAGCATAAGGAATCATCTGAGTCCGGATTCTTTTGTCCAGATCATAGGCAATCCTAAGTTTGAAAAGTCCGTCTTCATCATGCTGCAGATTTTTATAGATTTTTGCAAGATCAATAGAGTCATCCTTTCCGAAGTGGGAAAATGTCTGATTGATACGTTTCTGATGGAGTTCCAATAGAAAAATCTCCTTATCTTCTACCTTAATGCTTTCAATGAATTGGGACATAGATTTTATTTTTCATTTCCTGATATTCGTCTTCTAATTTACTCATGTGCGTTATACCGCCTCCGCTTTTGAAATAAAGTTGATCATTTTCCTTTTCAATAAAGCGTATCATTACACAGCTGTCGACATTTTTACCATCGAACCAGCCACAAACTCCTGTATAGTATCCTCTATCATATCCTTCAGCATCCAGAATGATTTCCAGTGTTTTCGGCTTCGGAGCTCCCAAAATAGAGCCAGCAGGAAGAAGTTTTTGCATAATGCTTCCTAACTTACCGTCAAATTCAGACTTTATTTTCCCAGAAATTTCTGAACTCATAGCATACAAATCTTTTTGTCTGGTCTTGATGAAATCAATATGTTGGAACTGATCAACTTTTACATCATCAGCCACCATACTCAAATCATTGCGGAGCAGGTCTACTACCGTATAATGTTCAGCCTTTTCCTTTTTATCATTCTTCAGAATTTCAGCCGCATTTTCTATTGAAGCATCAATGGTTCCTTTCATCGGATAAGTCAGAATTTTACCATCAATAATCTTCACAAAAGTTTCCGGAGAAAAAAATACAAAAAAATCTTTATAAAAAACCTTGTACTTTGCTTCTGAGTGATAAAAAATTTCTTTGAGGCTTAAATTGGTCTCAATTTTAGTTTTTCGGGTATAGTTTACAAGATATGAATTTCCCAGACGAATATTTTTCTGAACTTTATCAAACCCCGTTTTGAAGCTTTCTAAAGTCTCCGGAAATGTTTTCCATTCTACTTTTTTATCTAAATCATACTTCTTTTTTGTAGTTGAAAAGTTTTGAAAATCAATAAGTAAGCCTTCTTTTTCAATTTCGCTTTCCTGATAGATTTCAACATTCTCCAAAAGGAAGTCGATGACGAAGAAATAGGGAACCTTCTGAAGAGAAAGCTCATCCATTTCGATAAATTTTTGATGATTCACTGAAAACATTCCGCAAAAATAATTATTGATGTTTACTTTTGCATAAAATTTTTATGATGCAGAGCAAATATCCTCAGAAACCGGGAATAGATTTTATACTGAAGCAGGCGTTTTTTTATTGGAACAAAACACTGATCTATCAGTTGATGTTCTCAATACTATTTTTTGGAATTTTTCTTACCTCCTTTTTCCTTTTTGGTTTAAAGTATGAGATATTTGCACAAAACGCTATGCTACAAGAAGCTTTCCAGCAGGGAACTCAGGCTTATCTGGCGAAAGTAGCAGAATTAAGTGCTACAGAAAGCTATCAGATGTTTGTTCTGGCTATTTGGGCAACAGTAGCATTTCTTTATCCCCTGAATCTTGGCTTTTTTCAGATTTTCAGAAAGCTTGATCTTAAAGAAAAAATAGAATTGAGCGATTTGTTTGCAGGATATTATGGGATTAACTTCTTCAAGTATCTTGGATATTATCTGTTTTGGTTTATGATCTACAGATTTACAATACCTACAATATTCTTAGCTGTTATCTGGGTTGCGATGACCGTATTTGTTGCTCCTCTGATGTTTTTTACCAATAAGAGAATCTTTGAAGCCATTTCTTTAAATTTTAAAGCACTAAAGATGTATTTCGTTGAAATTATGGTGTGTATATTAGTTGCTGTTCTGTTTAAATATCTGGGATTCACACTATTATTAGTAGGTGGTTTGTTTACTTTTCCGTTCTGGAATGCCATGATTTATTCATTGTATAAAACAGTTTTTTCAGAAAAAGGCTAAATTTAAATACGGTTTAATATGTTTTTTTACTAAAAAAAGTTAAATTTGGTAAAATCATTAAAATATTAAACTATGTCCGAATTTAACGAATTTGACCAGCAGGGTTCTGTACCCAATAAAGAAACAGGATCCATTATCTCGCATGCACTTGAAATGTATAAGGGGGTTTTTGGCTATGCTGTTGTAGCTATGATAGTGTATCTTGTAGGAGGATTTCTTATCCAGACCATTACCGGATTCAATTCTGCAGCAATAATGGAAGAAGTACAGTCTTCAGGTGATTATGCCAACTTCAGGTATTGGGATACTCCAGGATTTTCAATGTATATGACATTTTCCAGCCTTTTCCTGCTGTTATTAACTCCATTATACGTTGGTTTGATTTATATGGTTAATAAATACAACACAAAAAATCCTATTGAATTTTCCGATCTGTTTATTGGATATCGTCAGAATTTTGTTAATATATTAATATACAGTCTTATAGCGGGTGTTATTTCTTCAATAACAATGACGTTCTGTCTTTTGCCTTTCTTTTTTGTGTATCCTTTTCTTTTAATAGGATATCCTATTTTATTATTTGAAAACGCTTCTGCTATGGAAGCTCTGAATAAATCTTTTACTATTGCGAAAGAAAATTATGGAGTTTTCTTATTAACAGGTTTCCTTGGAATGTTAATTTCTGCAGCGGGAGTTATTCTTTGCTTTTTTGGCATTATTTTAACTGCTCCATTTATCATGGTCGTAATGTATTCTACCTATTGTGCGTTTGTAGGAAAGCCAAGACAGATCATGTTCACCAAATAATAAATTAAGATTTTAAATTTTAAAATAATGAATAAAGATAAACAGATAAGCAGTGTTGCCATTAAGCAGATTTCTTTGCTGGTCATTATTTTGGTCCTGGCAGGATTGATCTGTTTTAATCTTGCATTGTTTATACCCTCTGTTTTAGGTGCTATTACCATTTACGTAGTTTGTAGAAAATATAATTTTTATCTGCAGGAAGAAAGAAAGTGGAAGCCTTCATTAGCCGCTTTTGCATTAATGTTTGCCAGTCTTATTGTTTTGATTCTGCCGATTTATTTTATTGCAGATTTAATCATTGATAAGCTTGGAAATGCTCAGGCATACATGGCTAAATTCAATATCTTTCTTGATAAAATACATGCTTATATCTATTCTAAGACAAGTTTTGATATTCTTAGTCAGGATAACATGAATAAGCTAAAGGATTCTGTTGGAAAGTTTTCAACTTCAGCCTTAAGTGGCACATTCAATACGCTTACCGTAATAATGTCCATGTATTTTATTCTATATTTTATGCTGGAAAAGCCAAGATTATTTGAAAGAATACTGACAACCTCTGCTCCTTTAAAGAGAGCAAATATCTCGTTAATTGGTGAGAAACTGAGAAAGCTTATTATGGCAAATGCCATTGGTATTCCCGTAGTTGCGATAGGACAAGGAATTGTATCTCTTATCGGGTATCTTATATTCGGAGCTCCGGGACCTGTATTGCTTTTTGCTTTGACTGCGGCTTCATCTGTGATTCCTGTAGTAGGAACGGCAATTGTGTATGTTCCTGTCTGTATCTTTATGATTGCGGAAGGAAATACAGCTCAAGGTCTTGGTCTTGCTATTTATTGCGTAGTCGTTGTAGGGCTTACAGATAATTTGCTTCGATTTACTCTTCTGAAGAAACTTGAAAATATCCATCCACTGAATACTGTTTTCGGAATTATTATGGGGATGAACCTGTTTGGATTTATGGGATTGATATTCGGACCTATACTTATCTCACTTACCTTGCTTTTGATACAAGTATACAGAAATGAATTTTCGGATGAAGAAACTCCTCCGGATTTGGAATTGCCAGAAAATAGAGATTTAGAAAATAAACTGATTTAATTATATAAAAGTGGAGGGAATAAATCCGGAAATATTAAAAGAAATTTGTGTGTTTAAAATGCCATTCGGAAAATACGAAGGAACGGTTTTGGCAGATCTTCCGATAAGTTATCTTGAATGGTTCAGCCGAAATGGTATGCCTAAAGGAAAGCTGGGAATGCAGCTATCAACCGTTTATGAAATTAAATTAAATGGTTTGATGGATTTGCTTATTCCTATCAGAGCATCAGTCAGAAATGGATTGTAAATTATAACAGACATGTTTGAAAAATATAGTTCGGGCGGCATCGAAGATGCCGCCCGAACTATATTTATTTTATCCCTAAAAGATTACGCTTTCAGGGCTGCTATTTCATCCCTTAGCTTAGCTGCTTTAATGAAGTCAAGATTTTTTGCAGCGGCTTCCATTTCTTTTTGTTTCTGCTCAACTATTTTGTCGATATCTTCACCAGTATAGCTGGCTTTTGTTTCAGCAACTTTTTGAAGAATTTCTTTTTGAGTATACTTTTCATCCGGGAAATCCTTACTTCTTCCGACAAGATTTTCAGAAATCTTTTTATTTAATGCTTTAGGTTTCAGACCATGCTCTTCGTTGTACTGCATTTGTTTGGCACGACGATATTCGGTTTCATCTAAAGTTGCCTGCATAGATTTTGTGATTTTATCTGCATACATAATGGCTTTTCCATTCACATTCCTTGCGGCACGTCCTACCGTTTGGATCATTGATCTTCTACTTCTAAGCATTCCTTCCTTATCTGCGTCCAGAATTGCTACTAATGATACTTCAGGTAAGTCTAGCCCTTCTCTCAGCAGGTTTACTCCAATCAATACATCAAAAAGCCCTAAACGTAGATCCTGCATGATCTGAATACGTTCCAGCGTTTCCACATCAGAGTGAATGTATCTCGTTCTGATTCCGAATTTTGTGAAGTATTTGGTAAGTTCCTCAGCCATTTTTTTGGTTAAAGTAGTTACTAAAACTCTTTCATCAACATCAGACCTTTTCTGAATTTCTTCCATTAGATCATCAATTTGGTTTATGGTAGGTCTTACCTCAATGATAGGATCTAAAAGCCCTGTGGGACGGATAATCTGTTCAATATAAGCACCTCCGGTTCTTTCCAGCTCATAATCTGCAGGAGTTGCTGACACATAAATAACCTGATTCTGCATGGCTTCAAACTCTTCAAATTTTAAAGGTCTGTTATCCATAGCAGCAGGAAGTCTGAAACCAAATTCTACCAATGATTCTTTTCTGCTCCGGTCGCCACCATACATAGCGTGAACCTGTGGAACAGTAACGTGGCTCTCATCGATCACCATTAGAAAATCTTTAGGGAAATAATCGATCAGGCAGAAAGGTCTTGTGCCCGGAAGTCTGCCGTCAAGATATCTTGAATAGTTCTCAATACCGGAACAATATCCCAGCTCCTTGATCATTTCAAGATCCAGTTCCGTTCTTTCCTGAAGCCTTTTCGCTTCCAAAGGTTTTTCAATAGAATTAAAAAAATCTACCTGCTTCATCATATCATCCTGAATCTCTCTGATGGCACCATTTAAGGTTTCCTTTGAAGTCACAAAAAGATTTGCCGGATAAATCTGAATCTGGTCAAAAGTAGACTCTACATTTCCTGTCACAGGATCAAAACTCTGAATTTTTTCAATCTCATCCCCAAAAAACTGAATTCTGATTGCATTATCAGCATAAGCCGGGAAAACGTCTATAACATCTCCTTTCACACGGAATGTTCCTCTTTGGAATTCATTCAATGTTCTGGCATATAAAGCATTCACTAATGAATGAAGAAGCGCGGTTCTTGTTACCTTTTCACCAATAGCAATGGAAATTAATGACTTGTGAAACTCAGTAGGGTTACCAATACCATAAATACAGGAAACGGAAGCAACAATCAAAACATCTCTTCTTCCGGAAAGAAGGCTGGCAGTAGCAGAAAGACGTAATTTTTCTACTTCTTCATTGATGCTCAGGTCCTTTTCAATATAAGTTCCGGTGGTTGCAATATAGGCTTCCGGTTGGTAATAATCATAGTAGCTCACAAAATATTCTACCGCATTATTAGGGAAAAACTCTTTAAATTCCATGAAAAGCTGCGCTGCTAAAGTCTTGTTATGAGCCAAAACAAGAGTTGGTCGCTGAACATTTTGAACAACATTGGCAACAGTAAAAGTTTTTCCGGAACCTGTTACTCCTAGAAGGGTCTGGTATTTCTCACCAATCTCAATTCCGGCTGTAAGTTTTTCAATAGCTTGAGGTTGGTCTCCGGTTGGTTTATATTCTGAATGAAGATTAAAATCCATAAGAAAGAATGTATACAACAAAAATACGAAAGAAATAATTGGCAGGATAATGTTTTGAAGGTGAATATTTTGATCAGTTATAATTAATGAGATTTATGGAAACTTTAAAATGTATAATGATGTATATTTTTTTGCCATTAATGCACGAATAAAGGATTAACAGATTAATACTATACTGAAATTTCAATGATTTTTTAAAGCCTTGTAAGAAAAGCCGTTTAATCGATAAAGGTTGAAATAATGTATGTAAAAGTTATTTAACTACTCTTTTTATCCTATTCACGAAAAAAGCGCTAATAATTAGCGCTTTTGAATTTTATGGACGAGTAAAGGTCATTGTTGCGGGAATCTTTAGAACAGATGCTACTGCTTTTCCGTCTTTTATTGCCGGTTTCCAGGTGGTTTCATTACTTATTTCGGTAATGGTTTTTTGAAATTCCTTGTTGAAGAGTTCATTATCTCCCGAAGTGGTCACATTGGTTGTTTTTCCAGCTTCATCAATATAGATATACGCCAGAGCACTTATCGTTTTACCTTTAAAATCTCCTAAGGCACCTACATCCATACGATTGCCTATTTGACTTCGAAGACCTTTTAATCCTTCAGGATATTGTGCTTCAATATAGTTTTCATTTTGTCCGGTGCTGATATTTGTATTTTTACCTTCTTTGCTTTCTGTAGTTGCTTTCTTTGGAGATAGAGTATCTGCTACAGCCTTTAAATCTTCTTTTTTTAATTCTTTTGCTTCCTTTTCAATCTTTTCAAAATAAGAATGAGGAATCAAACTAGCTTGGTCTGGCTGTGTTTTTTTCGTTGTTTCTGTCTCATTTCCTACTTTACCCGTATCGACATTTGGAAAATCATTAGTAGGGCTTCCTGCATATGTCCTTTCTGAAAATAAAGTAACTGCTGTAATAAGAGCAGCTACTCCTGTTGCTTTTTTTAGAAAACTGAATTTTGATTTTTTTGCTTTCATCATAATAAATCTTTTTTTGGTGTTATTAAAATTAAATGAGTGAGTAAGAGCTGGGTTTTGATGGATCAGAATCTCATCAAGAATTAAATTTTGATATTCTTTGATATTGATGTTTTTGCTTAATACCGATTCATCTGCTAAAAACTCATGATTGCTGATAATGGCTTTTTTATACAGAAAAATAACCGGATTAAACCATGTGAAAATTTTGAAAAGATCTGCAATGAAAAGATCTATACTGTGCTTTTGATCAAGATGACTTTTTTCGTGAAGGAAAATTCTCTGATCAATCACATTATCTTTTATATAACCTTTTCCCATATAGATTGTATTCCAAAAGCTAAAGGGTGAAAGATTATCAGGAGTAAATACAATATTGTAATTTTGATAAGATTGTTTTTCTCCCTTGATTTTTCTGATGGCTAAAAGTGCCAGAATACTTTTTGTCAATAGGAAAAGAGTAATAATACCATAAATAACCCATACAATATTCATCCAGTTTAGATTTTCCTGTTTTGAAGATACTTGGATGGTCTGCTGTATTGTCTCTTCAATGATCAGCTGTGGTTTTGTTGTAGGAGCTGCCTGTATTGTAATGGTAATAAACGGAATTACATACGAAACAATAAGTGAGCTTAATAAATAGATCCGGTTAAATCTATACATCTTCTCCTTTTCCAAAAGCAAATAATAAACAGCAATAAATATCGAAGCGCACAATATTATCTTTAGAATAATAGGTAACATCGCTATTCTTTTATCTGATCGTTAATAATATCACGAAGTTCTTTCAATTGCTTTTGGCTGAGTTTGGCATTGGAAGTAAAAAATGAAGCAAACTGAGTAACAGAGCTGTTGAAAAAACGGTCAATCATAGAAGTCATTTCTTCCTTGAAATATTCCCCTTTTTCTACTTTTGGATAGTATTCACGGGAATTTCCATATAGTGTATAGCCTACAAGTTCTTTGTTTTGCATTCTTTTTAGCAATGTAGCTATCGTGGTTGCAGCAGGTTTTGGCTCCGGGTAAGCTTCTAAAATATCTTTCATGAAGATCTTTTTCTTTTCCCAAAGAATATCCATCAGAACTTTTTCGGAATCGGTGAGTTTTATTTCTTTCATTCTACAGTTTTGTAATTTGTTCTACAAATGTAGAATAAAAATTTAATTGTGCAAATTTTATGGCATTATTTTTCCATTCAATTTATAATCACCAATCGTAATATTATGAAAATCAATCAATTTTATGTGTCCGCATTGAGTGTTTTTCTTATTTTGTCTTCATGTAAAGAAAATCACGCTAATGCCCAAAAGATAGGAATAGACGGAAGTGTTGAAACAGAAAAACCTAATTCTGAGTATCAGCCCGCGTTTAAAGGTCAAACAAGAATTAAGGCGGTAAAAACAAATACAGCTTATCAGGTGGATCTATTAAATAAAGATCTGGGAAAACCTTGGGGGATTATTAATCTGCCAGATGGAAGGTTCCTGATTACAGATAAAAGAGGATCGATGAATATCGTCTCAAAAGATGGAAAACAAATTTCGAAAATAGAGGGTTTTCCGAAAGTGGATTCCAAAGGACAGGGCGGAATGCTGGATGTAGCTCTGGATCCGGATTTTAAAACTAATAATATTATTTATTTCAGTTTTTCAGAGCCATTTGGTAAAGGAAACTTAACTTCCGTAGCAAAAGGAACACTTTCTTCAGATCTTAGAAATATTTCGGAAGTAAAAGTTATTTTCAGGGCTGAACCTTCCTATGACGGGGATAAGCATTACGGAAGCAGACTGGCTTTTGATCAAGATGGAAATCTGTTTGTGAGTACGGGGGAAAGGTCTGATAAAGTCACTCGTGTTTATGCACAGAGAACAGATAATTATCTTGGTAAAATACTTAAAATTACAAAAGATGGAAAACCGGCTCCGGGAAATCCATTTATAGGAAAATCCGGTTACAAACCTGAAATTTATGCTTACGGAGTCCGAAATCCACAAGGATTGGCTATAGATCCGAATGGGCAGCTTTGGGATGTGGAAATGGGACCAAGAGGGGGAGATGAAATTAACCTTATTCAGCCTGGAAAAAACTACGGCTGGGGTGATGTAACCTATGGCATCGAATATTCCGGAGATAAAGTAGGACAGGGAATTACTCAAAAAGAAGGAACGGAGCAGCCGGTTTATTATTGGGATCCTGTAATTTCTCCCAGCGGAGTTACTTTTTATACCGGAAATATTGAAGAATGGAAAGGCAATTTATTCATAGGCTGTTTAAGTGGTGAGCATATTAACAGAATCGTGATGAAAGATAATAAGGTTGTAGGAGAAGAACGTCTTCTAACAGATCAAAAAGAGCGTTTCAGAGATGTCCTGAATGGTAATGATGGAAATTTATACGCAGTTACAGATAGTGGAAAGCTTTATAGAATTTCAAAAAAATAATAAAAACTCCTGAATTTTCAGGAGTTTTTTGTTCAGAAAGTAAACTATTCTTTCGCTAAAACTTAAAGTTAAGTCGGGCAAATACCTGTCTTCCTGCAAAACCCATTTGTACAGGGTCAAAAATACCTCCGGATTCTGTGTTTCCAGTTGTAACCTGTGTGGTTTGCAAAGTGGGATATCTGTTGAAAATATTCTTACTTCCAAGGGTAAGATTAAAATTCTTAGAAAATTCGTAGCCAAAAGAAATATCTGTAGTTACTTTCGCATTGTAAATCTGTTCTGCATCATCATAGCCGATCAGTGTAACTTTATCAAATCTTACAAGCTGTACATTAGCATTGAATTTATTGATCTTATAATTAAGATTCAGATTAACCTTGGTCTTTGGTGCGGAAGCAAGAATAAAACCTCTTTCTCTAGGGCTGAGGTAAGTGTTTTCCTTACCTTGTAACTGCTCGGAAGTATTCACTTTTGTGATTTCCATATCATTATAATTTCCAGCAAGAGTTGCAGTCAGTTTTCCTGAGCCTAGATTTTCATTATAGCTTAGAATAACATCAACTCCTTTTGTACGGGTATTAATGGCATTGGCAAAGAATTGTACCTGATCAATATATGGATAATCGTTCTGAACATCCTTAGGTAAATCTTCCCTTGAGAAGTTTCCTGTCAAAACAATTCTATTTTTTACATTGATATAATAACCATCAATCGTTGCGGTAAATTTCCCTGTATTGAAAGCAAAACCGGCACTTCCATTGATAGAAGTTTCCTGTTTAAGCTGAGAAATACCCACTCTGTTTGCAAGATCACTATCATTAGACGCTAATTGAATGGTAACCAATTTACCACCCTGAAAATTAGTAAACTGTTGACTGTAGTACTTCTGAGCCAATGATGGCGCCCTGAACCCTGTAGAAACAGACCCGCGAAAAGCCAATTGGGGAGTAATGGCATATCGTGTCGCGAACTTTCCGTTTAATGTACTTCCAAAGTCATTGTAATTTTCAAACCTTCCTGCTGCACTGATCATCCAGTTTTTGGTAATATCAAGTTCAGTGTCTACATAAGCGGCAAAATTATTTCTGTTTTTAGCAATATCAGAAGAATAGCCAGGAAATCCCTGGGATCCGCCAGGTCTTTTGTTGTTGTCAGATGGGGCAAGGGGATTGGTAACCAATAAATAATCGGGTGTGTCAGGTGTAACAATGTTCCCGTTGATGTCATACATCGCATAAGAAGCTTCTTCTCCCTTTAGAATATCAAATTTTTCATATCTGAATTCAGATCCGAAAGCAATATTTAAACCTTCCAGAACTTTAAATTGTTTCACAGCATTAAAACCTGTCGTGTTCTGTAATAAAGAATGTCCTCCGGCATAAAATCGGGTAGGAGATTTAACACCTAAAGTGGCATTGATGGTATTGGTGATATCATAAGTGAACCTGTTGTTGCCAAAAGCATTATAAACATCCACATCCCAGTCTGCTACTTTGAATTTTAAGCCATTGTCAAAAGTAAAATCTGTAATGCTGGTATCTTCAATAGGATCAAAGCCCATCGGATAAATTTCAGGAATATTTCCATTGGCATTTGCTGTTCTGGTCCATGCATAAGCCTTAGTATTTCTATGGGAAAATCCCTGCCGTGAATAAAATTTCAAACCATCAGAAAGTGGCAGTTCAATATTTCCGAAAAAATAGACATTCTGTGCTTTTGCATCGCCAAATCTTTGCCTTGGTGCCGGATCGGGATCATTGTAAATTGCCGGATTTGCATTTCTTATCGCATAGTCTTTAGTGATAAACTCAGCTGTAAAATTACCAAATCCTCCTTTTGAACCTATTTTAGTTCCCAGATTTCCACTGAAATCGAAAGTGGTTCCGTCAATTTTATGATCCGATACAATATCATTATTTCCAGGACTTTTAAATAAATTCATTCCTGAAAAGACATTTCCTTCAAAACCTTTATCCCGATCATTCAGAATAACATTGATTACTCCTGCGATAGCATCAGATCCATATTGTGCAGAAGCGCCATCACGCAGTACTTCCACTCTTTTAATAGCTCCAATCGGAATGGTGTTCATATCATATCCTGTATTTCCTCTTCCTTTAGTTCCGAAAAGGTTGATCAATGAGGATTGATGATATCTTTTTCCATTCAATAGGAGCAGAGTCTGATCAGGTCCTAAACCTCTTAATGTCGCAGGATCTACTGCATCGGCACCATCAGATCCAGATTGTTTGTTGGAATTAAAAGAAGGAGCGGAAAATTGTAAAAGCTGATTCACTTCTACCTGCCCTGTTGACTGGCTTACCTGTTTGATATCAATAATGTCGATAGGAACGGGCGTGTTGACAACCGTTCTTTTCTTATTCCGGCTTCCGGTAATGGAAACTTCTTCAATTTTTGATTCCTTGGCTAGGGTATCCTTTATTTCCTGAGCATAGGACAGGGTAGAAGCAGCAAGAAAAATAATGCTGATGTATTTTATCTTCATAATGATAATTTTGAGTGGTGATTCTCAAAATTATCATTATTTATTTTTAAATCAATATTAAAATCGTTTATTTGTTATGAATGTCTTAATTTAATATTGTTTTTGTTATTATGATGAATATTAATAATCATTATGCTTAATTATGTGAAAATTTTAGACATTAAAGCTTGTAATGATTCTGTTAATTCCTTCTTCAAGAATTTCTTGCGAAGTTGAAAAACAAATTCTAATATGACCTTCTGCTCCTTTGCCAAACCACCTTTCTGATCCCGGAACAATAGCAACTTTTCCCTGTTGTAAAACATGCTGAGCAAACTGGTCGCTTGACATGCCGTTTTTTATTTTTGGAAATAATACAAAAGTGGCTTCCGGTAGGTTGGGAGCTACAATATCAGAATTGCTTAATAATTGATAAGCAAGGTCTCGGTTGTGCTGTAAATGATTTAAAAACTCTTTGTACCAGGGCTTTGCTTTTTCCAAGGCTACACTCCCTGCAATTTGTGATAAAGTTGAAACTCCTTCAATGGTAGAATTGAAATTAGATTTCTCTGTAAAATCTTCAAGAATATCTTTATTACTGCATAAAACAGCTCCAATTCTCAATCCTGCAATTCCAAATGATTTTGAAAACCCATACACGGTAAAACTCTTTCTTTTTGCTTCTTCAGAAACAGACGAATAGGTATGGAAATCTCTTTGATCATAAATAATATCACTCCATATTTCATCACTCATCACCCATAAATCATGAGCAGATGCAATTTCAGAAACCTTTTTCAGTGTTTCTTTAGAATAAACCTTTCCAAGCGGATTATGAGGATTACAAATGCTGATAAGCTTTGTTTTGGGATTAATCAGTGAAATCATTTTTTCAAAATCAATCGCTCCGCTTGTAGTATCTACCGGACATAGCATTACCTTTCCGCCAGCGGTTTCCACAGATTTTTTAAATAGAAAATCTACAGGATCCAGAATAATGGCTTCATCCCCTGGCTGCAAAACGTAAGATGCTATCAGATACATTCCCTGAGCAGCGCTATTGACTGCAAGAACATTTTCAGAGGAAAAATCTCCATGCTTTTCCTGATTGAAATGATCGGCAACGCTTTTCTTAAATTCCGGAAGTCCGGAAAAAGGACCATAGCTCAAATACCCGTCCTTGATGTATTCAATGATCCCCTGTTCTATCTCAGGAGCTGTTCTGAAATCAGGATCTGCTGCGGTAAGAGGGATAATTCCGTCTTCTAATGTTGCCCATCTTCCATTGTAGGCTTTTCTTTTGAGAGCTTCAAAATTAATATCGTTATTTGTAAACATTTTTATTTATAGGATATGGGTAAAATATTATCTGTATGTTGATTTGTAGGAAGCAAAAACTGGCTTAGTAAGGTTCTGCCGTTTTGGATGTGTATTTCAATCTCAGGTTTCCTTTTTGCTTCATATTTTTTGAAAATTTCGGCTATGTTTCCTCCTTCAACTAAATATTTAGTTAGCAGGTGTGCGTCTTTTAAGGCTGAAGTAACTCCTTGGCTTGTAAATGGGATTAAAGGATGTGCTGCATCTCCAATAAAAACGATATTATCTTTGTAAAACGGGTTGAGCTCTTCCAGTTCATAAACACACCATAAATGTACATTTTCATAGCTTGATTTTTGAATAATTGAGGAAACTAGCGGATGCCAATCCTCAAAAACTTCAAGCATATAGTTCTTTAAGCTGTCACAAGAGCATTCATTAACCTTGTATTTTTCATTATCAAACTGAGAATACCAAAGAATCGTATCAGCTGAAAGTTTAAGAATGCCAAAAGTAAGCCCGCCCTGATCATGATGAAATTTCATGAAATCATTTTCAATAGTATCTGCAATTTCTTTGTTTTTAATGATGTTTACAACCTCGCTTTCTCTTACAATTTTCATTTTTTCATCCTTGAAAAGGCTTCTTCTGATCCTGCTTCTGGAACCATCTGAAATGATAGCCAGATTAGCATCAATATAGGTTTCATCAGATTGTTTCAGTCTGCCGATTTGAGTTTCACAAGGAATTATTGTTGTGTTATACGTTATCCTTTCAGGAGAGATATTTTGGGCTAAAAGATTGATTAAAGAGTATCTTGAGATCGCAAAAACACTGCTGAGATCTTTTTCTCCAAGTTTTTTTCCGGTATGGGAGTATTGAATGTATTTTTTCAGAAAATTTCCATGTTTAAAAAGAAGCGAAGGATCAATAATCTGAGAGAGATATTCTATTCCTTCCTGTGGAATAAGAAAGCCATGTCCTGCAAGATCTTCCTTTTTTCTTCTTTCGTAGATATGATAGTCTATCTTGTGTTTTTCTAAGTAATTCGCCATGCTTAAGCCGGAAATACCAGCGCCTACGACAGCAATTTTGTTCATGTTCGGAATAACGGATTTTTTCAGGTTGGTGTTTAATTTATTTTTGATCTTATTTTTAGATCGTTGCAAAAGTAAATTAAAAACATTCATTATTTATAAAAAATAAAACAATTTGGTTTAAAATTATTAAAAAATAAAATGAAAAACATAAGATAAATTATATAGTAAAATATTGATTTCCTGAAACTAAAGGATTTTAAAAAATAAAAACCGGAAAGAATTCCGGTTTTGTGTGTTTATGCTTTTTCAAGCTGTACGGTAAAGTGTCTTAATATTTCTGGCTCCCAGGTAATTTTATATCCTTTGGCTACCTCTTCACGTCTTTCATATACATTTTTGATGGCAGCTGCAATATAATCCATGTGGTTGTTGGTATAGGTTCTCCTAGGAATTGCAAGACGTACTAATTCCAGCTTTGGATAACGGTTTTGTCTCGTCTCAGGATCTCTGTCTGCAAGTAAAGTTCCGATTTCTACTGTTCTGATTCCAGCTTCTTTATAAATTTCAAGACCTAAAGTCTGTGCAGGGTATTCTTCGCGGGAAACATTCGGAAGGAAATTTAAAGAATCAATAAATACAGCGTGTCCACCAATTGGTTTTTGAACCGGAATTCCATATTCAATTAATTTATTTCCAAGGTATTCTACCTGAGATATTCTGCTTTCAAGATAAGCGAATTCTGTAGCTTCATCAAGACCTACTGCCAATGCTGCCATATCTCTTCCAGCCATTCCGCCATAAGTAATGAATCCTTCGTAGATGATCGTAAAGTTGGATGCCTTTCTGAAAACCTCTTCATTATTCAATGCAATAAAACCTCCGATGTTTACCAGACCGTCTTTTTTAGAACTCATCGTCATTCCGTCACCGTAAGAGAAAATTTCTTTACAGATTTCTTTAATGGTTCTGTTTTCCTGCCCTTGCTCTCTTTTTTTGATAAAATAAGCGTTTTCTGCAAATCGAGCCGAATCAAAAAATACAGGAATTCCGTATTGATCGGAAAGAGCTTTCACGGCTTTCATGTTTTCCAAAGAAACAGGTTGTCCACCTGAAGAATTACAAGTAATCGTAATCAGGCAGAAAGGGATGTTTTCTTTTGGATGGCTTTTATAAACTTCTTCCAATTTTTCAAGGTTGATATTTCCTTTGAAAGGATGAAGGTCATTGATGTCAAAAGCTTCATCAATTGTACAGTCGATAGCGTGCGCTTTTCTGAACTCGATGTGTCCTTTAGTAGTATCAAAGTGCGAGTTACCAGGAACTACATCTCCTTCTTTTACCAATACAGAGAAAAGAACATTTTCAGCGGCTCTTCCCTGGTGTGTTGGTAATAAATATTTGAATCCGGTAATTCTTTCAACAGTATTTTGTAGCTGCTCGAATGAACGTGACCCGGCATAGCTTTCATCACCGGTCATTAATGCTCCCCATTGTCTGTCAGACATAGCGCCGGTTCCGGAATCTGTTAAAAGATCAATGAAAACTTGAGAAGACTTTAAGTTGAAAAGATTGTAATTCGCTTCTTTAAGCCATTGCTCTCTTTCAGCTCTTGTGGATGTGCGGATTTCCTCCACCATTTTAATGCGGAAAGGCTCCGCGTACGGTAAATTCATGGGTTGGTATGTTTTTAAATTGTGTGTAAAAGAAAAATCTCTTTGAAAATAATTTTCAAATTCATCAATGTACATCTAAAGCGTAAAGGGAATTATTCCGGTGCTTTAAATATATTTTCATCAGAATGGAATCCGGCTACACCGCCGCTTACTGCAAACTTCATTGCGGAAGCAGCAGTCATCCCCACTACAGGTTTGATGTTTTTTTCTTCAGTAACAATTACCCATCCAGAAATTGCATAGGAATGGGGTAAATATACCGCAACGTAATTATGCTTGTCAACGTCCGACATTTCTTTTTGAGTTAAAAAACCGATTCTCCATATTTCAGGATTCTCATTGGTTTTTACCCATACAGGATCGTTGAATTTTTTCTTGTCGCCCACAAATGAAGACATAACGTCTTTTGTAGGAGTGTAAATGTGCTTTACTCCCGGTGTCTTTTCCAAAAGGCTATCCATGGTATCGAAGAAAAATCTTCCCACCACAAATTTATTTCCAAGATATCCTAAAATAGCAGTAATTAATATTGTTGATACGAAAACGAGTCCGGGAACCTGCTTTGCAAGTGATGGTACAAGGTTGTCAATAGCACTGACAATATACCAGATCACAAAAATAGTCAGCCCGATAGGACCAATAATAACCAATCCCTGAAAAAAATTCTTCAGAAATGAATTGGCAATACTTTCAAAGCTAGGTTTCTTCAACTTTTATTCTTTACTGTTTTATATCTTAACCGTGAATGGTTTCTTTATTTCCGTAGGATTTAATGATATTGGCTTCATATTCCAGCCATGCTTCCCAACGATTGTTTACCTTGTCAGGATCTCCAAGCTGCCTTGCAAATCCAATGAAAGTAGTATAGTGGTTAGCTTCTGAAATCATCAGTTCTCGGTAAAAAACTTTAAGCTCTTCATCTTTAATGTTTTCTGTAAGAACTTTGAACCTTTCGCAGCTTCTGGCTTCAATCATAGCGGCAAAAAGCATTTTGTCTACAATAAGATCTTCTCTGCTTCCCTGAATGATAAATTTTGCCAGTTCATTGACGTAATCATCTTTCCTGGCTCTCCCGAATTTGTAGCCTCTTTTCTTGATAATCTCATGAACCTGATTAAAGTGGTCAAGCTCTTCCTGTGCAATAGCAAGAAGTTCAGTCACAATTTCAGGATATTCCGGAAGCATAGTAATCAGCCCGATAGCGTTGGTAGCTGCTTTTTGTTCGCACCACGCATGATCCGTTAAAATTTCTTCAATGTTTCCTTCTGCAATATTTGCCCACCTTGGATCGGTAGGTAGTTTCAACTTAAACATGTTGTAAAATTTTTGTAAATTTAAAACAAATTGGACATATTTGGTGCTTCCAATGGGATAGAATTTTATTTCTGTTGAGTTTTATATAACCACAAAGCTTATTTCTGTGGTATTTACCAATTATAAGTTGCTTAATTATTAACGCTCAACTGCTGTTTTTTCTCTGAGAAATTCTAAAATCTTCCAGCCAAAAGAATCCACCTTTTTCAATCCTGCTGAAATGATAAATGCCAAAGCAATATTAATAATATAAATAAGGATCATTAAAATCCACCAAGGCATATTGTCTTTTAAAGGAACAACAAGAAAATAAACTAATGAAGAGCTGATTCCCTGTGCAAAATAGAAGAAAATAGCATTTTTACCAATATGAGTGATGAGGTTTTCTTTTGTGATTTTCAATCTGTTGTAAAGTACAAATAATGTTGCCAGAGAAAAGAATGTCCAGATGATATAAGGTATCTTTGGTGGGAATTTATTTTTATTGATCTTATAAAATATTTCAGTTCCGTAATACCAGAACATCCATCCCAAGGCAATTGCAACAAGCGTGTACAGAACAGGAATGATCTTAGTAGGGATCTTTTTTCCCCGCATTTTATTTCCAATTAAAAATACAGCCAGATAAAATGCTACATATCCGACTTGTCCGGCAGGATAATATTCAGGAAAAATATTGAATATTAAAGTTAAACCAAGGCACAATCCTATAAACCAATTGATGTGTTTTGGGAAAAATCTTAAGATCAGTACTCCAAAAACAGTAAGGATATAATATACTTTCAAATACCAGAAACTACCCATTACTACAGGAAATGTATCCGCATTCGTGTATTGATGGAGATACCAATTGCCCAAATTCTGCCATTGAGGCACGGTTGAAATACTGGTGGTTGAATATTTTGAACCGAATGTAGAATAAAAACTTTGAAGTGCCTCCAGTGAAAAGAAGGTTAGTCCAAAAACCTTAAAGAAGTAATCTAAAAAGAAAAGAAAAGTCACGAAAATCATATAAGTAATCTGTAACTTTAAGAGTCTGTACAATGTTTTTTCAATATTTGCGCCGGAAGTGATTCCGCTTAAGGCATAGAAAAGTGCTACATCAAAAACCAAAGAAAATACTCTTATTTCAGCCGGAATATAAAATTGTCCCGACCAGAAAGCTGTATGGATAAAGATGATAGAGATTGTTGCCAATCCTTTGGCGAAATCAATGTAGAGGTCTCTGTTCATTATATTGAGATATGGGTCAAAAGTAAATAAAACTTCTGTTATTTTTCAAATACGCAAAAAGAGACAGAACAAATTTGTCTGCCTCCTTTCTTAAATATGCTAAAAATGAATGTTTCCTTATTTTAGGTTTTTAAATTCTTCCGCAGAAATTTCTCCGGATTGAATTTTTCTCAGCTCATCTATATATTGACTCATATAAGCATCAATCTCAGGGCTTACAGTGTTTTTAGCCATTCTGTAAGTTCCGTTAAGAACGCCCTGATAATAATAGAAAAAGTTGTAATCAAAATTTGAAGCATTAAGATCATATTGTCCTAATAAGAATCCTAGACGTACCGCAGATCTTCTTTGTGCTGGTGTGCCGTGGTGACCCGGACTGTTTGTCTGGTAATCTCCGATGCTTTGTGCAAATTCATAAGCAGCAGCAATTTCAGAGAAGTTTGTCTTATTATATCCGTTGGGTCTTCTCAGGTAATATCCTGCGAAACCATCTGCTTCAAGCTCATTTGGTCTTGCTGTATTTTCTGTTACGGAAGGAAGTCCGAAGATATATTGTAGCTGGTGTCCGTATTCATGAGCAAGGATCATCGCATTTACAATATCTCCACCTTTAGATTTCGCATCATAATAGATGGCATATCCGTAATAGATTTTTCCTGTAGAATAGGAAATAGCATTATACGTGGAGTTGTAATTAGATGGATCATCTACAAATCGAAGTGTAGGATTGCTTCTGCCCCAAAGACCTGCAATTTTAGTCATTTGTGCATTCATGAAGTTGGTGTCAGTAGAATTCTGAAGTGTGGTTTTTAATACCGCAGTAGAATTCCAATTGTTATCTACATAGTAGCAGATTTTTTCAAGATCTCCAGGTTGATCGATCTTTGCATTAAGTGTTTCTTGTTGAGGAAGAACAGCGTCTTCCATTTTGTCATCACTACATGCTGTCAGGAATGAACCAGCAATGGCGCCTGCAATTAAGCAGAGATTAAAGTTTTTTTTCATATAAATAATTTAGTTGGTGAAACGAAGGTATAAAATTATCTCTTATATATGAACACTTTATTAGAAAAAATTATTCAAAACATAGTGAATAGGATTTTAATTAAAAAAATATAGCTTTGATTGTAAGTTAATTAGAAATTAAATTGTATATTTGCACCTCGAAATAACTAAAAATTTATAAACAATGTTTGCAATTGTAGAAATAGCAGGGCTTCAATACAAAGTTGAACAAGACCAGAAGTTGTTTGTAAACCGTTTAAAAGGAGATAAAGGAGGAAAAGTTTCTTTCGATAAAGTTCTTCTTACTGTAAACGGTTCAATCACTGTAGGCGCCCCAGCTGTAAGCGGAATCACTGTAGAAGCAGAGATCCTAGACCACGTAAAAGCTGATAAAGTAATCGTTTTCAAAAAGAAAAGAAGAAAAGGTTACAAAGTGAAAAACGGTCACAGACAATCTTTAACTCAAATTCAAATTACTGGTATTACAGGATTTGACGGAGCTAAAAAAACAGCTAAGAAGACAACTAAAAAAGTTGAAGCTGAAAGCGCAGAATAATTTATAAACCAAAAAACCTTAAAATAAAATGGCACACAAGAAAGGAGTTGGTAGTTCCAAGAACGGTAGAGAATCGCACTCTAAAAGATTAGGTGTGAAGATTTTCGGAGGACAAGAAGCTATTGCCGGAAACATCATTGTTAGACAAAGAGGTACTCAACACCACCCAGGTGATAACGTTGGTATCGGTAAAGATCACACTTTGTTCGCATTAGTAGATGGTAAAGTAGTTTTCAGAAAGAAAGCAAACAACAGATCTTTCGTATCTGTAGAACCAAACGCATAATCATAAGCGTTATAAAAATTAAAGCCTCAACATTTGTTGAGGCTTTTTTTTGTTTTAAAGTTAAATTTTTCATAAATACTCTATTGAGAGTGAAATATTTATTAACAGTCAAATAATAAATTAATTACGAAAGACAAAAGCCTAAACAAATTAAAAACAAATAACTATGAAAAATCTTAAAAAACTAACAAAAAAGAATTTAAAAGAAATTAATGGTGGAGCGCAAAACTGTCCTCCTGTAGTCAGTACTTGTAATGCATGGTGTAAATGGACTTCATGGCAAAAGCTACATTGTCCCAATAATATATTTGAAGAACCTTGCGAGTATATTTAATAGAAATTATTTTTTTATTGAAATGAGAAAGCTTAAGAAAATTACAAAAAGACAGTTGAGGTCCATCAATGGGGGAAATGATTATATGTGCCCTGACTTTTTGGCATCAACATGTGTCCAGTGGTGTGGGCTTACTCTTTGGCAGCGGGAATACTGTCCCAATGCAATGGAAGAAGTTGTGCCATGCGTTTGCTGATCTTATAGTTTGAATAAAATAAAATCGGGCGGCTTCGAAGAAGCCGCCCGATTGTTATATATGTATGTTTCTTAAAATCCTACCTGGATTCCTGCTTTTACACCAAATTTTGAAATATCAGGTCTGTCTAGATAATTTCCTCGCCAGTTAAAATCAACCCTAAATAATCTCAGGTTTCCGATCCCAATATTCTCTATCCCAAATCCATATTCATAATAAATATGCTCACTAGGAGCAGAGTATTTAAATCCTTCCACATTGATAGCTTTAGAGGCATCACTTAAAGTCCCATAAGCAGCTCTGATAAAAGCAACTTCTCTCAATTTTAATTTTTTAATCAAAGGAATATAAGAGAGAATCTTTCCGTTAAAATGGTGTTCCAGATGAAGGGTTGTATAAGCATCCGCAACAAATTCATAATAGTTAAGCTGAGAGAATGTATTCGGAGCTAATCCATAAGAAAGATTAGCAGGAATAATATTTTGTAATGCTAATGGAACAGTATTGAAGTTCTTTCCTGCCTCAAAATTAACAACAGTTTTTCCTAAAGTTCCAAGTAAGAATGGCTTCTCAAACATAAACTGTAGTTTATCATAATTGAAGTCTGCATTAAATAAGCCTTCTATACCTCTTGTATATCTTAAAACAATAGTTGGGGCAAGGTTTCTAGCCTGATATCTGTCGATTCCGGTTTGGGAAAATTTTGCTCCGGGTTTTGCAATAACACTGAAGGTTACATGCGAGTCATTAACCGTTTTTCTAAGGTTTCCGTCCTGATAATACATAAGATTAAACTTCTCAGGAATTGCAGATTTTATACTTTGCATTACTCCGTCTACCCTGAACTGAATATTTTTCCAAGGTTCAATAGCTGCAAACACACTGGTTTGATTAACAGAACTCAAGGAGATATTTTCACCCCTTGCAAAGAATGTGCTGGAAGATAAAGTACGTGATGCCAGTCCGTCACCTGAGGTAAGCTGCCCTCCAAGCTGAACGATATCTCTGCTGGTTCCGGCTCCGATCATGAATCGGTTAAGTCTGTTAAACATATAACGGGCTTCAACGCCATATTTCACTTGTTGATCCTTAAATCCGTAAGCGGTATAAAACTGAACTCTCCAAGGGTCATTTAATCCAAAATATGATCTCGCCCCGATTCTGATTCTGTCTCCTTCTACATCATTTCTTCCGTATATTGAAAAGATAGGACCTAAATCTACGCCTTTAAAAGCATTATAATAACGTGAGCCAAGGGTCTCGAATAATTTTACAATTCGATTGAATTTTGGAGTCTGCTGTAGCTGATCAAGCATATTATAGACTCCTTGCTCTGATTTGGATAAGCTGTCAGGTCTTGCTTTTGTCCAGTATGTTTCATCTCTGTCTGTAAACTTATCTTCGTATTCCTCTTCCTTACGTTTAAATACATTTGGATCAAGAGGTTTATTAAATTCATAATTGGAATAATCAACTGATCTTTTAGCGATAATGCTTTTTGATCCTTTCTTCTTTGAAAAAGGGCTCATTTCAAACTCTGTAACAATCTTTTTAGGAAGGAATGTAGCGTCATCAGGGTTATCGTATTCTAATTGTGTATAAACACTATTGACAAAGTTGACATTGATTTTTTGAGTAGATCTCAATGTAGCTCCTACCACTGCATAATTATCGGTATCTATATAAAGATTTCCCTGAAATGCCAGTACATCTTTTCTTTTAGGTTGATATTTGATATGAAAAGCTTTTTCTCCACGAATGGAAATGGTATCCACCAAAGTATAATCATAGGTGCCAAACCCATCAGCACCCGCAGGGCTTTGAAATCCGATATCAAAGTAGTTTAGGGTATTATCGTAAATATTAATATCACGATATAAATTTTTAGCAGACACAGTAATTACCTGATTGTCTTGAAACCCTGAAGTCTTTTGTGCAATCAACGTTCTCTTGCTGTCTGTATTGGGCTTATTTTTACCATAATTCTCATATACGGCTTCATTCAGGAATATAGGAAGTCCTAGTCTGCCACTTGCTGTGGAATCTGCGTAGGTGAAGATAAAATCCAGTTTATTAAAGATTTTTTTCTTCATGAATGTACTGTCGATGTTGTTCAGATCATATTCGATCTTTTCGTATTCTTTGTATGAATAAGTATCGAATTTTCCAAGCCCGTTATTTCTTTTTTGTGCCCATACTTTCTGCATGATGGCATAAGCAGGGTTTTCCTTTTTGTTTTTGTATTTTGTTTTTCCTCCTTTCAAAACGATTTCCTGAATATCGCTGACTTTTGCCTGAGAGAGCTGCACGAAAATATTTTCTGCATTTTCAGGAGTGACCTCTATTATTTCCGGAGTAAAGTTCTTTCTGGAAAACTTTAGTTTATAAATGATGCTGTCAGACTGAATACTGAAGCTTCCGGATGTTGTGGTAAGGGAGGGAATAGTATTGTCATTAATAAAGATATCAACTTTACTAAGTTCTTTGTTTTTGGCATCAACAATTTTTCCGCTGGCTTTATTTTGAGCGTATACAATACTTGTAAAAGTCAGGAAAAATAATATAAAATAGTGTTTTTTTGAGTTCTTGTTTAACATCATTCGTTTCTTCAGGCAATTAGCACAAACAAAAAGTATGCAGTTTTTTAAAAAATATATAAAAAAATAAAAAAAAATACAGTTCTTTCTAAAACGGCAAATTTAACGAAAATAGTACTTGGATAACGGAAAAAATTATCAGTACTTCATTTAGCTTAAAATATATTCTGTCAGCCAATTAATAGACATTTGAAAAGTTGATGATTTTGTAGATTAATTTATTTAAATAGGCTGCTTTTTATGAAGATATAAAATAAGAACTTCGTAACGATCTTTATAAAAAAATGAATTATTTTAAAATGGCTCTAAAATAAGTCTTGGTTCAGTCTCAAAATTTGTGGATGTAGTGCTAAGTTTTTAAGTTCGGAGGATGTATATTCCTGATAAATTAGTAAAACTCTTACTTCCTGATTTTAGTAGAACACTTTGAATCAGTCTTAAAAACTGGGATTACATTGCTGAGATTTTTGGAATTTAATATGACGCAAAGTTTTATAATCTTATCTCATATTTTTAAGAAAGCAAAGGATGGAATCAATTTTATTGATTCTTTCTAAGCGTATGTTTATCCGCAGCGCTTTTTCACCGACAAAGTTGTCCTTCTTAGCTTCCTGAAAAAAACATTTGAATCTCCTTTCTTTGTGATTAAAAAGAATATATTTCTTCAATACAAAGTATGCAAGATGTTTTTTGAGTCCACAACTTATGAGACTGGTTCTAAATCTGTAGTATAGGCATAAAAAAAGACCTACATTTCTGTAAGTCTTTTTGCTCCTCCTGCTGGGCTCGAACCAGCGACCCTCTGATTAACAGTCAGATGCTCTAACCAACTGAGCTAAGGAGGAATGTCCTTTGTTTTAAGTGGTGCAAATATAATATGAATATCCGTACGAAGCAAGTTTTTATCTCTTAATATTTAAGGAAAATTGCTATCATTTTATTTTTCAATAAATTAAATTTTTATTGTTTAAATGGTGGAGTTAAATTTTATGCCGAAAAATTCATGAATAATATTTTTTGTACGGTTTGGAATAGTTAAAGATGATTCGAAATAAAATTAAAATGAGTTTTTTTGTAATATTTTACTTGTAAGTGAATTAATGTGTTTTGTTTTTTCAGTATTTTAGCCACTTCTGTAGATGTAAAAAAAATTAAATAACCGATGATAAAAGAAACTATGGTTTTATCACTGGAGAATAAATACAAGAACTGTTCATTTATTCTTACAGGAAGCTATAAGACCGGAAAGATGAAGCCAAATTCAGACATAGATATTATTATTCTGTCACCAGATGTAGCTATTTCTCACAACGAAAAATTTTATATTGAGGAAATTGATAAATATATAGACTGCCTTGTTATTCCTAAAAACAGAATAACTGAAGAACTTGAAAAGTCATACGCTAGTAAATCTGGAGCACTAATCAGGATGATTGCAAAAGGTGAGCCTCTGTTGAGTGGGGATGAATCACTAACTTCAGTTTTCGAAACATGTGATTTTCTGTATCATAAAGGAAAAGAATATGAGATAGACGAACATGATATTAAAAATAAATGCATTAAGATTTCCAACGCTATAGATGATCTTGAGGACTGTGATAACAGTATTGATAAATTTACTTTGTTTTCAAAGATTTTTGATGAAGTAAGTCAGTTGTATTGTATTGCCAATAACAGATGGGAAAGCAATGGAAAAGCAAGACTTGCAGAACTGAAGATTATCGCTCCGGATTTTGTAAAAGATTTTGATTATGTGATCAATGAATTATTCAATGAAGAAGTAGCAAGTTCTGAAACCCTTGAAATATTAAGGAAACATCTGAATATTTTCCATAATTTCCATAATCAGTATTCCACCAGAAAGGCATTTTTAGGAACACCGAAGATGACTATAGAGGTCATGGATGCAAGTATTGCTGATTATAAGGGAATTATTAATCTAATTTCATATTATTTCAATAAAAAATTTAAGCTTTATATAAAATCATTTTCATTTGAGTACAAAGAAACTCAGGCAAAAACTTTCCTGAATATAGAATTACTCAATAATGACTCTGGAGTTAATAAGGCAGATATATTTAATGCTATTAAAGCAGATGTTTTACATCCGTTAAGTAGCTACCTTACTCAGAATGTATCGTTTAAAGGTACGTTTGGAGGGGTAGTACTGAATACTAAATTCACTTCTTTTAAAGAAAGATTCTCGTATATTTTAACACAGTATCTTAAAAAAAATAATCTTGATTACAAGAAAGAAGATATCTTTGGAACAGGTTTTCTACTGTCATTGTATGTTTATAAATTGATTAACAACAATTTGAAAAACAGGTTCTCGAACTATGTGTACAATGAACTTCTTCCTTCATCTTTCGACGTTAGAGCTTTAAAGAGCTATGAGGAGCTGGTTTTTGAAAAAGAAAAGGTTGAGAACCATTTCAAATTAAAATATGAGAGTAATCAGGCTAACTTCAATAATTTTATCAATGCATTTTTAAACGATGATACCGTTGAAGCAGAAGATGTTTTGGACTCATCATCATTATTAGCAGAATTGAAAACAGATCTTAAAACAATAGTTTCCGATATTGAGAATAATGAAAAAGATTACTTTACGTTTGAGTATGATAATTTGAACCTGGCTTCTTTGGAAGACGCAAAACATCTGATTTCTTTCAAAAAATTACTAGAGTCTGTATTTAATATTCTTGGTATTCCATCTATAGACCGGACATTTATATTCTATATCCTTAATAATTATCACCATGCCTCAGGAAGAGAATAATATAGAAATTTATAGCGAAGAAGTTCAGGATATTCTTGAGAACCGTCCCAATTGGATTATAAGAAATAGTATTTTATCAATTTTTCTTATGCTCGTTATCGTTATTTCCATCAGTTTTATTATTAAATATCCTGAGTCTGCAGATATTCAAGGTCTTAAGATTGAAACTCAAACGCCAAGCTATCAGTTTGTATCTCAAAATTCCGGTAATCTTAAGCTGTTGGTAGAGAATGGTAAAAAGGTAAGTGAGGGTGAGTGGATTGCTCTCATAGAAAAGAATATTAAATATAATGATCTTTTAACTGCGTCTAAGTTTATAGAAAGCACAGATGTACTTATTAATCAGAATAATCTCGAGAAAATAAAGGTCAATACAGCTTTGAACCTTGGTGAACTTGAGATTTATTATTCTAGTTTTATTAAGAACCTTGATGAATACAGAACCTTTAAAAGTGTGGATCCTAATGCTTCAAGAGTAGATGCTTATACTCAGGACCTATCCAATAAAAAGAGTGCTCTTTCATCAAAGGATAATGAGATTAATTCTGTAAAGGAAAACCTTTCTATTCTGCAAAAAAAGGTACAGACGAATGATGAACTTTATAAGAAAGGGTATATCTCAAAAACTGATATGGATAACATCCAGAGAGAATACAATGAACTCAAAAAAGTATATCATAATCTTACTTTTCAATATAAAACGGAACAATCTGATATTGTACAGACTGCTTATAAATCTAAACAAACGATTGCAGATAATAAATTAAGTGTAAGTGATCTGAAAAGGGAATGTATCAACAGCTTTTTGGTATTTAAGGAAGAGTTTTCGAAATGGAAAGAAAAAAATATTTTTATTGCTCCTTATACCGGTGAAGTAAACTTTTTTAATGTCTGGAACAGTAATAAGTTTACCACAGTGGGAGAGCATCTGATTTCTTTACGTCCACTTTCGCAGGATATGTTGGGCAATGGGCTCGTTTCCGGGAAGTTTTTGGGAAAAATAAAATCAGAGCAAAAGGTAATTATCAAGCTGGACGGCTATGAAAGTACGGAGTATGGCTTTGTTACCGGAAAAGTGAAAAGGATTTCATCGTTTCCAAATAGTGAAGGCTTTTATAATGTAATTGTAGATCTCCCAAGTACTTTAAAGACCTCTTATGGAACCAATATTCCCTTTAGTCCTGAGCTGAGAGGAAAAGGAGAGGTCATTCTTAAAGATCAGACGCTCTTTGAACTCTTTATAAAGAATGTAAAAAAACTAATAGATAATGGAAATTCTTAACCACGGAATTGGAAGAATATGTAGTATAAACACAAATCTCGGAAATCAATTATTACACACTTCACAACACTTCAATAATAACCTATCTCATATACTGAAATTAAGCCTTGAACTTGAAAATAAGAAAGAAATAACCTTAGATAATCTTCATACGCTCAATATTTCTATTAAAGACAAAGAAATTAATAATGGTATTCAGAATATTAGACGCTCCATTTATAATAATAAAAGTATAAAATCAGGTGATTTAAAGAAAACCGTTGATTATTCGGAGGTTTATTCAGAATATATTTCTTTAAAAGATGCGTACGAAAAGGAATTAAGTCTGTTCAAAAGCGAATTCGATACAGAGATCAAAGACAAAAGAGAGGTAATAAAAGTGTTGCTGGATAACCCTTTATTACAAAATGGATTCCTGATCAGCAGTGACTCTCTTATATCTTCAATTGATAAATATGTCCCGGAAATCACAGTAAACAAAAAGAACAGACAGAGGGAGATTGGCTATTTAAAATATTTAACAAGATCTATATATAAACCAACACCATTTAGTTCACTTACACAGCTGAGCAGGGTTACTTTTAAAAAGCAAGATACTATTGTTGCAACAAATTCTTTACCGGGTAATATAACCAGTTTTATAAGAGTAAACAATATTATCTTTCAGATTTTGCGAAATTATTTTGTAAGAATTGAAGAGATATATGAATCACTAAGGATTTCTATTAATCCATCTCTTGTTGTAGATCATGAAGAAGGTAAATGTAAGATACTCATCAATAAGAATAATTATGAATACTTCCATAGTTTTGATAATAATGGGGTGATCAGTTTTATCATCAGTTTTTGTAATGAAAATCCTGACATTGCGTATTCTGAGCTGGTAAAAGTATGTATTGAAAATATTGCGGCTGATGAAGATTCTATAAAGAAATATGTGAAAAAGCTTTTCAATATAGGATTGATAGAGTTGGATTATTTTGCTTCAGGAACGGATATAGATTGGATTGAAAAGCTTTTACAGGAATTTCCCAATATTGCAGATTCTGAACCCAAAACAATGGTGATCAATCTGCTTACCATTTTAAATGACTGTAAAAATCGTTATCAGGCGAATTTTGGAAATATCAATGAAAGAAAACATATTCTGGATGAAGCCTATCAGATCTTTAAAGAAAGTATTTTTTTTCTTAGAAAATTTATTTCTAATGCTGGTAATAAAGAAGAAGGATCTGAAAAAGAAGTTGATTTTAAGTTTTTATTTAAAAAAGAAAAAATCTTTTTGGAAGATACATCAAGAGAAGATAATATAAGTTTAAGTAAGGAAATTTTTGATGAGAAACTTCAGAATTTAACAAATCTTACTTTAATCTCAAATCAGTTTTCTGGTATCAAAAAAAAGAGAAAAGAACTTTTCGATTTCTTTGAAAAAAACTATGGAAAAGAAAATGTGAATCTTCTCAACTTTTATGAAGATTATTACAGGTTTCTTAAAGAGAACACAAAAGAAAAACAGGATTCTTCTACAGTTCAAACTGCTACAAATACAAGTGCACAAAAAATTTTAGATTATCTGAATCACTTCTCAGATGAAACAGGGAATGTATCTATAGAGGCTAAAGAACATATTTATTCTGAGGAAAATCTTTCTTTATCTATTTTCTGTCAGATTGCAGGCGATAACATTATTGTTAATAGCTCAGGCTGGGGGTATGGTAGGATGTCAAGTAGATTCCTTTATATGTTTGAGACTGGCTTTCTGGATGACGTTATTCGGCTCAACAATAAGCTGGAAGATAGTGATACAATTTATTCAGAAGTAAATGATTCATCTTTTTTCAATGCAAATTTGCATCCGCCGTTATTTCCTTTTGAGTGTAATATTCCGGGAGGGCATAAAAATGTAGATGATAAGCATCAGATTAAAGTAAGTGAGCTTGTTGTAAGAAGAAATAATGAGACTAAAGAATTAGAATTATTCAGTCCCGATAAAAATAAACAGGTATATATTCATGATTCTTGTTTTCAGGGAGCAAAAGGACGTTCGCAGCTGTTTAATCTATTACTGAATTTCTCAGATAAGGTAACGCCTGCAAATGTATTTCTATTGGGTGAGGTAAATAAAAAATACAAAGTTTCTTTGAGCGAAACTATTGCAATGTATCCAAGAGTGGTATATGCAGAAAATATTGTTTTACAGAGAAAGTATTGGATGATTGATGAAAAGGAAATTACTGAACTGAATCAATTTTCTGAATTAAACGATCATGAATATTTGATTGCTCTTACGAGCTGGGCTGAAAAATATAAGATCCCGTATGAGTTTTTCATAGTACTTAATGTTGGCAGGAATAAAGACAGTAATTTCTCACCCGATGATTATAAACCTCAGTATATCAATTTGCATAATCCAGTATTTATTCATTTAATCAGAAAACTTTTAAGTAAGGCAAAAACAATTAAAATCAGTGAAACTTTGCCAAACACAAAAGACGTTGTTGGTATGGCAGATAATAAATATATCAGTGAATTCTTAATACAGTGGTACGATGGAAAATCTTACAGAAAATAAAGTGTGGGTATCTTCCCATATTTTTTATACTGATCATAATAAACTTTTGATAGAAGCATTACCGGAATTCTTAAAATATATAAAAGAAACCTTTTCAATTCATCAATATTTTTTTATCAGATATTGGGAACTAGGTCCGCATGTACGTCTTAGAATACTTGTGGATTATTATGATCAGGAAAATTTAACAAAAGAGATCAGAAGGTATTTCGATAAGTTTCTTGAAAAGAATCCATCGGTAAGAAAGATCAATGCAGACCATTTTAACCCGAATAATTCAGTTCAGTTTATTACCTATGAACCTGAAGTGGAACGATATGGAGGGGAAGAGGGAATTATCCTGGCTGAAGATCATTTTCAGGCTTCAACAGAAACAATATTGAGTTTGATGTCCCAAATTGGTAGCAACTGGAATTTAAGTATAGCTCAGGGAATCGTATTGCAATTGTCTTATATATTTTTGAAAAGTACTTCGTTGACCAAAGATGAGATCATGGAGATGTTGCATATAATGGATAACAGCCATTGGAAAAAGAAGGCACGGCAGGTTTCTAAAACTGAAAATGTAGAACTATTATTTCAAAAACAATATGAAAAAAATAAGAAAGCAATTTCTGCCAGGTTAGAAATACTTGATACTATATTTACACATGAAGAGAATACGGATGACTCTCCGATTCTTAAATGGCATCAGTATATAAAAGAAAAAGATATTCAATTGAAAAAGGCTACACTAAATAAAAAAAGACATTTTATTTATATCAGCTACCTTCATATGTTAAATAACAGAGCTGGTCTTTATAATCATGATGAAGGATATATAAGCTATATTCTGTTCAATATTTTTAACAATAATGATTAGATAATGTATAATAAGAAAAAGGAAGCTAAAATAGCTTCCTTTTTATTTTAAATAAATTTATTAGCATTTACCATCACAGCTTCCCTCTGTCTGATCACCAAACTCATCGTTTCCGGTATTGGTCGTTTCTCCACCACAGTCAGTTCCTCCTCCATAAGTGGGCTCAGTGCCTGTTGGATCACACTCTTCACCTAATGTAATCTCATCATTTGTTCCATATTCTGGATCAGTAGGATCCACTTCAGTTTCTGTTGTATCTGAATATGCTCCATTCCCTCCCTGTACTTTGATTAGTTTTGAGTTGTCAATTTCAGTTAAAAAGCTTTCTAATTTTAAATCCTCTAGTGTTAATTTTTTCTTTTCCATAAATTGGTTATTTTTTTAATTCAATCCGGCTAATATAGTATTTTTTTTGTAATTCTCAGATTCTGGATTTATGATATTTTACTTAAATAAGGTAGAATTTGTTGATCGTTTAATAAATATCAGATAATCAAAATCTTTTGATATGTCATTAGGAAAAAATTCCTGTAAATGATTAACAGAACCTGTTATTCTAAAATCATATTCCTGAATAATCCATTGGATTTTTTCATTATTATCTTCTTTAATTTTTTTTAAATCCAGAATAAAATAAGGTTCATTAATTGAGTTAAGAATATATTCATAGGTACCTTGATAGGATTTTTGAGCTTCATAAGTTGCTAACCCCTTATTTCCCATTGCAGTATATGTACCTGAATCAAAAGCGAAACCAAATGTAATATAATCGCTCCCTAGTTTTTCAGACAGATAATTACCCATTCTTTTATCTGTTTTTTTTATATGAGTATTATGAGCCCATAGAACAATTTTTGAATCCGGATTATTTTCTTTTATCCATAGAAGATTTTCAGCCATATACTGATCTCTGGTTTTTGAATTCAGATCTGTATACTGTTCCAGAATCCGAAGGTTCTGATGAATCCATGCATTGTCTTTTTGATTAAGATTTAAAGTATTGATTTCTTTTTTTAGCTGTAAGATGATAGCAAGTGCCATATCCTTATCATTTCTGAGCATGATAGCTTTCTTATCATTTCTTATTTCATTATTAAAGGTATTCAATACAATATTTAATTTGTCAATTTCATTTAATATTGCAGGTTGATTGCTAAATTTTCCTTTTAGGGTCTTTATTATCATAGCATAGCTTTGCATATCAAAGCCAGTGAAATAAACTTTATTGTTGGATGATTGATTATATTTTTTCATCCATTCTATCATATTCAGAACTTCAATTGTTTTCCAGGTCCAGAAGTGCATACCACTTAAATAATTTTTAGCAGATCCTTCCCCTCCAATTGTATAGTTGTTTACTTCATAAGATTCAGGCATTGCTGCTTCAATAGAGAAAATGGTAAAGTTGTCATTTTGTACCATGTACCTAATCATGCGGTCCTTCATTTTGAAAATTTCCGATGATCCGTGTGTAACTTCTCCCAATGCTACTGTTTTGGAGTCTCCAATTAATTTTTTGAGAATTTTGAGATCATTATTATCTGCAGAGTTTGGATCATAGGTCTTTAATGGATAAATATATTTTCTTAACAGATCTGATTCTTCCTGGGTTAGTTTTTCTTTTTTTGAAATATCTTCTATTGCATTATTATCAGCAAATATTTTAAAATCATCAAACCAAGCGGTACCATTAGCTTTAAAAAGTCCTCCTAGGGTAATTTTCTCCGCATCAGGAGAGATTTTCATTGTAACAGATACTTCTTTCCAATCGGAATTTCCTGTAACTCTTCTGTCTGACATATTATCAAAGGAAATGATTTTATTATTGGCATCATTTATTCGTACCCAGAGCCCTGCATTACCGTTTTGTGTAGATTGTACTTTTATTTTTCCTACAAAACGGAGTTCTTTTCCCCGAAATAGTTCTAAGGGAAGTGTATAAAAAAAGCTGGCAAAGTCATTGGGCTGTGGAGAATTACTGACAATCTTCAAGCTGTTGTTACCAGAAAATTTGATTGTGTTATCAATATTATAAAGATAATTATTGCCAGCTAAATTCCATTTTAAGGGTCGGTTTTCATCATTTACTTTTTCAAAATCTAAATTCAGAAATTTCTGAGCAATAATTGTATGAAAAAGTAATAAGAAAATAAGTAATATGTGTTTTTTTAAGAACATTTCTGTAAGTTTTAAGCCTATAAAAATAAAGAACAGTTTAATTTCTTATTAAACTGTTCAAAAAAAAATTAATTATTATTAGAGGCAATTTATATTAATTTACCATTGCCCGTCTAAAAATAAATATAATTAGCATTGTACCGGTCCAGAGCCACCATCACAGTCTTGACTGTTAAGTGTCTGGCAAGCATCACCATCCTGTGTAGGACAGTAATCTGATCCTCCAGTGGTATCACAATTCTGCTCACCTGTATCACAACCACCGTCTTCAGAATAATCGCCATAGGCACCATTACCCCCTTGTACTTTCACAAGTTTAGAATTATCGATTTCAGTTAAAAAACTTTCTAGTTTCAGATCCTCTAGTGTTAATTTTGTGTTCATAATTTTTTTTAATTAATGTTTGTTTATTGAAAATTTTCTAGGATATTTCTTATTTAGGAATGTATTGAGGTTTTATTTCTCAAACTATGGGCTCCCTATTGATCAGGACCAGGGCATCCGTCTCCTTCAGTACAGCCATCTGTCTCGTTACAAGTATTGCAGACCGGGTTATCTGATCCATCTGTGTCACCACATACACCCATTGTTTCCAAATCGTCGCAGTATATTCCACAAGAGTCTTCGGTTTCTCCCCCATAAGCCCCATTACCTCCTTGTACTTTTACCAATTTAGAATTGTCGATTTCAGTTAAAAAGCTCTCCAATTTAAGATCTTCTAATGTTAATTTTTTGTTCATGATTTTTTAGTTAATGTTTGTTTTTATCAAAAGTTTTCTTAGATATTTGATTAAATTAGCATCGTAATTCTGCTGAATCTCCATCACAATCGTCACTCTGCAGAGTAGGGCATTCGTCACCAAAGGTTTCTGTATAATCATCACAACTACCGCAGCCGGAAGGCATTGTAGGGTTATCGGCTTCACATCCCATACTGCAGTTATCCTCAGTTTCTCCTCCATAAGCCCCGTTACCTCCTTTACTTTTACCAATTTAGAATTGTCGATTTCAGTTAAAAAACTCTAATTTAAGATCCTCTAATGTTAATTTTTTGTTCATAGTTATTTATTTAATTTGTGTAAAATTTTCAATGGTAATTGAGCCGACTAATATAAAAACTTTTCTTTAAAGTTTCCTATATCAGTGAAAAATTGATTTTGGAAAACCCTGTTTTTTACGACTATAAATTGCTCTGTATCGTTATTTACTAAAGACTTTTCCTTTAAAAGTATGATGTTATTCATTAATATTTCTAACCAGTGTGAATCAGAAACTGAAAGTTTTTCTTCAAAATCACGGTCGGTTTTATTAAAAAAAACTTTTTCAAGAGCATAATTTCTTATCGTTTCAGCATAGAATTGATAACGAGATCTATAATCCTTATTTTTAACCTTAATCCTGAAACCGTCATCGTATTTTAATACAAAACCTTCCAAAATTTTTTCGGTTTTCATTTCATATAAATCTTTAAGTGAAAAACCTGGATTAACTTCAAATCTCTGAGGCAAATGGAAAACGTCTTTGTAAGCATGAATATTGATCTCTTCCTGTGTTTCATTATTGATAACACCAATGAGATAAAGATCCTCCGTTAGCCCGTAATCAATGACAACGCGGTTTTCGGGAATAATAATTTCAAATAGATACGTGCAATTGCGATCAAGAAGGTGAAAAATGTCAGAATATTTTTTATGTAAAACCTCAGTGGCTCTTATTGCTTGAAAAGAAGTGAAGCTTCCTCTTGTACTGATGTAAGGAATGTCTTTATACCAATACATAATGCCCAATGCGCCATCTAATTTCTCGAGAATTTCAATAGGTAGTTTTGAGGGAATAAGTGTATTCGGAAGTTGTTCGATTTCAAAAAATTTACGGAATGGAAGTGATACTATTTCTCCCTTTTTAGTAATGATCAGTCCTCTGCTATTTAAGGTTACCTCATTCCATACAGCTTCCTGAGAGGCTTTTCTTGTGTAATTTAAAATGTGTAATTCGGCATAAGGATGTTTTACAATGGAAATATAACCATTGCTGTAATTGTGCTTAATATCTTCTAAACTAATCATAAGAAATAATGAAGGATAATTGCCTGTCTCCAGAAAATAAGATTAATGGCTTCTTCTTTTGTATAAAAATTAGCTGATGTCACTTCGCTGTCCTGCAGTTTTAATGACGAAATAACATCTTCTTTATCTCTGTCGCTGATATCTACAAGAAAATAATGCAGCTTTTTGGTAACAACTTTATTATTGATATAGGGGATCATATTATAAGACGATAATATGATATTTTCCTTTTTAAATTTTAATCCTACTTCTTCATAGGTTTCCCGTATGGCTGCATCCATATAATCCTCTCCGTTTTCCATTAAGCCTTTGGGAATCGAAAAGTTTTTTCCGGGAATTCCTTTGGGCTTTATCAGAAGGATTTCTTTTTTATGCTTAATAACCAATCCGCAAGATTCTACCATAATACTATTTTTTTATACGGAAAAATTCTAATGCCTTTTCCATGTAAATATCTTTTCCATTTTTAATGTCTTCAGCTGTTTCATTTACTATGATATCCGGGATTACTCCAACGGCATGAAATAAAGATCCGTCAGGATTGGTAACTTTCATACCTGTAAATGATACCTGAAATCCGTTTGAAAGGTTAATATCATTTCTATTTCCGTTAGCTCCGGCGGTAGGTCTGCCAATAATAGTGGCCAATTTATAATATTTTACTGTTTGTGAAAACATTTCTGCGTTGCTCACACTTCTTTCATCTACCAGTAAAACAGCATTGATCTTTAATGGGTTATCCGAAATGAATTTTCTTAAACGATGCCCATTACAGGTTTCCTTATAGTATTTGAAATCCGGTAAATAAATTTGCTTGGAGCATAACCATTTTGTAGAATCTACAATAGGTAATAAATAATTTAGCAGGCGATGTTTTTGATCTGTTCTTGGGTAGCCTCTTAAATCTATAATCAGATTTTTATATTTTCTGATATTGGAAATCTCCGCTTCCATTTCTTCTTCAGAAAGCTTATCCATGTTCACATAATAGGTATCCTGATTTACTTCCTTTGCTTTTGTAACATCGTCCCGCGTATAGAAGTCTATATTAGGAACAAACTCTATATTTCTGGTTAAAGTAATTGTTTTTCCTGCCTTAAGGCTTAAATTTAATGTACTATTGTACGCTCCTCTCAATAAGGCAAGGGAAGAGTTCCATTCTCTGAAATGCTTTGATCCGGAAAGGTACTGTTGAAGACTATCCATATATTTTGCAGTAGGAATACCATTAATAGCTGTAATGATTTCTCCTTTCTGAATATCCTGAATATCCGGCTTCACATTTTTTACAACTAATACATTGTTTCTGTATCTTACCGAAATTCCAGGGACATATTTTCTTTTCTCAGTAAGCCCCTGATAAGAAACAGTCATATGCCCATCATTGAAATTGGAAATAAAACGAGATAGAGTAAGATAGTTGTCGTACTCATTGGAATCGTTATAAGCATCTTTCAAGGCTGTTTCCAGAACGTTGTCCCAATTTATTTTTACAACATCCTGATAAGGGTAAAAATGTTTAAAAATATTCCAGCAGATGATGACATTTGCAAGAGCTGTATTTCTGTTAAATGGCTGTTGTTTTAATGAAGTTTGTATAATCCTAAGTTGTTGTGGATCAGAGACGGGAAGAGTTGAAGTCTGATCAGAGTATACAACAGTTGGTATATTTAAGCTAATATTACTAGAAAGATCAAGTTTCACGTACTTATCCCAAGCAATTTCATAGGGCTTTGAACCGTTGATAGAAGTATCTTTGAATTTAAATCCTGAATCATATCTTTCCAATATAGTTTCAGAATCATTGGCTTTCCATTCTTCGCTGGTGAATGAAGGAAGGGGAGAAGAAACCCATTGTTTTTTATCATTCAGTAACCAGAGTTTCACATTTCTGAATTCAGATCCCGGTTTGGATGATAGCAAACCAAAATTGATTCTGTTAACAGGCAGGTGATTACTGATCAATAATTCTTTCTGTTGCCAATCTATTGATGTAATGGGCTCGTACTGATGAGTCTGAAAAAGTGGCTTTTGATTATCAGCTGTATAAATATTAGCATAAGCAAAACTTGTAGCGCTATTACTGCTTTTTGCTTCATAAGTAATCTTTATATCGGATTGAAAATGACTAGGTTTTATGTTAATATATACATAGCTGGATTCATTTTTGGAAGCAGTTTCCTTATTGAACCTTTTGCTGGTATAATCTTTTCTGACCTTTATATTATCTATACCCAATCCGTTATGAACCCAAAATACAGGATATAAAGAAAGAGTTGTATTCCAATGGTAAGGAGTTGTTGTAAAAGTTACAGAGGGAGCTATAGGTTGGAATAAATTTTTTAACTCTGTTTCAAATTCTTTTTGGTTTTTTGATTGGGATATTCTTTCAACTCCATAGGATGCAAAGTAGTTCCAATCAATAGAAGCTGCTTCCTCACTAGGATGGAAGTACCTGATTACTCCGTATGTTTTTGCAAAGTCTTTTAGCTTTTGTAGTTCAAAAACGGTCTGGGCATTTAAAGTGAAAAAGAATAAGGTGAATACTAATATTCTGATCTTGTGATACATAAGTGTTATTGTGAGGATTTGGAGAATAAAAATAGCCAATCAGGATTGGCTATTTTAAACCTTTGATTAACAATCAACCATGCTTTCCTCTTCTGGACAACATTCGGAAATACCGGTAGGTTCTTCTCCGGTAGTACACTCTAATCCACAAGTTTCAGCACTAGGTAATTCATCTGTGCAGCAGTCAGAACCTTCTGTAGGATGGGTTTCCATCTCTGTTTCACAACTGTCTACACAGCTGTCCTCAGTAACATCGCTACCATATGCCCCGTTTCCTCCCTGAACTTTTATCAGTTTAGAATTATCAATTTCTGTCAAGAAGCTTTCTAATTTTAAGTCCTCTAGTGTTAGTTTTTTGTTTTCCATGTTTTTGTTATTGTTTTTATTTACTGTTATAATATTTAACTTATTATATTGTGTGCTTAAAAAAGTATGATGTAATTAAACTGGAGTTTTCATCGAATTACAATTGACTGTATATATTTTAGAATCTTTTTCCAGTTGAAATCTGATTTTTATGAAAGCTTTTCGCCTAAGATTTTTGAAGGTTTTTTCTCACAGTGTTGATTTGTTGCAAAAATATAAAAATCTTATGATAGTTGTTTTTTTACCAAAGAAAAATATTTTCCGTTTTTAGCAATAAGTTCCTCATGTGTACCCTGTTCTGCAATTTTCCCCTCATCAATAACGATAATGTTATCAGCATTTCTTACCGTACTTAATCTGTGAGCTACAATAATGGTTGTTTTCTCCTTTAGAAATTCCTGCATATGATCCATGATTTGAGATTCATTTTCAGAGTCTAAAGCATTAGTTGCTTCGTCCAGAAATACAAAGTTGGGATCTTTATAAAATACTCTGGCTATTAATACCCTTTGTCTTTGTCCCTGGCTTAAGCCATGTCCTCCTTTCCCAATTCTTGTATTATAACCATATGGAAGTCCGTCAATAAACCCTTGGATATTAGCCATTTTTGCAGCCCATACTAATCTGTCTTTATCAATCATCGTGTCTCCAAGACTGATATTTTTTGCAATCGTATCGGAGAAAATGAAACTATCCTGTAAGACGGCACCACAGTTTTCATTCCACCACTGAGGATTGATATTATTGAAGTTAACACCACCAAGAGAAATCAAGCCCTTTTCAGGCAAATAGAACTTTAAAAGAAGTTTCAGTATGGTTGTTTTTCCTGAACCACTTTCTCCTACAATAGCTGTGAGTTTTCCTTCGGGAACCGTTAAACTGATATCTTTTAAAACGAGATCATCCTCATTTTTTGAATAAGAAAATGAAAGATCTTTTAAGACAATATCTTTACTATCCGGCATGATGGTAATGTAGTTTTCATTGGTTTCAGCCACATTGTTTTTAGAATAAATTTCGTTTAATCGTCTGAAACTAAGTTCTGCCATCTGATACGATCTGATGAAGGATACAAAATCTGTAATAGGAGCATTTGCCTGTGCAATGATAAATTGAATGGCAAACATAGTTCCTAAGCTGATTTCCCCATCAATTACCGACTTTGCTGCTAAAAAAGAGATCAAAATATTCTTAATCTGATTGATAAACAAAGATCCGGACTGCTGGGTCTGGTTGGCATAAAGCATTTTCTTTTTCTGCTCAAACATAGAAGCCTGAAGCTTTTCCCAATCCCATCTTTTAATTTTTTCACTGTTGGAAAGTTTAATTTCCTGTACCCCGTCGAAAAGCTGAACCAGGGAACTGGTATTTCTTGAGTTTAAATCAAATATTTTGATATCCAGTTTTTTACGGATATTCTGGAAAAAGAACACCCATAAAACATAAAGAATACTTCCGATAAAAAATACAGAGAATATCAGTTTATTATAATAAAATATGATTCCTCCGAATAGCAGAAGGTTAATCATAGAAAAAAATATGCTTAAAAATGTTCCCGTCAGAAAACTTTCAATTCTTGAATTATCATTGATTCTCTGAAGAAGATCACCTACAGAACGGCTGTCAAAGAACATAAGAGGGAGGTCTAGTACCCGTATCAGAAAGTCGGCAACAATAGAGATATTAATTTTTGTTCCGATATGCAGGAATATCCAACTTCTTACATATCCGGCAAAAGCATTACCGATATTAAGAAGAATTTGAGCAATAAGAATGAGGTAAACCAATTCAATATTACTTCCGTTGATCCCTTTGTCCACCATTGCCTGCGATAGGAATGGTAGAATAAGCTGAATAATGGTTCCTACCATTAGCCCAAGGAAAATCTGGAGTAACAGTCCTTTATGTGGTCTTAAATATTGTAGAAAATAGATGAATGAATCGAAAGATGTAATTTCACGTTTTTTCTTATTGATGTTATCGCTATAAAAAGATGGTGAAGGCTCCATAAGTAATACATTACCTTCTTCTTTAAACTCTTTTAATGTCCATCCCTCAAGGAATTCCTTATGGGTATATTTTATCTTACCGATTGCTGGGTCTGCAACGTAAACATGTTTATCAGTTTTTTTATAGACTACAATGAAGTGATTGCTTTTCCAGTGTGCGATAAAAGGAAAAATAAGTTTGTCTATGCTATCAAAAGGTACTCTCGCACTTAGTGTTCTTAATCCGATGTTCTCAGCTGCACGACTCAATCCATATAATGTTACCCCTTGGTTGGAGATGGCACTTTTATCTCTGAAGTATTCTACAGAATAGATTGCCCCATAATGTTTGGCAATCATTTTTAAACAGGTAGGACCACAATCCATCTGATCCAGCTGTTTATAGAATTTAAATTTTTTCATATTTGATTTCTAGAGCTCTGTTTTTTAATAAATAATAAACATTGCTGATAACGTTTTCTTGTATTAGTTTTTTATTATCCGGAGATTCATCAATAATATTATAAAAATGATTAATTATATCTTCTAAAAAAGTATTCTCATTACCTTTCAGATAATCAATAATGTATGTCTGAACCTTGGATAGGGAAATGAACATGTTCTCGTAATCTGGAGTAATTGCATATTCATATTGCCCGATATTGTTTTTATTATTTAAAGACCATTTTTCATTACTCACGGGGTTCCAGTCCCACTTGGTCTGAAGAATCTTGACATTGTCGCCGACATTTACCTGTATCTTGTTAAAATTATTACTTCTTATATTAGATTTAAAAAAGTTGAAATCTACTTTGTTTTTAAAAAACTCATAAGAATGACTTTCAATGCTAAGCTGAACGTCCTTTATATTTTGCTCAAACAAAAATACATCATTAATGATCTCATCTTCCAATCCTGTAACTTTTTTTCTGATATTTTCAATTTGAAGATCTTCTTTACCTAAAATCAAGTCAGGATATTTTTCGTGAATTAACGAAAAAGTTTTTGGAAATAATGCTGCTGCAAGGCTGTTGTAGATATTTTTGTTGTATATTTTAATAGAAGCGGCTGACGAAATTTTTGGATATAAAATGTTTATAGTTTCTTCACCGGAAAATTCGTTAAGATGCTTATAGGCTTTGAGAAGGAAATAGAATGTTCCCAGTTCTCCCATAAACAGCCCATATTCATTTGTTTCAGAGTCATTATAACCGTTAATAAATGATTTATGTTTATCATAATATACAATAAGTTGATTACATTTATCCTCTAGATGCTTTCTGTAAATGTCTGGGTCTATAGCTTTGTTCTCAATAAGGCAGAGCAAATTTCCTGTACCGCTATGACATAAAGAATGGTTCTTGGAAGTTTCAACAGAAAGAAGAATTTCATTAATAATATCTGAAAATATATTCTCTCTTACACCTATGATTCCCGGTGCACCATGACACCATGCGTACATATGCTTTGTTTCCAGGAAAAAATTTTTATTATTGATTCTGGCATTTTCATCAAATTGAGGACCGTCTTCAAGCTTGTATGGAAATTTTCTGAAATCCAGCCAATTTTTAATGCTTGGCTCATAATATTCATCTTCATATCTTAAAGCAGAATCGAAAATTTCTTTAAAATCCTTGTTCCCTGTGAGTTTGTAGAGCTCGTTAAATACAAAACCTATTCCTGACGCTCCATGGGAAAAGCCAGTAAGTCCTTTATTGATTCTTGCCGTTACATCCCAATAGATATTTCCGTTTTTGGATGTATAAGATTTGCTAAGAATATAATTTATATAGAAGTTAATGTCATCCAATAGCCATTGTTCCTGATAGCCATTGGCATAAATATGTAAAAGACCTAGTAAAATTCCGGAAACGCCATTCAATAAATCAATAATTGGATGCTCAATAAGACTTAAATGAATTTTACTTTTTTTAGATATCTCAACACAGTAATTTAAATATTTATCCTCTTGGGTGTGAATAAATACTTGCAAAAATGAATATGCAACCCCCATATTTCCCGTATAAAACGAGTAAGAAGCGTTTTCATTGAGGTCATTATAGATTATGTCTGCAACTTTCTGTATTTCAATTAATAGAGTTTCATCATTCGTAATGCTATATAGTTCTATTAAATAAATAATAATTCCTGATTTTCCAGTATATATTGAATTATTTTTCGTTTTTAATAAATTATTGATTGCAAAATGGCGGTTTTCCAAATTGAATTTAAGTAATATATTTGCATCCATAACGGACAAAAATATGAAAATGATTAGATTTGATAAGAATCTTTTAGATAAATATGCGAAATATTCCTCCATTAGCGTAGAGAAGCATCCTACAGAGGATTTGTACCTATATGGTTATCATTCAGGACTAGAAAGGTCCAATGTAATTTGGGATGATAATAATATCCATTGCCGAGGACTTATCATCAATGGTGAAGGTGAAGTTTTAGCAAGACCATTTCCGAAATTTTTCACTTTTAGAAGATATATTAATGAAGATACTTTACTATTGAGCGAAGGACAAAATTTTAAAATTCCCGAAACAGGATTTAAAATTTTTGAAAAAGTAGATGGAACAATGACTACTCTATATTGGGTAGATGATATGCCTTTTTTAGCAACACAGAGATCTTTTGAAAATGTTAATGCTAAAGAGGCTACAAAAATTCTTTATGAGAAATACTCTCACACATTCTCTAAGCTAAAACGGGACAGAACCTATGTTTTTGAGGCTATTTTCCCGGAAACCAATGTTCTTATTGATTATGGAACTTCGCGTGATCTCTATATGATTGGTGTTTTGGATAATGAGACAGGAGATAATCTTCCTCTTGAAGATTTAGGATTTCCAGTAGCAAAAGATTATACGGAAATCTATAAAGATGTAAAAAACTTTGAGGCTCTTCAAAATCTCAATCTCCCTAATCAGGAAGGCTTTGTTCTTGTTTTTGAATCAGGTGAAAGAATAAAGCTCAAGTTTCCTTGGTATAAAGAAGCTCACAAAATTATGGCTGAAATTATCCAGAAAGAAAAACAGCTTTATCTTATGAATAGGCAGCTTGCACAAAAATTAGGATTAAAAAACTCTTATATCACAAACCTTTTGATCTGGGATCATCTGCGAAAAGGAACAAATATTGAAAATATTCATGAAAATACACCTGAAACTTTTTTTGCCGTAGGAGTGGAACAGTGGATTATTAATACTAAAAATGATCTTGAGAATGCTTTCAATAATGCTAGAAATTCCAATCCTAATCTATCTGAGGAAGAACTTTGGCAAATGGTAAAGCCTGAAAAGGTAACATTTTTCAACTATGATAAGAAATTGTCAGAAACTGAATATTCTACCAATATGTGGAAGAGAATTAATAGACTAAAAAAAATATACAGATAATGGTAAAAAGTCTATTTCTGGTATTTATTTTTATAGGCTTTTATTCTTTTTCGCAAACCAGAACACTTTCGCTATCTGAATGTTATAGCGTTGCTAAAAGTAATAACCTGATCATTAAAAACGGAATTAAAGATTCCCTGATAAGTGCTGTTAATGTACGTAAAGCGAAAGACCGATTTCTTCCTGCTGCTACGTTCAGTGGGGCAAATAGCTATGATCTTGGAACAGCTATTAACCCATCATCAAACATCAGAGAGAATAGAAACAGAAATTCTATTACAGGAAATTTTAATTTTAACTGGACCGTTTTTAATGGTTTCAAAAGAAAACTTGATGTAGATGTTCAAAAACTGAATCAGGATGTTGTACAGGAGTCCAATAAAAAAACACTGAGGGATATTTATCTGCAGGTTCTTGAAGTATATACGGATTTATTAATTGCGGATGAACAGATAAAAGTTCAGGAAAACAATGCTAAGATCAACAATACCATTATTGATATTGTAAAATACAGAATAGAAAAAGGTGATGAGATTAAAATCAATTTAAAAAACCTTGAAGCAAGAAAGCTAAAGACAGATATTGATATCAGAAAGTACAGAAACGAAAAAGAATTACTGTATTACAACCTGAAAAGTTTATTGAATATCAATGATAATTTTGAGATTCAGAATATTGATATTGACGTAGATTCAGATGTAATAAAAGATGTTGAATCTAACTTGGATAATATTTTATCATTTCCTGAAATAAGAATAATTAACATTGCCCTGGAAAAGGAGCAAAGAAATCAGAAAATGATGCAAAACAACTATATGCCCAGAGTATCTTTGGGATATAATTTTAATAGTTTCTACTCTCATATTTTAGGTGAAAATGATGTTTTAACATCTGGAGGCAGGGTGATTGATGATAATTACACATTTTTCGAACAATTAAAGAACAATAAAAACCATTATTTGGCGCTTAGTGTTTCTGTTCCTATATTTTCACAATTTCAGAATAAAAGAGATCGCGAAATTTCAAAAATTGAAGTAGAAAAACTTAATAATGATTTGTTGAGAAAAAAAGATGAGATCACCAATACGGTTAACCGTTTTAAGAGAGATTTGGAAACCAGCTATCAGGAGCTTGATTATGAGAAGAATTATATGAATGTGCTTGTAGAGTTGCTGGATATCAATAAAGAAAAATATAAACTTGGGATCATTCCTTTATATGAATTAGAAAGATTCTCTAATGAGTATGAAAATGAGAAAGTAAACTTTTTACAAACCAAGATCAGGACATTTTATCTGTCTAATTATCTGAAGGTTTATTTTGCACAGAATTAATACTAATCATAATAAAAAACGTCTCCTCTTAATGGGAGACGTTTTTATTATGATGAAAATCATTTTTTTAAGTCCTTTAATATTTCCTGAACTGCTCTTTCTAGTTGAGGATCATTATCCGTTTGTCTGTCTATAAATGTATTTTTAACATAAATATCTGGTTTTACACCGGTTTTCTCAAGATTTTGTCCATCCAGGGTATAGGTTCCCCATGAAGGTAGTCTATAGAAAGATCCGTCAACAAGGCTTTTTCCGGAGGTGAAAATAATCCAGCGGTAAGTTTCCTGTCCGATGATTTTTCCTAATTTCAGTGCCTTAAACCCGGCTGCAGTCATTTCAGCATCACTTAATGAACCTTCATTGATAAGTAATACAATAGGTTTTCCTGAAGGTGCAAAATTAGGCTGAGCAGTCATTTTTCCTTCGCGATATTTCCATTGTAAATAAGGTTTTTGTGCCAGGAAATTAAGGACTTTATCATGAACATTTCCTCCGGTGTTAAAACGAAGATCCAGGATAACAGCATCTTTTTTGTTTTCCTGTTCCACCATATCCAGAAGGAATCGGTCAAGTTCGTCCGTAGACATGTTTTTCATATAAGAATAAGCAATCCTGTTATTGCTAAGCTGATTGACACGCTGACGGTTATTAAAGATCCAATCATCATAAAGCAATCCTTTCAACTCTGTATTGGAAATAGGATGTACTTTGGTTGTAATATTTTTCCCATTACGGTTGAATGTCAATGTAAGCTCATCCAGTTTTTTTGGAGTTGTAAAATAAATTTCATTGTTTTCTTTAGGATCAATAGTTTTTCCATTCACCGAAATCAATTCATCTCCTGGTTTGATATCTACGCCAAATCGGAATGCCGGTGATTTTCGAACGATGCTTTCAACAGTATATGGAGCATCTTTTTTAAAGATAATTCCGGTTTCGTTAGTGAAATAATTCAAATAAGTACTTTCCTCTTTTCCGCTCGATGAAAATCCAATGTGTGAAGAGTTGAGCTCACCTAAAAGATCATTCAGTAAAATTCTAAGATCATTTCTGCTGTTTACATACGGAAGATACTTTGCATATTGTTCTTTTTTTCCTTTCCAGTCGATCCCGTGGAATTTTTCATCGTAAAAATTTTCTTCCACACCGGTCCATGTTTCATCATACATCTGTGTAAATTCAGAAGCAAGATTTTTGTTAAAAGTATACTGTATGGCAATCTTTTCCGGTTTTAATGCAGAAATCGGGGTCTTGTAAATATTTCCATCTATTAATGCAAATAAGTTTTTATCATTTTTAGTGATATAATAGGCTGCTTTATCAAAGACTTTTTCAGATTTTGCAGGTTCAAAGTCAGTGAATACTTTTTTGAATAGCTGTCGTTTTCCGTTATCCTGATTAGAATTAAACAATAAAATTTCTTTTTTATCATCATTGAAAACTATAGGATCGTCCTGATATCCATATCGGTCAGTAACTAATTCAATCCTTTCAAGGGTATTTTCAGGATTTACTTTCAGTTCTTTGATGATAGGTTCTTTCTCTTCTTTTTTCTCTTTATCGTCGTCTTTTTTAGCTTTTTTATCTTTCTTATCCTTTTCTTCTTTGTCAGACTTTGTATCCTTTTTTTCTTCTACGAAAAGCTTATCGAATTTCTCAGATTTATAAGGCTCATCAAACCAGTCTAAAGCCATTCTGTAAATATTGGACTTCTGCATTCCTAAAGGATAGGAAGGGTTTGTTCTGTCGCTGGTAAAATAAATATATTTACCATTGGGTGACCATGTAGGATCTTCTTCCGAAACACCCGTGTTGGTAAGGTTAATAGTTTGCCCTTTTTTAATATTATGAATAAAAATATCCAGTTCAAAATTCCTTTTTGCAGAAAATAGGACATATTCATTATTCGGAGAGAACGACGGTCTGGAATTTTGGAATGCCCAGATTTCGTCTTTTACAATTGTTGTAGAGTTGAAGCTTTTCAGGTCTAATAACCTTACTTCATCTCTGCCGCTTAAATAAACCGCTTTTGAAAGATCATTATTAAGAGTGATGCTGCGATTATTTCGAAGATCATTTGTTAACTGTTTTAGCTGTCCTTTTCCGTCTGCGGATATAGTAAACCAGTTTTGGTAGCCCTTATCGGTTTGGTTAAAAAGCAACGTGCGGTTATCTTTCAGCCATTTTGCCTCCATGACGCGCTCTTTTCCATCAGAAACCTGTTGTGTGAATTTTCCCTCAATATCAGATACGAATAAAATTCCACGGCTCACAAATGCCATTTTTTTGCCATCCGGAGAAATATCATAATAAGAAATATTGTTTTCTACACTGAAGTTCTGCTCTTTTTCTAATGTCTTGTTCGTGTTGAGATTAACATTCAGAAGAGTTGTGTTCTTTGTGGTTATGTCGTAAGTGTAAAGCTGGTAATCTTTTTCAAATATAACTTTAGATCCGTTAGCAGCAACGAAGGGTTTTTTAATAGAAGTGTCAAACTGTGTTAATGCTGTCTTCTTACCATTTTCTATTTTAAAAAGATTGTATTCGTTGTTATTTTCGTCGGAAATAAAATAAATGATGCCATTTTTGTCTACACTTGGATTAAAATCCTTTCCTTCATAATTAGTGTGTTGCGTGTACGTGTTAGACTTTGGATTGTAGCCTAAAATATCAGGGTTATTTGCTCCTTTATAGCGTTTACGGTGGGTTTGATTGGCGCTTTCCGAAGAACTTGTAAAAAGATATTCTCCGGCTGGTGTTTCTGCAAGCCCGTTAGTATTGTTAAAATAATTGTTGAATAATTTCTCTGGAGTTTTTCCTTCAATTGTAGTCCTAAAACTTCCGAAATTGTTGTTTCTGTTTGATGTAAAATAAATGGTTTTGCTGTCCCATCCCCAGTTTTCCATATCGTCTTTTCCGGTATGGAAGGTTAATTGTTTTATAGTACCTCCTTCGGCAGGCATTATATAAATGTCATAGTTTCCGTATTGATTAGAACTGAAAGCAAGCCATTTTCCATCAGGAGAAAGGCGGGGATTGATTTCTTCTCCGTCTAATGCTGTTATTCTCGAAGCGTTTCCTCCATTGGAATCTACTTTCCAGATATCTCCGTCATAAGCGAAATACGCTGTTTTTCCATCCGGGCTTAAAGAAGGTGTTGATAAAAAATATGATTTCTCCTGTGCAGAGATTTGAATACTAGCAAAGGCTGCTAATAATGAAATAAAAATTCTTTTCATGGAATAATTTGATATGTATGCAAGTTAATAAAGAGTTTTCGAAATTTCTTTATTAAATGATGCGATAACTTCGTAAAAGTTAAAATATCTCAGTTTTATTAGTCTCAAAAATTGGGTGATAATATTGTATATCTATTTAATTTAATGCAAAGTTTTTAGCTCCTTATTGCCTATTTCAAGGGGACAAAGGATGGAATCAGTGAAATTGATTCTTTCTAAGCGTACGCGTATCTACATCGCTTCATCAGCGACTTTTGTCGCTTTCTTAGCTCCCTTATCAATAATCAATTCCATCATGTCTTTGCGTTTAAATAAAATTTAAATATAAAGCTTAGAGGAGTAAAAAGATAATTTGTTTTTTCTTCAGATTAACGAAACTTTTTACTTAGTCCACAACTTTTGCACCTGATCCAACTTTTTCCGTATGATAAGAATAGAATTAGCTAAAAGAAATAAAAAAAGACCTACATTTCTGTAAGTCTTTTTTGCTCCTCCTGCTGGGCTCGAACCAGCGACCCTCTGATTAACAGTCAGATGCTCTAACCAACTGAGCTAAGGAGGAATGTCCTTTGTTTTAAGTGGTGCAAATATAGGACGAATATTTATACCCTGCAAATATTTTTAAGAAAATTTTTAAAAAATTATAAAGTTCCCATAATCGCTTTAACAATATCGCTTCCGAAAATAAGAACCATCAATCCTAATAGGAAGATAACTCCCACCATTTGAGCGTTTTCCAGAACTTTTTGCGGAACCGGTTTTCCTACAATCATCTCATATAATGTAAATATAACATGTCCACCATCAAGCCCCGGAATAGGAATAAGGTTAAGGAATGCTAACCAAACAGAGAACATTGCTGTAAAGCCCCAGAATGCATTCCAGTCAATAGAAACACCACCTTGAGCATCTTTGCTTACTGGCATATTTTTTACGATAGCAAGCGGACCTCCAACTTTTTTGTATCCCTGAACTTTTTTGTTGAAGACTAGCTTAAACTGTTTGATTTGGTATGTTAAACTTTCAATTGTAAGGGTAAACCCTCTTGAGACTGCTCCGAAGAACGAATAATCACTGTGAACGTTGTATTTCTCAATTTCTTTGTATGATAAAACACCTATTGTCCCTTCCTTGGATACAGGAATATGTAAATCAGCTGTTTCGTTGTTTCTTGCTACTTTGAAATCAACTGTTTTTCCTGCATTAGGAATAACAAGAGGCTTAAGTTCGTCATAATAAGTAATAGGAGTTCCGTTGATGGCAAGGATTTTATCACCTACCTTTAAACCTGCATCCATTGTAGATTTTGTAACGATTGTATCAATGATAGGAGTCATTCTTGGAGTTAAGAATGCTCTTGGCTCAGGATCGTTAAATGCGATTACTTTTCCGTCATCATTAGTAGGGAAGGTAACTTCTTTTCCATTTCTTAATACTGTGATTTCATCACTTAACAGAACGTCTAGGGCAAGTTTTTTGAAGTCTTTCTGAACTTTTCCGTCTACTTTTAAAATTTTATCTCCATCCTGGAAGCCCATTTTCTTAGCTGCTTCTGTGTAATGAAGAGGAGTTGTGATTTTATCAGCTTCAAAGATGTTTTCACCATTCTTTCCTACCAATGCAGAGAAGATGATCCATGCAAGGAAAAAGTTTACGGTAACACCTCCCAGCATGATGATTAGTCGCTGCCAAGCCGGTTTTGATCTGAATTCCCATGGTTCAGCAGGTTTTTTCATTTGAGCGGTATCCATGCTTTCGTCTACCATTCCGGCAATCTTTACATAACCTCCGAAAGGAAGCCATCCGATTCCATATTTGGTTTGTTCAGGATATTTTCTCCAATCGTCGTCAGAAAGTTTAGATATATCGATAGGAACTTCTTCCTTTTTTCCGTTTACCTCTATTACTTCAGTATCCGGAAGATTCTGAGACAAGAATTTATACTTCCATTTTCCGTTAACTTTCTTCATAGAGAATATGGAGAAGTAAGGGTCAAAAAACAGGAAGAATTTCTCTGCTCTGGTCTTGAACCATTTTGCCGGTAAGAAGTGCCCAAGCTCATGAAGAACTACAAGTATAGAGATACTCAGAATGAACTGGAAGAGTTTGATTGCTATTTCCATTAATAAATTTTAGATTTTAATTTGCAAAGGTAACAATTATCAAAACTATGCCAAATAAAAAAGCCTCTCGAAACGAGAAGCTTTGTCATATTTAAGACTATTTGATTATAAATTGAACGAAACTCCAAGACTTCCGTTATTACCTACCTCTGCAAATACTCCAATTCTTTCTGTAAAGAAGTATCTTGCTCCGATATGAGCACCTATCCCAAAGTCTTTTCCAAGAACTCCAACATCTACACCAGGATAAATGTCCAGTTTTGCAGGCAGGCTTAATGCTTCTTGTAAGTGAAAATTCAGTCTTCCGAAAACAAATACACGATTATCCTTATCGTTATTCTTGTAATTGCTGAAATAACCGTTAAGTCCGGCTCCTACTGATATGAGCTTATTAAGCCCATAATCATAAGTTCCTGTAATACCTGTTCCATATCCCCAAGCGCTTAAACCCAGCTGAACTTTCTGATCTCCTTTTCCTGTCCATGCTTGAGCATGAGCTGTAACACCGAAAAAGAATATCATCACCATAAAAACCAATTTCTTCATAAATTTTTTTAATTTTTAATGATTTTAATAAAAATTACCTGCATCAAAAATAGAACCGAAAAGCATTGAATACTATAAAAATAGAATACTTTAATAAATATTAAGAATTACAACACCTTTTTCTTCCATAAACATAAAAGCCGTATTTTTATACAACAGATTTGGAATAATAAAAAAGTAAAAAGATGAAGATTGTAGGACTTAATTTGGATATTGTCTGGAAAAATAAAGATGAAAATTTTAAAATAATAGAGCATGAACTGCAGAATCTAAGCGCAGATCTGTTTCTTCTTCCCGAAATGTTTTCAACGGGTTTCTGTATGGATGCATCAGAGGTTTCAGACAGAAATGAAGAATCTCTGGAGTTTTTAAAGAAGATTTCTAAAGAGAAAAATGCAGCTTTCTGTGGCAGTGCTCCGGTAGAAGAAAATGGTAATTTTTATAACAGAATGTATTTTGTAAAACCAACTGGCGAAGTCTCTTTTTATAATAAAAGACATCTTTTTTCTTTTTCCGGAGAAGATAAAGTGTATACTCCAGGAAAAGAACGTGTGATTGTTGAATATCAGGGAGTAAGATTTCTTCTTCAGGTTTGCTATGATCTTCGTTTTCCGGTTTTTGCAAGAAATAATGATGATTATGATGCTGTTTTATATGTGGCAAACTGGCCAGAAAAAAGAGTAGGAGCATGGGAACATCTTTTAAAGGCAAGAGCTATTGAAAATCTCTCTTTCGTTTTTGGGTTAAACAGAATAGGAACGGATGGGAATAATTTATTCTATCAGGAAAGCTCTCATTGTTTCTTTGCTGATGGACGGGAAATTGCAGATAAAAAAGGAAATATTGTATCAGCTGAGCTGGATATGAAAGAACTGAAAGATTTTAGAACGCACTTTCAGTTTTTAAATGACAGAGATCAATTTTCAATTGATTGATAAAAAATAAGGCTGAGTATCATTGATATTCAGCCTTATTTTTATCTTACATATATTGTTGCAGAAGATTGGTTAATGTATTAACGTCATGTACTCCGCTTTCCTTCCATAGCAATTCTCCGTTTTTGAAAACAGCTAATGTAGGTACTCCTCTTACTCCATATTGTGCAGCAAGGGCAGGATACTGGTCTACATCTACCTTTATGATTCTGGCTCCTTCGCCAATATTTTCTTTTACAGTATTTAAAACCGAAGACTGAACCTTGCAGGGCTGGCACCAAGTGGCAAAAAAGTCAATAAGTACCGGTCTTTCGGAATTGATGATTTCCTGAAATTTTTGTGACATATAATTGGGTTATTAATTTACTTTTTATCGGATTCGTCCTGAATACCTTTTACGTTTTTCCAGCTGGTCCCGTCATAGGCTTCAACTCCGTTTTTCTTTAGGATTTCCATTGCCTGATCTGCTTGTACCCCTTTATTGCAGAAAACAACTACTTTTTTTCCTTTCAGTGTTTCAATATTATTCTGAATTTCAGCTAAAGGGATATTAATAGCATTTTTGGCTGTTCCTGCGGCATATTGTTCAGGGATTCTGACATCAACTAAAGTTACATCGGAACTGTTTACCACTTCCTTAATGTTCGCTTTTGCTGCTGTAGGTGTATGATTTGTTTTACAGGCACTTAACGCCAATAATGATGCAAGGGCAAATCCAAAGAAATTGATTTTCATAAGCTTATGACGTTTTGGATTGACAAACAAAGTCAGTAGTTGGAAGTTTTTCTGTCTTTTTAATCCCGTTAAAACCTCCTTCTATTTCAGTGAAGTTTCTGATTCCGTGAGAATTAAGGATGCTGGCTGCAATCATGCTTCTGTATCCTCCTGCACAATGAAGGAAGAAATGCTCAGAGTCATCAAGATGACGCGCCCATTCACTGATGGAATCCAAAGGTCTGTTATAGGCATTGTCAATATGTTCTGCAGAATATTCTGTTAGTTTTCTTACATCAATTACTTTAGCATCCGCTGTAAATTGTTCTGCAAATTCAGCGGGAGAAATTCTTTTTACTTCGTCTGTTTCCTTTCCTGCGCTTTTCCATGCTTCAAAACCTCCTTTCAGATATCCTACGACATTATCAAAACCTACTCTGCTTAATCTTATAATTACTTCCTCTTCAGTTCCTTCATCTGTAATTAACAATAAAGGGTGTTTTACATCTACAATAAGCGTTCCTACCCATGGGGCAAAATCTCCTTTTAATCCAATATTGATAGAGTTTGGAACAAAACCTTTATGGAAATCTGCGGCTCCTCTTGTGTCAAGAATTAAAGCTCCTGACTCTTCTGCCAAAGCTTCGAAATCTTCCGGAGAAACAGGTTGTAATCCTTTATTCATTACTACTTCCAGACTTTCATAACCTCCTTTGTTTAAGGCTACATTCATTCCGAAATATTTTGGAGGAGCAGTCAGCCCGTCAAGCACTTCTTTTACGAAAGTTTCTTTATCCGGCTGATTAAGCGCATAGTTTGTTCTTTTCTGGTTTCCTAAAATATCTACTGTTTCCTTTTGCATATTTTTTCCACATGCAGAACCGGCACCGTGAGCAGGATAAACAGTAATGCTGTCATTCAAAGGCATAATCTTCGTCTGAAGACTGTCATACAGAATACCGGCAAGATCTTCCTGAGTAAGGTTGGTAGCTTTCTGAGCAAGATCAGGTCTTCCTACATCTCCTAAAAACAGAGTGTCTCCTGTGAAAATTGCTGTTTCAGTACCGTTTTCATCTATTAAAAGGTATGTACTGCTCTCCATGGTATGTCCCGGAGTGTGGAGTACTTTAATTTTTATCTTTCCAATTTCAAAAACCTGATTGTCTTCCGCAATGATAGCGTCAAATTCCGGCGCTGCAGTAGGTCCATATACAATAGGAGCTCCTGTTTTCTTGCTCAGATCCAAATGTCCTGATACAAAATCCGCATGGAAGTGGGTTTCAAAAATATATTTTAAAGTGACATTGTCTTTTTCCAGACGGTCCAGATAAGGTTTTACTTCTCTTAAAGGATCTATAATGACAGCTTCATTTTCTGATACAATATAATAGGCACCCTGAGCCAGACAGCCCGTATATATTTGTTCAATTTTCATTGGGTATTTTTTTAATAGTTAAAGATACAAAGTATTAGATAAATTCTAAATGAAATGTTAAATTCCATTGATAGTTTCTTTCAATGCTTACATTAAACAAATGTTTAAAGCTGTTTGTTTTCAGCAAAAAGAATGCCTTACATAAGGTCAAAATACAAATGCTGTTTTATATCATGTTTGGTAAATGAAATAGGCTTTGTAAGTGGTTTATTTACTGTATTTTGTAAAATAATGAATATAGAATTTCATTAGTGGTTGTAGAAATTCCTTTGTCTATTTTGAACTGGTTGTAATCTTCTTCTTTATCAGCACCTTCCTGATAATCAATTAACCCTTTATATTTATCATAGATGTAATCCTTAGTTCTTCCGTTGTCTGCGATTTTGATTATTTCACTGAAATAGTTTTTAGTACTTTCCTGTATCTGCCAGTCATTCTCATGAGCCTTGTAGAATTCTATCATTTTTTCAATAGAATATACTTCAGAATCAATTTTCATATCATTGAATCCCGTCATGACTTCTTTCTTTTCAAGATTGTTTTTAAGCCATTCTATTTTAGCTTCAGCCGCAGCAATAGTTGCTTTGGTCATCATGGAATCTCTTTTTACAATAGGTGATAATCTTAGATCCGGAACTTTTTCGATTGGAAGAGGGTTTTTAGCAGCAACATCTAATATTCCAAAGTAGTTTTCAACTTTTTCTTTCAGTTCTGCAATCTGAGCTTTCGTCATATTATCACTTGAAACTCGTGTTTTAAAATCCCATGTTCCACATTCATAAATGGCAAGAAGTGAGCTTTTATCGGTAAACTTTACTCCTTTGAAAAAATCACGTTCACCAAGTGCGTGATCAAATATTGAGTAGGCATAATTTACCTTTGCATTATCATTGGAAAGACTCCCGAAAGAAGGTTTCAGATTGGTTTTCTTATTGGAGTTTTGGTAAAGAACATAATGATAAGCTTCAAAATTGTCTCTGAGTAATTGATTATCTACAATTTTTTTAGGATATAAATATAATGTAAGCGTTGTTTTGTTCTTTTTAGTTATTTGCTGTACATAGCTTACAACAATATGTTTATTCTGAGGATCGTAAGATTGTATACTTTCTCTTTGAAAACCAGCCCAGAATTCAGGGAATATTACTGAAGTGGCAGGTTGAGTAAAATCTCCTTTAATGGAAAGAGTTACAGGTCTTTTGCGCTCCTGAGATAAAACAACCGTAAATAACAGAGAAAAAGCTAAAACTAAATTTTTATTAAATAGCTTCATGAGTAATAGCATATGGCATTATTTTTAATAGCTAAGGTAAACATTAATTTATTAAACATAAAAACAAGGCTTACAGATATAATATTGTTTTGGTAATTAAATATTTTATAAAAAACTTTATATTTATAAGTTTAAAAAAAAGTGATCAGATGGCAGACAAAGCACAATTTATTGAAGAATTAAATGCAAGATACACTCCGAAAGGAGATCATATTATATTAGGAAAAGGAATGTTGGATGGAGAAGTCGTTACAGAAGTGAATGTTACCATTCCTTTGAAAACCATTAACCGCCACGGGCTTATTGCCGGAGCTACCGGAACAGGAAAGACAAAAACATTACAGGTCTTCGCAGAACAGCTTTCTCACCAAGGAATTCCATCGCTTGTTCTGGATATTAAAGGAGATTTCTCAGGAATTGCTGAAGCAGGGCAAATGAACTCTATTATTGAAGAAAGATACGCAAAAACGCAGCTCCCATACACTCCGCAAGGTTTCCCGGTAGAATTAATGAGTATTTCCGGTGGAAAAGGTGTAAAGCTGAGAGCTACTGTGACAGAATTTGGTCCTGTTTTATTAAGTAAAATCCTTCAGCTTAATGATACCCAGCAAAGCATCATGTCTATTGTGTTTAAATACTGTGATGATAAAGGGCTTCCTTTGATTGATCTTAATGATCTGAAAAAGGTATTGCAGTATGTAACAGATAATCCTCAGGGAAAAGCCGAGCTTGCAGCCAATTATGGATCAATAGCTCCTGCTTCATTGGGAGCAATTTTAAGATCAATTGTTGCACTGGAACAGCAGGGAGCAGCAGATTTCTTCGGTGAATTAAGCTTTGATGTTCAGGATTTACTGGAAACCAGAGACGGTAAAGGAGTTGTAAGTATCCTTAGGGTTGCAGATATTCAAAATAAACCTCAATTGTTCTCCACTTTCATGCTTTCACTTTTTGCCGAGATCTATATGACATTTCCGGAAGAAGGAGACAGTGGAAAACCGAAGCTGGTATTATTTATAGATGAAGCTCACTTGCTTTTTGATGAAGCGTCAAAAGCTCTTCTTTCGCAGATTGAAACAATGGTAAAACTGATCCGTTCCAAAGGAGTGGGAATTTATTTCATCACGCAGATCCCGGGAGATGTTCCTGAAAGTGTATTGTCTCAGCTGGGTTTAAAAATTCAGCATGCATTGAGAGGTTTTACAGCAAAAGATAAAAAAGAAATCACAAAGGCAGTTGAAAACTATCCGACAACGGAATTCTACAATGCGCCAAGCCTTATTCAGAATTTAGGGATTGGAGAAGCTTTTGTAACAGCCTTAGATGAAAAAGGTATTCCTACACCATTGGTTCATACCTACCTTATTTCCCCGGAATCAAGAATGGATGTTCTGAGCGAAGCGGAGGTTACAGATTTAACATCAAGATCTGCAATGGTTGCTAAATATGAAAAAGCGATAGACAGGGAATCGGCATATGAAATATTAACTGCCAGAATGGAACAGGCAGCACAGAATCCTACATCTACTCAAAGGTCAAGACCGGTAAAAGAAGAACCCGGAATGTTTGAACAGGTATTACAGAGCAAAGCCGGAAGAACATTCACTAATACATTGATGAGAGAAGGCGCAAAAGCAATCCTTGGAATGTTTGGTCTGGGAGGCAGAAGAAGGTAATATTAAAGCATAATCTATGATGACCTGCTGTATTTTGACATATTTTTTGTTACTTTAGCAGGTTATCTTTACGGATAAGGAAGTACTATCAGAGTAAAGAACTAAGATTTTAATTATTAAAAAAGCAGTTAACGGGAAAATAAATGTATTCAATTATAGACATAGAAAGTAATGGTGCAGGTTATAGAAATGAGTGCATTATAGACATTGCCATCTACAGATATGATGGTCAGAAGATTACAGACCAGTTTCTCTCTCTTGTCAATCCTGAAGGAGATATCACTCCTTTTGTTCAGAAACTGACCAGTATTACACCGAAAATGGTTAAAACTGCTCCGAAATTTCATGAAATAGCCAAAAGAGTTATTGAAATTACTGAAAATACAACACTCGTAGGTCATAATATTGATTTTGATTACAGAATGTTGCGCCAGTCGTTCAAAAGGCTTGGTTATGATTTTAAAATCAATACTTTAGATACAATTCCTTTAGCGAAAAAACTCATTCCTGATGAGGTAAGTTATTCATTAGGTAAATTGGTGAAATCATTAGGGATTCCTTTGACCAATCATCACAGAGCGGATGGAGACGCAAGGGCAACTTTGGAGCTGTTCAAACTTCTGATATCAAAAGATACGGAGAATGAAATCATCCAGAAGCAGCACGATGAAACCAATGCGAAAACGTATATTAATAAGATTAAGGAGCTTACGCAGGATCTTCCTAATGATAAAGGGTTTGTTTATTTTCAGGACGAAGCCGGAAGAATTATTTTCACCGATTATGTTCAGGATATCAACAAATTTTCAAAAAAGGTTTTCAATTCCAAATCAAAAAAATGGGAACAGGTTCAGAAAGACTCAGAACAAATCAATTTTGAACTTACCGGAACAGATATTATTGCTAAACTGATTCTTAATTCTAAAAATAGTAAGAAAAAAGAAGTATTGCCTTTTGGCTTGTATTTCAGAAATGGCAAATACATGGTTGAAAAGAATACACTCAATAAAACTGAGAAGCCGATTCTTAAATTCAGATCATTTACTCAGGGAGCAAAAGCAGTTCAGTTTATTGGAGCACAGAAAGAATATAATGATGTTGCAGTACTAAAACAAAAAATTGAATTCAGGAAAAGGAATGAGCTTTGGTTGGGAACGGGAAGAAAGCTGGGTGAAAAACTATTTCTGATCATTGAAAACGGAAAAGTAATATCCTTTGGATTCTATGAATTGTTTACACAGATACAGACATTAAGTAAACTGGCTAAGCTAAAAATAGACCTTCCTATTTCTTCATCGGATTTGAATAATGAACTGCAGCTAGCACTTCTGCGTGGTGATTTTGAGACATTACCATTACCGAAATAATAGAAAATCTATACGTTACAGATAAGATGCTTGTTCAAAACAATTATCTTAAAGTGAAAAATAAATAGTATTTTTGCAAAAAATAAATAGAAGCAATGCAAAATTTTAAACAAATTAAAACTGGAAAAAAGGGAGCTGTAAAGTTCTCTAAGGTTTGGAATATTTAAAAGAGTTGTCTTGCATAAAAAATAATTAATGTGGCAGACTCTTTCTTGGAAGAATCTGCCTTTTTTTATGTTAAAATGAAATTATGAATTCAAAAGAATTATTAAAGATCGCCAATGAGTTTGGTACACCGGTGTATGTTTACGATGCAGAATCCATCAAAGTTCAATATGAGAAACTTACATCTTCTTTTTTAAAACATACAAAGTTCTTCTATGCAGCGAAGGCGTTGACGAATATCAATATCCTTAAGTATGTCAAGAACTTGGGTGCTTCTTTGGATTGTGTATCTATTAACGAGGTTAAACTTGGATTAAAGGTAGGATTCCCAAAAGAAAAAATACTCTTTACTCCAAACTGTGTTGATCTGGCTGAAATAGAAGAAGCAATGGCTTTTGGAGTTCATATTAACATTGATAATATTTCTATTCTTGAGCAATTCGGGAATAAATACGGAAATTCTTATCCGATTTTTGTAAGAATCAACCCGCATATCTTTGCAGGTGGAAATTATAAAATCTCAACAGGACATATCGATAGTAAATTCGGGATCTCCATTCATCAGCTTCGCCACATTGAAAGAGTGATGAAAAGTACGAACGTGAATGTTGAAGGGCTTCATATGCATACGGGAAGTGAGATCAAAGATCCGGAGGTTTTTCTTCAGGCACTGGATATTATGCTTGAGCTTGCTGATCATTTTCCTAATCTGAAATATCTGGATATGGGAAGCGGTTTCAAAATTCCATATCAGGATAATGAAGAAGAAACTGACGTTAAAACTTTAGGTAAAAAAGTTGAAAAAGTTTTAGGAGAATACTCAAAAACAACAGGCAGAAAATTCGAATTATGGTTTGAACCAGGAAAATTCTTAGTCGGAAAAAGTGGTTACCTTTTAGTAAAAGCGAATGTGATTAAACAAACAACAGCAACTGTTTTCGTGGGAGTAAACTCAGGATTTAATCACCTGATCCGCCCGATGTTCTACGACTCTTACCACCTGATTGAGAATCTTTCCAACCCAAAAGGAGCAGAAAGAATTTATACTGTAGTAGGAAATATCTGTGAAACTGACACTTTTGCCTGGGACAGAAAATTAAATGAAGTAAGAGAGGGCGATATCCTGGCATTCCACAATGCGGGAGCGTATGGTTTTGAGATGAGTTCAAACTTCAATTCAAGATTAAAGCCTGCCGAAGTTTTATTCCTTGACGGAAAAGCTCATTTGATCAGAAAAAGAGATGAATTCGAAGACTTATTGAGAAATCAGATCGAAGTAGTAATGTAATCTTATAAAAATAATAAATGAACGGCTGTCCCCTAGGGCAGTCGTTTTGCTTTTACACAATCTATATTGCGTTGTTGAATTAACCTGGTAAGTTTTCCCTACATAATAAAATGCTTTATACAGTGAGGGAATTCTCGAAAAATTACATTTTTTTTAATATTTAATCTGTTGATAGTTTCTGATTAATTGGTTAAATTTGATAGAGTTAGGATATTGTTGTTCTAATGATCAAAAGAAAATAATTACCAAATCTATTGAGTTATGGCTAAAAATATAGCAGAGCAGATTGTAGAAATGCTCGAAAATGCCAATGTGAAAAGAATTTATGCAGTAACAGGAGACAGTCTCAATCATCTTAATGCAGCAGTTAAAAAAAGTAGTATCAAATGGATTCATGTGAGACATGAAGAAGTGGGAGCATATGCAGCCGCTGCCGAAGCTGAACTTGATGGCTTTGCAGTATGTGCAGGAAGTTCCGGTCCCGGGCATGTACATTTAATTAATGGAGTATATGATGCCCACAGATCCCATGTTCCCATGCTGGTGATAGCATCTACTATTCCCAGCGATGAAATGGGAATGGATTATTTTCAGGAAACCAATACTATAAAGCTTTTTGATGACTGTAGTCACTACAATCAGATGATCACCAGACCGGAGCAGGTACAGAGAATTGTGCAGACTGCTATTCAACATGCGATTTCTAAGAAAGGCGTGGCGGTGATAGGACTTCCGGGCGATGTATCTGAAATGGACGCAGAAGAAGCAACTACTTCCAATCAAATTTTTAAAACAAACCCTATTGTCAGACCATCAGATGAAGAATTGAAAAACCTTGCTTCACTGATTAATAATAGCAAAAAAGTAACCCTTTACTGTGGTATTGGAGCCGCTGATGCAAATAGAGAAGTGATAGAGCTGTCCAAATTGTTAAAAGCGCCGGTAGGATATTCATTCCGTGGGAAAATGGCTATTCAACCCAATAATCCTAATGAAATTGGACTTACAGGATTACTGGGATTTCCTTCCGCCTATCATGCGATGCATGAAGCTGATCTGGTCATTCTTCTTGGAACCGATTTCCCGTATCAGAAATTTATGCCGGTAAAAAATAAAATTGTTCAGATAGACGAAAGCCCGGAAAGATTAGGGCGAAGAGCAAAGCTCGAATTGGGATTGACGGGAGATATCAGACAAACCATTTTGGCTTTACTTCCAATGCTTACTGAAAAAACAAATGTAGATTTTCTCAATGAACAACTTGCTTTTTATGATAAAGTGAAAGAAAATCAGATGGAATACGTCAAAGATTCTGGTAAAGAGGATGCTATTCAGCCGGAATATGTAACCCATACTTTGGATAGATTAGCAACAAAAGACGCGATATTCACTGTAGACACAGGGATGTGTTGCGTTTGGGGAGCAAGGTTTATTACAGGGACCGGAGAAAGAAAAATGTTAGGCTCTTTCAATCATGGTTCAATGGCAAATGCAATGCCTATGGCGATTGGTGCATCACTTACCTATCCCGGAAAGCAGGTGATCGCCATGTGTGGGGACGGTGGTTTATCTATGCTACTGGGCGATATGGCAACCATTTTTCAATATAAACTTCCGGTAAAGTTGATTGTTTTCAATAACCGAACCCTTGGAATGGTAAAACTGGAAATGGAAGTAGGAGGAATGCCGGATAATGAAACAGATATGATCAATCCGGACTTTGCGCTGGTAGCACAAGCGATGGGATATCCCGGAAAAAATGTACACAAACCTGAAGAAGTTGAAAATGCCATTAAAGAATGTCTTAATTATGACGGACCATACCTTTTAAATATTTTTACCAACCCTAATGCATTAGCACTTCCTCCAAAAATTGAGTTTGACCAAATCGTGGGAATGACAAAATCTATGGCTCAGCTTATGTTAGGTGGGAAAATGGATGAGGTCCTGGATACTGTTAAAACTAATTATAAACATATTAAAGGCTTGTTGTGATCCCAAAACAATGTATGATAAGCATTATTTGAAAGTTTTTATCATCATCATATCCTGAGAACTTCACACTTTGTGTGAAGTTTTTCTTTTTTATAAGGCGGGTAAATATTTACCTTTGCTTAATAATTCTATAATAAATCAAGCTATGAGAACGATACTTTTATTTTTTGCCTTATGCGTTGCAAACTTTACATTTGCCCAAGAGCTTGAGGATAGGGATGATTCCTTTATTGTAGAAAACAATAAAAACATTTTCAAAATAGACATAAAAGAGCCTTTTTTACAGGTTGCCGTAAAATGTGGTGATTTTAAGCCGGCATCTTTTGAAGGAGGAGCATCAGCATATAAAAATGTATTGAGTAAGTATATGTACACCTATCTGAATGCAGATTTCTATACTTTAAGCGGAGATTTTACATTTACACTGATCATTGATACCACAGGAAGAGTAATTGATGCTGTAGGAGCACCTAAAGTTTTACACAGTGAAGCTTTCTTTGATGATATGCAATATGTAGTAAGAAGAATCAAGAAAAATTGGAATCCTGCGACCTGTGACGGACAGCCGGTAAAATCGCAAATGAAAATAAGAATGAACTTCTCGTCTCTGTCTGTGGATATGTAATCTAAATCAAAGTAAGATAAAGCCCCTCACGGACAACAAATTCTTATAAAAAACAAAGCATTTTTTACAATAATTTTTATCGTAAATATTTAGTGGAAGATAGCCCTGCCATTCTGTCACAATATTTTGTATCTTTGCAGACTCATCTGTTCGTAATTTAAAATTCACGGAGCAATTCTCTGTGTTTTAATTTCGAACCAAAATTGATTATCGTGCAGGAAAAATATATAGACGAAACAAAACAAGGTGAAGCTTTTGCTATTGCTGAAAGACCGGAAAATTCTAAAAAGCTGTTTTTAGAAAGCTATGGTTGTCAGATGAACTTTTCGGATTCTGAAATTGTTGCATCCATCCTTAATGAACAAGGATACAATACAACAATGAAGGTTGAAGAAGCAGATCTGATTCTGTTAAACACCTGTTCTATCCGTGAAAAAGCAGAGCAAACTGTAAGAATGCGTCTTTCACAATTCAAGAATCTTAAAAAAGAAAAGCCCAATATGACGGTTGGGGTTCTTGGATGCATGGCAGAAAGACTAAAAACTAAATTTTTAGAAGAAGAACAATTAGTTGATCTTGTTGTTGGTCCGGACGCTTACAGAGACTTACCGAACTTACTGAAAGAAACTGATGATGGTAGAGATGCTATCAATGTAATCCTTTCGAAAGAAGAAACCTATGCCGATATTAATCCGGTTCGTTTAGGCGGAAACGGCGTTACAGCTTTTGTTACCATTACAAGAGGTTGTGATAATATGTGCACCTTCTGTGTAGTACCTTTTACGAGAGGTAGAGAAAGAAGCCGTGACCCACATTCCATTATTGAAGAATGTAAAAGCCTTGCGGAGAGCGGATATAAAGAAATTACCCTTTTAGGTCAGAATGTAGACTCTTACTTATGGTACGGAGGAGGTCCTAAAAAAGATTTTGCCAAAGCTTCAGAAATGCAGAAAGCAACAGCCGTAAATTTTGCTCAATTACTTGATCAGGTGGCTAAAGCAGTTCCTGAAATGAGAATCAGATTCTCTACATCAAACCCTCAGGATATGAGTATTGATGTATTCAAAATGATGGCAAAACACGACAATATCTGTAAATATGTGCATCTTCCTGTACAAAGCGGAAGCAATAATATGCTTGAAGCCATGAACAGACAGCATACCCGTGAAGAATACCTTGAACTGATCAGAAAAGCGAAGGAAATTGTTCCGGATGTAGCTTTCTCTCAGGATATGATCGTAGGATTCTGTAATGAATCAGAACAAGATCACCAGGATACCCTAAGCCTGATGAAAGAAGTAGAATATGACTATGGTTATATGTTTGCATACTCAGAAAGACCAGGAACTCCGGCACACAAGAAAATGGAAGACAATATTCCGGCTGATGTGAAGCAGAGACGTCTTGCTGAGGTTATAGCGCTTCAGGGAGAACTTTCCAGAATGAGAATGAAATCTTATGTAGGAAGAATGCATAAAATCCTGATTGAAGGAACTTCCAAGAAAAATGAAAACCAATGGAAAGGAAGAAACTCACAGAATGCCGTATGTGTTTTTGATAAACTGGAGGGGCAGCAGATAGGTGACATTGTGGACGTTTTTGTTTACGATAATACCCAAGGCACACTTTTAGGAAGAACTGCGGAATAAAGTACGTTTTGACAAAGGCGATTTATCTTTTATTATTCATTTTTACTCTGTTTTCATGTCAGGCTGAAAAGAATATGAGCAGATATCCGGATACCGTAGGTGATATAACATTTGATAAAAAACTGGATGAAGCCGGTTTTAAGAAATGCGGAGCAGGAAAGGACATTCCTTTCAGCTTTCAATATTATCACGGACCGAAGATGTTCCAGTATAAAGGTGAGAAAATTGCCATTGTTGAAAAACTTAAAAAAGAAAATATATATTCAGAAAAGAAAATCAATGGTTATATTACCGTTAGATTTTTAGTAAATTGTGAAGGGAAAACAGGAATGTTCAGACTTAAGCATATGAATTCGGATTTGAAAGATATTGCTTTGGATGAACAGCTGGAAAATAAACTGTTAGAATTCACGAAATCATTGAACGGCTGGATGCCGAAAGAGATAGAAGGTTTAAAAGTAGATTACTATCAGTATTTAACCTATAAAATTGAAGATGGAAAAGTTTCAGAGGTATTACCTTAGCTTTTTGTTACTTATAGTGTACACCAATACTATTGCACAGGTAAACTGTAATGCGATAGAGGGTGAGGACTGCAAAAAAGCCTGTGAACTTTACAATAAAGCTTCAGATTTACAAGGCTTCAGAGAATCTCAGGAAGGTTTCGATAAAGCAATTGAGCTTTGTCCTGATTTCTCCAATGCCTATATGGAAAAAGCTGTGCCTTATCTCAAAAACGGAGATTTTGCCACCTGGAAAATACTGATTGATAAAGCCGTAGCCCTAAATCCTAAAATGCACCTTGGCTACAGAGGCTGGTGTAAATTCCAGTTTTTAGGAGATTATAAAGGGGCTATTCAGGACTTAGAAGAGTTCCGAAAATATGATCCCGAAGATCTTGGACGTTCCTTAAACGGAGATTACCATCTGGATGTAGTGAAAGCTATGTCTTATAGTGCTTTAGGACAAAAAGAAAAAGCGGCAGGGATTATCGAAAGACTGCTTGCTACAAACGGTTATGTGAAGGGAATGTTTGATCATTACCAGCTTGGAGTAACCTATTTCGAACAGGGAAAATATGATAAAGCCCTGGAAAATTTTGAAAAACAAAGCAAAGAATACGACTTTGCCGAGAACATATACTTTAAAAGTAAAGTTTCTAAAATCAGAAACAAGGATTATTTAGATTTAAAAATGTTAGCCTTACAAACGTATGATGACGGAAAGACTATGAAAGACGTCTACACCCATCATTTTAACAAAGTTTACAGAAAGCAGATCGCTGAGCTGTAGAATAATTAACATTGAATCAATAATCAAAAATTTACTTATGAGCAACGAGTTACAAAACATAAAAAACCGCTTCGGAATTATCGGGAACTTTCCGGCACTCAACAGGGCACTGGAAAAATCTATTCAGGTAGCTCCTACAGACATCTCCGTTCTTGTTATCGGAGAAAGTGGGGTGGGAAAAGAATTTATTCCGAAGATCATTCATTCAGAATCCAGAAGAAAACATCAGCCATATATTGTCGTAAACTGTGGAGCTATCCCTGAAGGAACCATAGACTCAGAATTATTCGGTCACGAAAAAGGTGCCTTTACAGGAGCTACGGCTACCAGAAAAGGATATTTTGAAGTAGCAGATGGGGGAACAATCTTTTTGGATGAGGTAGGAGAACTTCCATTACAGACACAGGTTCGTCTTTTAAGAGTACTGGAAAGTGGTGAATTTATGAAAGTAGGTTCTTCACAGGTTCAAAAGACCAATGTAAGAATTGTAGCGGCTACCAACGTCAATATGATGAAAGCTATTCATGACGGAAGATTCCGTGAGGATCTATATTATCGTTTGAATACCGTTCAGATCGATATGCCCCCTTTGAGAGAAAGAAAAGGAGATATTCACTTACTGTTCAGAAAGTTTGCAATAGATTTTGCAGAGAAATACAGAATGCCTGAGCTTGAATTAGAGCCCAGTGCAGTTCATTACATAGAAAGTTATTCTTTCCCGGGGAATGTCCGTCAATTAAGAAACTTAGTTGAGCAAATGACCGTTGTGGAAAGAAACAGAAACATTACAGCAGAAAAGCTTGCAGAATATATTCCGATGGAAACACATTTGCCGATGGTTGTTAATAACCAGAGCACTCCCAAGCAGAATGATTTCGGAAGTGAAAGAGAAATTATGTATAAAATTCTCTTCGATATGCGTAATGATATTAATGATTTAAAATCCTTAACTTCGGAATTAATAAAGAACAGAGGAACTGCAGACTTAAGCAATCATGAGAAAAATCTGATTAACAGAATTTATACTCCTGAAAATCAACAGCAAGTAAACTCAGGGTCTTTATTGTATTTTGAAAATAGTAACGATACTCCAAGCGTTCAGACTCCAACCATTATTTCAAGTCCGGAAGATAGCTATGAAGATATTGAAGATATTGAAGTGGAAGAAAACCGACCAGAATCTTTATCCCTTCAGAATAATGAAAAGGATTTGATTATCAAAGCATTGGAGAAGCATAAAGGACGCAGGAACAGAGCTGCGGATGAGCTTGGGATTTCGCAAAGAACCTTATACAGAAAAATAAAACAATATAATCTGGAAGATTAATCAAACATAAATAATGAAAACATTTTTAGCGCCTAAACCAGTCAATTTTAAACTTGGAGAATATATCAATAAAGGTATTGAACTTCTAAAGAAAGATTTCGGAAATATCTTTGTAGCCTTTTTATTATGCTGCCTTATGTCTATCATTCCTTTTTGTGCAGCAGTAGCAATGGGGAATATGTACAAATACCTTGGAAAGCTTCATAGAAATCAGCCGGCATCTCCCGGAGATATTTTTGATTTTAAAGATTTTATGCCTTATTTTATTCTGCAGTTAATTATTCTTGGAGGTTTTCTGCTGCTGTATATTCCTTTGATTATCGTAATGATAGTTACAGGAGCTATTTCAGGCAGCGATCAGGGCAACCCGGTGTTGGTATTATTTATGATTCCTTATATGTTTATAATGATAGCGGTTATATATTATTTTGCTTTAAAGTCTTTTTATATTGCTCCGTTAATCAGTCTTAAAGGAATTACAGATATAAAAGAAGCCTGGAATATCTCAAAAGTAATGACTAAAGGAAATCTATTGTCAATTTTTCTTTTCTCATTAATAGTGGGTATTTTAGCTCAGGTAGGTGCTATTGCTTGCGGTATTGGTGTTTTCCTTACTTTACCTTTCTTATACACTGCAAATTATTTTGCTTATGAAGATGCTATTCAACAAATTGAGCATGATGAAATCATTGAAATTGGATCTAAAAATGAATTTTAAAATTAAAAATATTAGTCTGAAACAGCCCGTAAAGGTTGCTATACTCTTCGTTCTGATGAGTGTGTTGAACTCGTGCTACAGTTTTAGCCAGGGTGGAGCTCTTAAAGACGAAAAAACCATTCAGATCAATGAATTTCCGAATAATGCCCCTCTCGTGAACCCGGCATTATCACAACAGTTCTCTACAGATATTCAAAACAGATTTCTGCAGAGAACCACTTTGAAGGGAACAAAAGAAAATCCCGACATTCTGATAGAAGGAGAAATTACAGACTATACAATTACTCCTACAACAATCAGTTCCACTACACAGAATAACCCTTCCGGCGGAGTAATCCAGCAGGCACAGAACAAGCTTATGATCACTGTGAAAGTGCATTATGAGAATAAAGTAAATGTAGAAGCAAGTTTTGACAGAACCTATACTGACGAAGCTGTTTTTAACAGTGACCTATCACAGAGTGACATCGAAAGTCAACAGGTGAAAGTTGTAACAGAAAGAATTATTAATAAGATTTTTAACGACATTGTAGCGAATTGGTAAGATGAATCCGAGAGTTTTAGAATTAATAAAAAATCCGAAAAATATCCAGTTAGAGGACCTTGGTCTTTTAAAGGATGAGATTCATGCATTTCCCTATATTCAAAATATCAGGGCACTTCACCTGTACGGAGTACACCTGTATGAAAAAGAAAGCTACCAGAAAGAACTTTCTACAACGGCAGCCTATACCACTGATAAAAAAATTCTTTATCAGCTGATCAACGGGAAAATCCAACAGGAAGCAAAACAGGAAGAAGTAGTTGAAGATAAATCCCCTTCAAAAACATCAGAAAAACCTGTCCGATATAACTACAAAGACAAAGGCTTCCCTATCAAAAGAGAAGAAACTGCTCCTGAAATAACAGATGAACAGGCTGCATGCAACTTACAAGTAGCTCAGGACATAAAACCTGTGTTCATAAACGGCGAAAGAAACAGAATCCTGTTTGAAGGTGAAGAAAACTTTCTGGATGAAGAAAATACAGAAACAATCGACCTTGAATCTACGCTGGAATCAGGAACTTTGGTAACCCAAAAAACTGAAAAAACAGTAGGGGAATCAATTCAGAATCAAGAAGAAAGCAAAGAGGAACAAAAAGAAATTGAGGAAAATGCTGGTGAAAACTTTACTCCTGAAACAATCATTGATGAAGACCAAATATCCTCTGAAAATGTAGCGGAAAAAGTAGAAGAAGATCACCATCTGAGCTTTGAAGAAATACAACCTCTATCTGAAGAAAATGCTGATGAAAATACAGCTGATCAATCAGTAGAAAATGAAATTATTACTGAAAATGAGGAGGCTTCTCAAGAACCGGAAACAATAGAACCAGAAGAAAATCTAGTAGAACAATCTATTGAGGCTGAACCCATTTCTGAAATTCAAGAATTCTCTGATCCTAAGGTTGAAGGAAAAGAGGAAACAGAAGATACTGTAGATGCAGAACTAAGCTTCCATGGAACAGATGCCTTTCTTCCGGATGTTAAAATTCAGGCAAACAATGAAGAAGTAACCGAATCTGCTGAAGTTACATTGCCTAATGTAAATAAGCATGAGGAGGAAATGAGACGTCTGATTGAAGAGGTTGAAAAGAAAATGAAGGAAACAAAAGCTGAAGCTGCCTTAGAAGAGAAAAAAGACGAGCCACAAGCCGCTGTAGAAGATCATGAAATCAGCTTTGCTGAAACTCAGAGCTTCCACTTTTGGTCTGCTGGGGAAGAAACACCAGTACCATCTGAAGAAGTAAAAACAGAAGCTGTACAAGAAGAGTCTGCTGAGCCTGTAAAGACTGTAGAAGAACCTTCTGATGTAATTGCTGTTGAAGAAAATACACCTGAATTTCAGACTTCGTGGAAACCTATGAGTCTTGAATCAAACATGCCGGATTCTTTAATCAGTAAATCTGTAGCTGTGCCAGCTGAAAATGCTTCCATTGAAGTAGAAAAACCTGTTTCTGAAGTAAAAACTCCGGTTAATGATTCTGAAACTGAAATTATAACTGAAAACTCTACCGACGATTCTTTACCATCCGAAGAAGAAACTAAGGATTCGGTTGAAGAACAACCTGAAAGTAATGACAATTCTGAAGAAAAAGAAGAAGTTATTGCAGCCAAAAAAGATGAAGAGGCTCCTGTAATGAATGTTTCATTCTTTAGTACGGATATTGCCAACCTGAGAGTTGAAAAACAGGCTGATAATAAAGAAATATCAGCAAAAGAAGAAACGAAAGATGTTGTGGAAAATAAGGCTCAATCTCCTGTAGACAGTAATGTTCCAGGGTTTATTAATACCTGGCAGAGTTGGCTGAAAATAGACCGAACAGAAGACGTTGAAAAAGAAAAAGAAGAGATCAAAGAAAAAGCGATTGAAACTTTTATTGAAAACAATCCTAGGATCAGTCAGTTAAAAGAAGAAAGCACCTACGTTGTTAAAGAAAAGAATGATGACATTTCACACTTAATGACAGAAACGCTTGCCAATCTTTATTTTGAACAGAAATTATATTCCAAAGCAATAAAAGCATTTGAAATACTGATCAAAAAGCATCCTGAAAAGAAAGAATACTTTACATCTAAAATTAAAGAAATAAAAGATTTCAGAAGTAAAAACTAAATATAAAAGGTACAGTTGTAAAATACTGTACCTTTTTATTTTATAGATCCTGAGAGGTCGTTTTACCCCGTAATTTTCTCCATGCTTTCCTGCCATAGATAATGACAAGGATCAAAAGAACGATTGCTATAATTGCTGCAATAATCGGTGCTGCCATTGCAAGAATAGACATAATCCCAGCTCCTGCAGTTTCAGTAGTTCCTACCACAGAATTTCCCAATCCTCCGGTAGTTGCCGTAGAAGCAGCCCTTATTCCTGCAAACCCTGAACTGATGGTTGCCGCTGTTCCGCCACCAGCAATTAATGCCAATGCCCATTGAGGAAAAGTACCCATGTCAGCAAACTGACTCGCAAATAGTACAGAACCGGCAACAGTTGCCATAGGAATAGAAACCGTATCCAATAAATGATCAATGAAAGGAATATAATAAGCAAGAATCTCAGCAACAGTTGCTATGCCTGTAGTAATAAGTGTAGGCAATCCTGCGAGCCATTCAAATTGTTCATTCATAGGGATCCAGTGAAAGTACGAAGCAAGGCTCACAATGAACATAGGGAGAAATACCCTAAAGCCTGTGGCTGCAGCTAACCCAATGCCGATAAAAGCACTCAGTACATAGGAAAGATAGGGAACTTGATCTAACATGTTAATTTTCAGATTTATTGTTTTCCCTAAATTACAAAAAGTATCTGAGATGAGAAGGTGTCAAGGATGTTATGAAATGTAAGTGCCCGAAAATGAATTTGTGACTAGGTTTGGAATAACATGTAAAATCAGCCTCCATTAAGAAGAATAAATGATATCATTCATTAAAACCGATAACCCATCACATTGTTGTATTGCGGGAATAAAATTATTTCTTCTGTGCCTCACAAAGCTTAATAAACTGTGCTTCCACATCCTGAAATTTCTGTGGCATTTCCGAAGACATCCAAAACAACATAGCAATAGTTTTATCTCCAAAAGCACTTTTATATAAGTCCTTATTTAAACGATAACATTCTCTTAGCAATCTTTTCACACGATTTCGATGAACAGCCTTTTTAAAATATCTTTTAGATACCGAAACCCCCAGTTTACCACTTTCTATAGGAAGAGTAGGTTTATCTTTCAAAATAATGATTCGCAGATTTCCGGAAGTTCTCCATTTACCTTTTTCAAAAAGTAAACTGATTTCCGCATTCTTTTTGAGCTTTTCCGCTCTGGGGTATTTGAAATTCTGCATTAATCTTGTTTAACTAAATAATTGATCACTTCCGCAGCTGCATACAGTCCGAAAATAGCAGGAATAAAACTGATTGTCCCATAAAATGACTTTTTGAAATTACTTCCGTCTGTCATTTTCAGACTTTCCTCCTTTTGGATTTCATTCGAAAATACACATCTGAACCCTTTGTTGATTTTCTCCTTTTTTAGTCGTTTTCTCACCTGTTTAGCAAGGAAGCAATTGTGAGTTTTACTGATGTCTCTTACCATTACCATGCTTGGATCAGTTTTACCTCCGGCTCCCATAGAACTGATGATTTTAATCTTTCTTCTTCTGGCTGCCTTAATCAGACAAATTTTTGGCGTTACACTATCGATGCAGTCAAGAACGTAATTAAACTTTGCAGCATCCAGAACTTCATCCATTCTCTCAGGATTAAGAAATTCATTGATCTTAACTAGATTAAGCTGTGGATTGATATCGAGAAGCCTTTCTGCAACCACTTCCACTTTATGCTTTCCAACGGTAGAATGTAATGCCGGAAGCTGTCTGTTGATGTTTGTAATATCCACCGTATCACCATCCACAATCGTCATATTGCCGACTCCTGCTCTGGCGAGAAATTCAGCAGCAAAAGAACCTACCCCTCCAAGTCCTACAACCAGAACATTGGCGTTGATCAGCTTATCCAATCCCTCTTCCTTTATCAATAGTTCAGTTCTTTCCAGCCAGTATTTATCCATTTCTTATCGTGTGTAAATTTTCTAAAATTTGTTCGTTGAGTTGATCCAAAGAAATCTCTTTTATTTCCGAAACCTTAAGGTACAATTCTTCGATCTTAAAATCTTCATTGTCAGTTTCTAGAAAGATTTTGTCTAATGGAGTGTTTTTTAAAATATCCTGCAAAGATAGATTATACAAAACAGCTTTTCCAAAACTCAGGTAAAAATTATTGGCAAGAAGATCCGCTGCGATCTGTTGTTTTTTATTAAAACCATGAATGATCATAGGCTGATGAGACTTTTTGCCTAATGAAATCACCTCATAAAATTTTCTTACACAATGTATAATAATTGGTTTTTTTACCTCATTTGCTATCTTGATCTGCTTAAGAAAAACCTTCTCCTGAATTTTCTGATCTATCGGCACAATAGAATCCAGTCCACATTCTCCGATGGCAAAACAATTATCAAACATCATACTTTTCATCCACTGAAGCTGTTTATCAATATTAATAATATCAATGTCCTGAGGATGAATCCCTATTGAATAAAGGGAGTCTGGCGGAATTTGTTCAATCTCCAAATTGTAAATTCCGTCTTTGATATATTTTTTATGATGATGAAAATCAAAAAATTCCATCTTCAAAAATACTATTATTTAGATTTAATATAAAATTATTAAACGAACGTTTACAATTGTGTTAAAAATTTCTTAACTTTACTCAAAGTACACTTCATGAAGAAAAAATTTACAGAAAAACAGATTCACATACTTGATATTGCAGAAGAGCTTATTGCAAAAAAGGGATACGAGGGGACTTCTGTAAGAGATATTTGTTCCAAAGCAAACATCAATGTTGCAATGATCTCTTATTACTTCGGTTCTAAGGAGAAAATGATGTCTTATCTCTATCAGTACAGAGTACTCAAAACAAGAGAGAATTTTTCAGAATTTGCAGATACTATTAAAGACGGCAAACCTGAAATGCAAATGCGCGAAATGATAAAATATATCGTTTCTCAACTTTTTAAATATAACTATTTTCATGGTTTTGTAACGCAGGAGCTTCGTCATACAGAAAATTTAAAAGATGAATTGCTGGATTTTTATCAGCTATTCGTAAAAAAACTGGATGAAGTTATTAAAAAAGGAGTGGCTTCCGGAGTGTTTACCTTTACACCGAAGCCCGAAGATATCCTTACCATGATTATCGGTTCCACCTTGTTTGTTATAAGAAACAAAAATTTTTATGAGCTTTACGTTCCTAGCAAAAATGAAGAAGCCTATGCTAAAGAAGCTGAGAAAAAGGTAAGAATGAATCTCTTACTAAGTGTTTTTGCCATTTTAGGATACGCTGCAGACTAAAATTACGTTAAATATTCATAAAAAAAAATCTATTGACAAAAAAGTTATATTTTTGCAAATTAGTAAATCGGCTGTATAATCCGAAAACTGTTGAATTTTTTATATGAAAAAATATATTTTAGGTCTTTTTGCTGTAGCCGTGATGGCATCATGTGTAAGCCAGCAGGAAAAAGCAATGAAGAGTGCTGATAAAGATTTTATCCTAAAAGCTGCTAATGAAAACTTCGCTAAGAAAAAGTGGAAAAATGCATTGGCTCTTTACGACAGACTAGCTAATCTTGTGGCAGGAACAGATGATTTTCCTAATGTAGGATTCAATACAGCTTATGCCAACTACTATGATAAGAGTTATAAGCTGGCGGGACATCAGTTCAAAAATTTCGCTGTCAATTTTCCAAAAGACCCTAGAGCAGAAGAAGCTGCCTATATGTCTGCACTTTGCTACTATGAAGGTTCTATGGATTATAACCTGGATCAGTCCAGTACAGAATTAGCGATCAATGAACTTCAGGACTTTCTGAACAATTATCCGAATTCTGAAAGATCTAAAAATATTTCTCAGCTGATCGATGAATTGTCTTATAAACTTGAGTTCAAAGCTTATGAAAATTCAAGACAATACTACAAAATGGGACAGTACAAAGCTGCAAATGTAGCATTGGAAAACGTTTTGGAAGATTTTCCAAGTACAAAACTTCGTCCGAAGATTTATGATTATATCATGAAATCTCGTTATGAGCTGGCGGTAAAGTCAATTTATGATCTGAAAGATGAACGTATTGAAAGTGCTTTAACCTATGCGAAGATGGTGGAAAAAGAACTTCCCAATACGGAATATTCTAAAACGGCATCAGAATTAAGAGCAAAGCTTGAAAAAGAAAAACAGAACTTTGTTGTTGTGAAAAAAGAGACAGAAGCAAAAATTGCAGCTCTTACAGCAAGACAAAAGAAAGCCGCTGACAAACTAGCAGAGCAAGGTAAAAAAGAACAGCAGGCTAAAGATCAGATCACTAATGAAAAGCAAGCAAAGCAGATGCAGAGGGACAGTGCGGCACTTCAGACCCCTCCACCTGCAGCGACTTTCAAAATTCAAAGATAATTCGTAAATTTGCCATCTTAAAATAAAAATAATTTTCTCAAAATGAGTGTAAAAGATACAAAAGCAGAAGTAAATACTATTACTTACGACAAAGATAAGATTGAAGATAAAGTAGGTTCAATCTACGAAGCTATTGTTATCATGGGAAAGAGAGCAGAGCAGATCAATGCGGAGATCCGTACGGAACTTCACAACAAATTGGATGAATTTGCCGTTCACAATTCTACATTAGAAGAAGTTTTCGAAAACAGAGAACAGATTGAGATCTCTAAGCATTACGAAAAACTTCCAAAGCCAACTTCAATTGCTATTGAAGAATGGTTAAACGATGATGTGTATTTCAGAAAGACAGAAGACAGAAAATAATCTTCCGTGTTTTTAATAAATCAAGGTCATAAAGGAATCAGGTTCTTTTATGACCTTTCTTGTTTTAAACCCTGATTGTGGGAAAAAATAAGTAATTTAGTATTTCCAAAAAATTAAAGCTAAATGAGTGTTTCCGGTAAAAAGATACTTATCGCCGTTTCTGGAGGAATTGCGGCATACAAAATTCATTTTCTGATTAGAGATTTTGTAAAACAAGGTGCCGAAGTACAGGTAATTATGACTCCCGACGCAGAACATTTTGTAACGAAACTAAGTTTGTCAACATTGTCGAAGAAACCTGTTTACTCAGACTTCTACGGAGATAATGGTACCTGGAATAGCCATGTAGAACTTGGGCTGTGGGCTGATGTTATCATAGTAGCTCCCTGTACAGCCAATACCTTGTCTAAAATGATTCATGGGATGTGTGATAATTTAGTGATCGCAACTTATATGTCAGCTAAATGTCCCGTATTTATCGCACCTGCAATGGATTTGGATATGTATGTACATCCGTCTACGAAGAAAAACCTTGAGCTTGCTGAAAGTTTTGGACATATCATTATTCCCGCAGAAAATGGAGAATTGGCAAGTGGACTTGTAGGACAGGGAAGAATGGCAGAACCAGCAACTATTTTTAATACGGTAGAACATTATTTTACAAACAATACTCCGGTAAAAACTCTTGAAGGAAAAACGGTTTTGATTACAGCCGGACCTACTTATGAAGCAATTGATCCTGTAAGATTTATAGGAAACCATTCCTCCGGGAAAATGGGATTCTCTTTAGCTGAGGAAGCTTCAAAAAGAGGAGCAAAAGTGATCCTGATTTCAGGACCAAGCTCTCAAACACTTAATGATAAAAATGTAGAACTACATAAAGTAACTTCTGCTAAAGAAATGTTAGCAAAGGTTTTTGAATTTTATGATAAGATCGATATCGGAATCGCCAGTGCAGCCGTTGCAGATTATGCTCCTAAGGATGTAGCTAAAGAGAAAATCAAGAAAAATGATGAAAATCTTACCATTGAATTGGTTAAAAATCCTGATATTCTTAAAACAATGGGCGAGAAGAAAACCCATCAATTTTTAGTAGGATTTGCATTGGAAACCCAAAATGAAGAGGAGAATGCAAAAGGAAAACTGGAAAAGAAAAATCTTGATATGATCGTTCTGAATTCTCTTCGTGACGAAGGTGCCGGATTTAAAAATGATACCAATAAAATCAAAATTTTTACCAAAACAGAGAAAACAGAATTTGATCTGAAATCTAAAGATGATGTAGCAAAGGATATCCTCAATTTTGTGGAAGTTCAACTTTTAAAATAATTTTAATAAATTTCCGTTCTCAATTTTTAATGGACAATGAAATCGTCAGAATTTACAAAGACAAGATCTATGAGGATGGTACGATTACAGGTGACATTTAAAAAACAATAAGTATCTCCATATGAAAAAAATTATAAGTTTATTTTTTCTGGTTTTTATATACAGCGTTGGATTTTCCCAGGAATTACTGGCAACAGTACAAGTAAATTCCCAGCAAATCGGAGGAAGTAACCAGCAGGCTTTTAAATCTTTGGAGAAAAGTCTTAGGGACTTTATCAATAATACCAGCTGGACAGGGAAAAAACTTCAGAACTTTGAAAAAATAAAATGTGGTTTTTCTATTGTTATTTCAGAGAAGGTGGATAACAGGTATAAAGGAACTATTGTTATTCAGGCTGTGCGCCCCGTTTATGCTACCACTTACGAAACCCCGTTATTAAATCTTCAGGATCAGAGATTTGGATTCGAATATATTGAAAATGAAAACCTTATTTTCAATGAAAGACAATTTTCCGGTAAAAACCTTACCGATGTCATCAGTTTCTATGTTTACCTTATTTTAGGATACGATGCAGATAGTTTCCAGTCTTTGAGCGGAAGTCAATGGTTTTCAAAAGCCCAGCAGATTGCCCAAAATTCACAGAACAGAAATTATGAAGGCTGGAATACCATCAATGAGCCGAGAAGCCGAACTATTTTGATTAACGAGATACTTAATCCTAGCTGGAGCCAGCTTCGTTCAGCAATATATACTTATCACAGATCCGGAATGGATAATCTTTTTAATCAGGATCAGACAGCAGCAAAGAAAGTGATCTTTGACACCCTGATGCAGCTGAAAATGTATGAAAATAATTTTCAGCAGGGATTTTTCTTTAATCTTTTCATGGATACCAAAAGTGATGAGATTTTCAATATTTTCAATTCCGGGAATAATGGAGGGATTATCCTTAATGACCTTAAACAGGTGATGATAACTCTTTCTCCCAAAAACATTGATAGTAAATGGAATAAATGGAAATAAACCGTCATCAGAAAGATATTGAAGACATTATTGATAGAACGCTCACTTTTTGGATTGAAAATGAAATCAATAAACTTCCCTGTGCTATTGAAGCAGAAATGCTTGCTCCAGTGCAGACTGATGATGAGTGGAAAACCTGGCTTCCCGTAAAAAGTAGAGTGACAGATGCTGATCTTGAGACATTAGAAGCAGAAATAGGTTTTATTTTTCCCGAAGACTTTAAATTATTCCTTAAGCATAAACATTTTTACTAGCTTCAGATTTCGGAAGTATCATTTTGTTCACATCCCATCAATCTTTGGAGAACGTCTCTACGGGAAATGATATTTGAAACCTATCCGAGGGAATTTCTTTTTGATAAAGGATATATTCCTTTTGCTACATACAGCGATTGGGGATTGATGTGTTTTGATACACATAATGATAACGCAATTGTCCTTTGGGATCATGAAGATGCAGATTCTTTTGAATATCAACACAAAAATTTTTATGAATTATTGAATAAAATTTCAAAAGTCTGAGTTTCATATTTATTAAAATCTGTCATTTCTGTTTTCGTTAAAAAAACTTATTTTTACACTCAATATTAATATCTGATAAAAACGCGGATTATCCATGCTTTCAAGAATTTACATTAAAAACTTTGCCTTAATTGATACACTGGATGTATCATTGAAAAACGGTTTGCAGGTGATTACCGGTGAAACGGGAGCCGGAAAATCTATTATTCTGGGAGCGCTTCGACTTATTTTAGGAGAAAGAGCAGATGTAAAATCAATAGCAAAAACGGAGGAGAAAAGCGTTGTTGAAACTGAATTCAATCTTAATAATCAATTTAAAAAGTTTTTTATTGAAAACGATCTTGATTATGAACTTCATACCATTATCAGAAGAGAAATCCTTCCATCCGGTAAGTCGAGAGCATTTATCAATGACGTTCCGGTAACATTGGATATTCTTAAAGAACTTTCTTCCCAATTGATTGATATTCACTCTCAATTTGAAACATCTAATCTTTTTACGTCAGAGTATCAGTTTAAAATCATTGATGGTCTTTCGGAAAATAAGATGATCATTGAAGAGTATCAACAGGAATTTTCCGATTTTCAGAATCTTAAACTGGTTCTCAAAAAACTAAAGACACAACTTTCAGAATCTACTAAAGAAAGTGATTATAAAGAGTTTTTACTCAATGAGCTTGAAGAATTGAAGTTGGATGATGTAGATTTTGAAGATATTCAGAATCAGCTTTCTATTCAGGAAAATGCAGGAATGATCTCTGAAAATGTAGGTCAGATCCTTTCAAGGTTTCATCAGGAGGAAATAGGAATTTTGTCTTTCTTTAATGAAGCAAAATCAAAGCTTTCAAGAATTTCTGAGGTTTCAACCGGTTTTGCAGAACTTGACGGAAGACTTGAAGCTTCTTTCGTAGAATTGAAAGATATCATTTCTGAACTTGAAGATGAAGCAGAAAAAGTGGAAATCAATCCGGATAACCTTATCTTTCTTACGGAGCTGAATAATAAAATTAATGCCTTATTCCTTAAGCATAATGTAACAGATGTTAACGGGCTGATAGAAATTAGAAATGAATTGGCAGGTGATCAGAAAGGAGCTTCCGAGTTAGAATCACAAATAGAAGAAACAGAAGAAAATATCTCTATAAAAGAAAAAACACTTCATGTTCTTGCAGACAAGCTTTCTAAAAACAGAAAAAAGAATATTCCTGTTTTCATTAAAAAAGCAGAAGGGCTTCTAAAAAAGCTAGGTCTTGAAAAAGCGAAAGTAGATATTGATTTGCAGGATGCTGTTGAATTCAATCAGTTTGGAAAAGAAAATATTCAGTTATTATTCCAGGCGAATTCAGGCTTCCCTTTAAAACCGATTCAGACTGCAATTTCTGGTGGAGAAAGATCAAGGGTAATGCTTGCTGTGAAAAAGATTATTGCAGAAAGTGACGAATTACCAACATTGATTTTAGACGAAATTGATACCGGAGTTTCTGGAAAAGTGGCAGAAGAAATTGGAAACCTGATGCGTGAGATGTCTGAAGATATGCAGCTTATCGTAATTTCTCACCTTGCGCAGGTTGCTGCAAAAGGAAATAATAACTATAAAGTTGTAAAACAGGATATTTCAGGTAGAACTCAATCTACTATTATACCTTTAAGTGAGGAAGACAAGCTGAACGAAATTGCCCAATTACTGTCAGGAAGTAAGATCACTGAAGCTGCTCTTGCACAGGCAAAGGAGCTGATCGGTTAAAAAGGTAAATTCAAGCTAAAAGAAAATCTAACGAATATAAATAGTAAAAGCCCCGAAAAATTCCGGGGCTTTTGGGTATTTAATCTATGTTTCTAAAATTATTTTAAACTACCTACCATATCTTCAGGTTTTACCCACTCATCAAACTGTTCAGCAGTTAAAAGTCCAAGATTAATGGCTTCTTCTTTTAACGTTGTTCCGTTTTTATGAGCTGTTTTTGCAATTTTTGCTGCATTTTCATATCCGATATGCGTATTCAGAGCGGTAACAAGCATTAAAGATTTATCTACAAGCTCTTTAATTCTCTCATGATTAGGCTCAATACCTACCGCACAGTGATCATTAAATGAAATACAGGCGTCAGCAATTAATTGTGCAGACTGAAGGAAATTGTTAGCCATTACTGGTTTAAAAACATTCAATTCATAATTTCCCTGGGTTCCTGCGAAAGAAATGGTTGTGTCATTTCCCAAAACCTGAGCACAAACCATTGTTAAAGCTTCATTTTGGGTAGGATTTACTTTACCCGGCATGATAGAAGATCCCGGCTCATTTTCAGGAATATGAATTTCCCCGATTCCCGAACGTGGTCCCGAAGCCAGCAATCTGATATCCTGAGCAATTTTGAATAAAGAAACAGCCAGTTGTTTTAATGCTCCGTGGCTTTCCACAATAGCATCGTGGGCAGCAAGTGCTTCAAATTTATTTTCTGCTGTGATAAACGGATGATTGGTAAACTTAGCAATATATTCAGCTACTTTCACATCATATCCGTTAGGTGTATTCAATCCGGTTCCTACAGCGGTTCCTCCAAGAGCAAGCTCGGAAAGGTGTGGAAGAGTATTTCTTAAAGCTCTTAATCCAAATTCCAATTGAGCAACATATCCGGAAAATTCCTGTCCTAATGTCAATGGAGTAGCATCCATCAGGTGGGTTCTCCCGATTTTTACTACATCTTTAAATGCCTTAGATTTTTCAGCAAGCGTATTTTTTAGTTTTTCAACAGCAGGAATGGTAACTTCCACTACTTTTTTGTAAGCAGCAATATGCATTGCCGTAGGATAAGTATCATTGGATGATTGAGATTTATTGACATCGTCATTCGGGTGTATTTCAGATTTTTCTCCTAACGTTCCTCCTTGGTTCACATGAGCTCTGTTGGAGATCACTTCGTTCACATTCATATTAGACTGAGTTCCTGAGCCTGTCTGCCAGATAACCAAAGGAAATTGGTCATTCAGTTTTCCTTCCAGAATTTCTTCACAAACCTTTCCGATCATATCTCTTTTTTCAGGTGAAAGAACATCCAGATCAGCATTAGCATATGCAGCTGCCTTCTTTAAATAGGCAAATGCTTCAATGATCTCATGAGGCATTGATCCTTCCGGACCTATTTTGAAATTGTTTCTGGAGCGTTCTGTCTGTGCACCCCAAAGTTTATCTGCCGGTACCTGCACTTCTCCCATGGTGTCTTTTTCTACTCTGTAATTCATTGTGATTGAAATTTTATAGTCTTTTTATACTGAAACCACATTTTTTTCTCTTTTGCGGGTTCATTATTTGGTTAGTATAAAGTTAGTTATAAAGTCAGAAACCCGCAATTTATAATCATTATAAATATCAATTTTAATGACTGATTTTACTCATCTTTTTTTACCGGAAGCCGTATTTTTGTACAAACAAAAAATTGAATGGAATTTAGATATCAGGATCCGTATCCAATTCAGAAAGATGATACGGTGTATAGAAAGCTTACATCAGATTATGTAAAGGTTGAAAAACTGGGTGACAGAGAAATTTTAACAGTTGACCCGAAAGGATTGGAGTTCTTGGCTGAAGAAGCTATGGCGGACGTTTCTTTCATGTTGCGTTCTTCACACCTTGAAAGCCTTAGAAGAATCATTGATGATCCTGAAGCTACAGACAATGACAGATTCGTTGCTTATAACTTATTACAGAATGCTGCAGTAGCGGTTGAAGGAGCTCTTCCTTCTTGCCAGGATACAGGTACAGCCATCGTAATGGGTAAAAAAGGTGAAAATGTATACACTGGAGTAGATGATGGGGAATTCTTAAGCCGTGGTATCTACAATACCTATCAAAAAAGAAATCTTAGATATTCTCAGGTAGTTCCTTTAACGATGTTTGATGAGAAAAACTCAGGGTCAAACCTTCCTGCACAGATTGACATTTATGCTAAGAAGGGAGATTACTATGAATTCTTATTCTTAACAAAAGGTGGAGGTTCTGCCAATAAAACATTCTTATACCAAAAGACAAAATCTTTATTGAACGAAAAATCTCTTGAAGAATTCGTTAAAGAAAGAATTTCAGATCTTGGGACAGCAGCCTGCCCGCCATATCACTTAGCTTTGGTAATCGGAGGTACTTCTGCCGAAGCAAATCTTGCAGCAGTGAAGAAAGCATCTGCAAAATATTATGACAATCTTCCTACAGAAGGAAATGAGGCAGGACAAGCATTCAGAGATCTTGAATGGGAAGCTAAAGTTCAGAAAATCTGCCAGGAAAGTGCTATCGGAGCTCAGTTTGGAGGGAAATATCTTACCCATGACGTAAGAGTGATCAGACTTCCAAGACACGCAGCTTCTTGCCCTGTAGGAATGGGAGTTTCATGTTCAGCAGACAGAAATATTAAAGGAAAGATTACAAAAGAAGGTATCTTCCTTGAGCAATTGGAACAGGATCCAAAAAGATTCCTGCCAGCTACGCCACCCCATTTGGAAGAAGCAATTGAAGTAGATCTGAATAAGCCAATGCCGGAAATTCTTGCTGAGCTTTCAAAATATCCAATCAAAACGAGATTGAAACTAAACGGTACCCTAATCGTAGCAAGAGATATTGCTCACGCTAAGATTAAAGAAATTATCGACAGCGGGAAACCAATGCCGGAGTATTTCAAAAATCACCCGATTTATTATGCAGGACCCGCAAAAACACCGGAAGGAATGGCTTCAGGAAGTTTCGGACCTACCACAGCCGGAAGAATGGATGTTTATGTAGACGAATTCCAGAGCCATGGAGGAAGTATGATCATGCTGGCAAAAGGAAACAGAAGTAAAGACGTTACCAACGCTTGTAATAAATACGGAGGTTTCTATCTTGGATCTATCGGAGGACCAGCAGCTATTCTTGCAAAAGACAATATTGTATCCGTAGACGTTGTAGACTTCCCGGAATTAGGGATGGAAGCAGTAAGAAAAATTGAAGTAAAAGACTTCCCGGCATTCATCATTACCGATGATAAAGGAAACGATTTCTTCGCAAATCTTGCCCACTAATTAGTTTAAAATTAAAATAAATTATAAAATAGAGCTTGTATCTTTTGTGTAAAAAAGAAAAAAGCTTTATTTTTGCCTAAAATCTTTAAGAGAATGATAACTATTTTATCAGCATTTTGGCCGTTCTACCAGTTCCTTTGGACTGTATTTTTCATTACTATGTTCTTAGTAGGATTCTGGTGTATTTTTATGTTCTTCGGATTAGTAATCCCAATGTGGCTTACTGAAGGTTTGAAAGAGTACTTCGGAAAAGTGAAGCCTTTCGATCCTGAAGATATCAGAAGAAAGCTTATTACTGAGCAGGAAGGTGTAGAGACAATCTACAGTCAACCTAAAGGAAACGGTCCTTTCCTTCATGATCACGGACATCATCATTAATTGATTGTCATTGCTTTTTCACCTGAATTCTGAAAAAGTAATATCAAAGCAAAACAACATATATAAACCGCTTAATTTTTTTAGGCGGTTTTTCTATTTATTATTTCTTAAATGCTCCGGTGATACTCCGAATTTCTTTTTAAAAGCGCGGGTGAAATTTTGTATATATTCATAACCACACTCAATAGCGATTTCCTTGATCATAATTTCCTTGTCAGCAATCAGTTTTTTTGCTTTCAGCATTCGTAATTCTGAAATATAATGCGTAACGGTTGTCTGATATTTCGTTTTAAATTCTTTTCGGATAATGTTTTGATTAAGACCTACCATCTTCCCGATTTCTTCGGCTTTAATATTTCTATGGTAGTTTTCATCAATGAATTTTTTGATTGTTTCCGCAATGTTTGAAGTGCTTTCCTGGTTATTTTTTTCATTAAATTGTTCAAAAATGAGGATAAGAAGCTTGATAACCTTTGCCTCAATGAATAATTTCTGAATAACTCCTTTTTTTGAATAGCTAAGTATTTCCTTTATAATCATATGCATTTCAACCGTTATTGTAGGTGGAGTTGATTTTCTTAGGAACATGAAATTATTATGAGTCATATCTTTCAGTATTTCAGCGCTTTCTTTATTCATTTTAGGATTTATAAGATTAAATATATAGCTGTATTTGAGATGAATATGTAAATATTTTAAATTTTCATCTCTTTCGCTCCATAATTCTGACTCATGTTCCTTTGATGAGTAATGTAATATGTATTGATTTTTCTGAAATGAAAATTCATTGCTGCAGTCATATGCTTTAAGATGAATACCCGAGCTTAATAAAAACAGAATATTAAAGCTTGATTTTCTTTCAATCAAAGCCGCTTTTTGAATTAAATCAGATCCTTTATCTTCCTGAATTATAATTTCAATATCCTCAGATTTAAATACAATTTCACTTTTCGAATCGTCCTTCATACAACACATTTACGGTAGGTATTTAAAAATAAACTTAAACAGGATAACTAAAAGTTGGGAAATGATAACCCGTAGTTAATTCTGAGCGGTACTTTTGCGCAAAATTAATTAAATTTAGAATAATTAAAAATAATATTTATGATTGGAGATTTATATTTTGCAGTACGAAAGCTTGGGGTTAGTGTATTACTGACTTTGATGGCAGCAAGTACGATGGAGGCTCAAGAAGTTTGCAATAATACAGATCCGGGAACTAATGCGGGGGATCTGGGATGCGTTTCATTTACATATAATGGACAGCAGGTCACTTATACTACTGTAAGAGCTGCGGATGGAAAAATATGGCTTCAGCAGAATCTTGGAAGTTCGAGAACTGCAGAATCTACCAATGATGAAGAGGCTTATGGCGATCTTTTTCAATGGGGAAGATGGGATGACGGGCATCAATTAAGAAATTCTGCTACTGGATCGGTACCTTCTGTAAATAAACCGGATGGGCTTCAAGGATCTAGCGAGTATATTACAGGCGGTTGGTGGTCATCCAACGGAAGTGGAGATAAATGGGCAGGAACAAATCTGGCGGATGTTACAGAAACTGAATCTATTGATCCGTGCAAGACAATTGGACCAAATTGGGCATTACCTTCTCAGGCAGATTGGGAAAGTATTGTTCCTTTAGAAAGTATATCTTCAATTACAAAAGCTTATGAAGGTCGTTTGAAATTACCAATGGGCGGATACCGCAGCTCAGGCGGAGCACTTACTTTTGTTGGGCAAAGAGGATATTTTTGGAGTTCAGGTACAGCAATAAGTGGCGGAAAATATTTGTATATAGGAACTCTATCTGTTAATCCATCAGCCGGAGGTCCGAGAGGTCAGGGAGCATCCGTGAGATGTGTCAAAACAGAAGCTGGATTGGGAACAACAGACCTTGCCTTTAGCCGTAAAAGTGTTGAAGTATACCCTAATCCTACAAAAGGAATTTTGATGCTTAAAACAGATGCCGTGATACAGAGAGTAAAGGTTGTAAATGCCATAGGGCAAACAATGGAAGCAGATTTCTCAGATCGTCAAATTAATATGAACGGGCTGGCTCAAGGGTTATATTGGGTAGAAATACAATTAAAGAATGGAGAGGCTGTTCTTAAGAAAATTATGAAAAACTAATTTTTTTAAGGAAGCAATAAATATAACTGACGTTTTTTCGTTAGGTACAATAGTTCATTACAATTACTTTTATTATAAAGGCTCATGGATTCATTCATGGGTCTTTTTTATGTGAAAATGCTTATGGAATGAATAAAAATAAGTGTTTTCAAAGAAAATTAATATTATATTCGATAAAAATAATGACATGAAAAATTTTTATTCTATTGTTTTTCTGTTTGTAGGACTGTTTGTTTTCGGGCAGATTAATTATACAATTTCACCCAACCCATTCAATGAAACGGATGCCATTACGCTTACGGTTCCCGGAGATCAGATTGATGAAACTGCCTGGGGAGTTTCCAATAATTCAATCTACATTTGGTCCTGGTCTTATGATGCCAACTATCAAAATAGTCAGGATTGTCTTACCAACGGAAGCTGGGATAATTCCAATGAACTGAATAAACTTAATTATAATGCAGGAACAGATACCTATTCTCTCACATTTACACCAACTGCTTTTTTCGGAAGAACCGGAATTGGAAGATTTGGATTTCTATTAAAAGATAAAACAGGTGCACATCAGACTTCACCGAATGTTTATGTGAATGTTGGCGTTCTGAATCTTACCTTAACCAATCCTGCTGCGAATAGTATTACTTCTGTACCAGCGGGTAATTCAATCAATATTACAGCAACCACGAATGTAAATGCTACATATCAGCTTAAAGCGAACGGAGCCGTTGTGAATTCAACGTCTACACCGTCTCAATCTTATTCTTATAACTACACGGTAACGCAGGATACAACTATGGAACTTATTGCAACAGAAGATGCAAGCTCAAAGAAGGCGGCATTCCTATTGCAGGTGCCCAGAAATGTGGTTGCTGAGGCAATTCCAAACTGGATAAAGCAAGGAATAAATTATAATTCTAGCGATCAGACAAAAGTAGGGCTTGCGTTATATGCTCCCCATAAAAACTTTGTACATGTTATAGGAAGCTTCAATAACTGGGCGGTGAATGATGCCTATTTAATGAAAAGAGATACAGCCAATCCTGATCTGTATTGGATAGAATTGAATGGATTAACGCCACAGCAATTGTATACATTTCAATACAGAACGAATGACTTAAAAAAAGTAGCTGATCCTTATTCACCTCAGATTTTATCTTCATATGATGATCCTTGGATTTCTGCTTCTACTTGTCCTAATCTTCCGGCTTTTCCGGCAGGACAGGATTTTGAGGTTTCTACATTCAAGACAGGACAAGCTGTTTACAACTGGCAGGTAACTAATTTTCAGCGACCTGCAAAAGAAGATCTTATCATATATGAATTGTTGTTAAGAGATTTTACTCAGGAAAAAAACTGGCAGTCTTTAATTGACAAGATCAATTATTTAAAGAATTTAAAAATCAATGCCATTGAGCTCCTTCCAATCATGGAATTTGATGGAAATCTTTCCTGGGGATACAATACTTCCTTCCATTATGCCTTAGATAAAGCTTATGGTACTCCGGAAAAATTCAAAGAATTTGTAGATCTGTGTCATCAGAACGGAATTGCCGTCATTCTGGATGTTGCATTTAATCATGCAACAGGTCGTTCACCATTGGTAAGGCTTTGGAATATAGATCCTGATGGCGATGGTTATGGAGATGTTGCGGCAAATAATCCTTATTTCAATCAGGTTCCAAAACATTCCTATAACGTATTTAATGATTTTAACCATTCCAGTCCTTCAACTCAATATTACGTTGAAAGATGTCTTCAGCAATGGCTGACAGAATATCGTATTGATGGTTTCCGTTGGGATTTAACAAAAGGATTTACTCAAAACTGCTCTGAGAACGATGAAAACTGTACCAATGCTTATCAGCAGGACAGAGTGGATATTATGAAACATTATGCAGACAGACAATGGACAATTGATCCTAATTCTTACATAATATTTGAACATCTTGGAACAGATGCCGAAGAACAACAATGGGCAAATTATAGAGCTGCAGAAGGCAAAGGTGTTATGCTTTGGAATAAACAAACTGAGCCTTACAATCAAAATACAATGGGGTATAAGGAAAACAGCAGCTATGACCGCATGAATCATTCTCTTCACGGCTTTACCAATATGCGGGCAGTAGGATACGGAGAGAGTCATGATGAAGAAAGATTAATGTTTAAAAACCTTGCTTACGGTGCTGTTAACGGAAGCTACAACGTGAAAAACCTTACTACAGCTCTGGAAAGAATGAAGACCTTTGGAGCCACATTTTTCACGATTCCCGGACCGAAAATGATCTGGCAGTTTGGAGAGCTGGGCTATGAGTTCAGTATTAACAGATGTGCCAACGGAACTATTGATAATAGCTGCAGAACAGACGAAAAGCCTATTGCTTTTACATTAGGATATGATAATGATGTCAATAGAAAAGCTGTGTATAATACCTGGGCAAAAATTATCGATATAAGAAATACTTATCAGATATTTAAATCCAAGACATACAGTATAGAATCCAATAACCTTATGAATGATCCTAATGGATTGATCACACGAATTTATCTGTATGATGCTTCTATCAATGGGATGAAGAATGTTGTAGTACTTGCCAATTATTCCACATCAGTGCAAAATGTTGTTGCTTACTTCCCTTATACCGGACAATGGCAAAATTTAATGGATAATACGATCAATAATATTACCAATACAACAGCTTCCATTACTTTACAGCCGGGAGAATTCCGAATTTTCGGGAACTACGAAGGATCTTTATCTGTTTCAGATGTAAATGCAGCAAATAAACTGTCTCTTCAGATCGGAGAAAACCCTGTGAAAAATGGGTTGGCAAAATTAATTTTTAATAAAGTCAAAAATGGTGAAATTATCATCTTCGATATGAATGGTAAAAAGCTCGATTCATTTAGGCTGGATAAAGAAAACGGTATCCATGAGCTGAAAGTTAATTATCCGGCAGGAACTTATCTTGTTCATCTGAAATCAGAAACAGGAATGGCAATTCAAAAGATGATTGTAAAATAAATACAAAGGCAAATTTGCAGATGAGCAGATTTGCCTTTTTGCATATTGAAAAAATTAGTCTACCTTTGCACTAGATTTATCAAGAAAGGTGGAGGGATTTGGCCCAATGAAACCTTAGCAACCTGCATGATTCCAGAAATGTAAAGGTGCTAATTCCAACCCGATGGGGGAGATAAGTGAAGTCAATATTCTTATATGAATTCCATTTCTTGATGTCTTGTGTGTATCTGCAGAATGATCTGTGGAGAAATAGTATTAATTGGCAAGAATAAAGATGAAAAAATTAAGCACAGCTGTATTACTGCTTGGGACAATTTTGGTCGCAGCCCAGGAGCAGGAGGAAAAAGGAAATCAGATCGAAGACATTGTCATCGTAGGAAACCGTAACGTTAAAAGAACAAAACTGGAAACACCGGTTCCGGTAGATGTTATCAATATCGATAAAATTCAAAGATCTTCCCCACAAATGACAGCTCAGGACCTTTTGAACTATGTGGTTCCGTCATTTAATTCCGTAAGACAATCCGCTTCTGATGGTACAGAACACATTGATCCTGTAAGTTTGAGAGGAATGGGACCTGATCAGGTTTTAGTTTTGCTTAATGGAAAAAGAAGGCATACAACTTCATTGGTAAACTATCAGAATACAGTTGGAAATGGTTCTGTAGGAACAGATTTAAGTACAATTCCGATCATTGCCATTGAAAAAATAGAAGTTTTAAGAGACGGAGCTGCCGCACAATATGGATCAGATGCCATTGCAGGAGTTATTAATATTATTCTTAAAAAGAACGCCGGAGCCTCTGCAAGTTTGACCTACGGATTGAGTGGGAGAAATGACGGAGATACTTATCAGGCAGGTGTAAACTATGGAACCTCTCTTGGTAAAAATGATGGTTTTATCAACCTTTCATTACAATTAAGCCACAGAGGTAAAACAACGAGAACCCAAAATCATGATCTTGATATTTTCGGGAAAAATTTTGCCTATGAATTTGCTGATAATCCGGATGTAGCGAGAGAACAGGATGATCTTATGCTGAAAAAAGAAGGACTGACAAGAGATGATTTTAATTTTCAGATCGGAGATGCACAGATCAGGCAGGGACAGTTATTTTTCAATTCAGAATATCCTTTGAATGATAATCTTAAATTCTATTCCTTTGGTGGATTCAGTATCAAAGAAGGAAAAGGATATGGCTTCAGAAGGCTGCCAAGTGAAGATTTTAATATAGTTAAAGAAATTTATCCATACGGTTTTCAGGCAGTATTGGGATCTCAGATCTATGATATTTCTTACGCTGTTGGGGCAAAATATAATGTAAATAACTGGCTGATTGATCTCAGCAATACATTTGGAAGCAATACCTTCAAATATAATGTAAGCAATACTAATAACGCATCCTTAGGCATAAAATCACCAACGAGTTTTTATGCCGGATCGCACAGTTTCCTACAAAATACAGTCAATCTTGATGTTGCTAAAAATATAAAGAACTTCAATATTGGATTCGGAGGAGAATTCAGATTTGAGCAATATCAGATTAAAGCCGGAGATGAAGCCTCATATGCGCAATATGATATTGACGGAAACATTGCTGTGGACGGCTCTCAGGTTATCGGAGCAGGTGGTTCACAATCATTCATCGGTTTTTCACCTGCAAATGCATTGAAGAAAGACAGACATTCCACAGCAGTATACGCAGACATTTCCTATGATCTGGATAAAAAGCTGAGTATAGATCTGGCTGGAAGATTTGAAAACTATTCAGACTTTGGAAATACTTTGAACGGAAAATTAGCTTTAAGATATGAGTTTGTAAAAAATTATGCAGTAAGAGCGGCGGTAGGGACAGGATTCAGAGCGCCTTCGCTTCAACAGCAGTATTTTAATAACTCTTACGCAGATATTTCCACAAGCGGTTTAAAGATCGTTACCAAAGGAATTTTTAGAAATGACAGCCAGGCAGCACGCGATCTTAATTTTGATAAACTAAAACAGGAAACATCGGTGAATACCAGCGCAGGATTTACCTTCAAGCCTTTAAATAATCTATTTATTACCATAGATGGATATTGGATCAGGGTAAAAGACAGAATTGTCATTACCAGTAATATTACCGATGAAAGGCTGGCAAATTATGGAGTGAAAAGCGGTAGATTTTTTGCCAACGCAATTGATACAGAAACCAAAGGAATAGAAGTGGTTGCAACTTACGACTGGAAGCTGGGAGGCGGAAATTTAAATATAAACCTTGCCGGAAACTATACAGAAACAAAAATTACAGGCTTTCATTTTCCTGAAAAGATAGATACCCCAAGGGACGAATATTTCGGTCCGGATCAGATAAATATTATTGAGACACTTTCTCCAAAAACAAAAGCTTCCTTAGGCTTAAATTACGGTATCGGAAGATTCAATTTTCTCATAAGAAATACCTATTTTGGTAAAGTCATAAGAGACGGTTTTCCTTTCGGGGTCGTTCAGGAGTTTTCTCCAAAGGTAGTTACTGACGTAAGTGTAGGATATAACCTTACTAAAAATATCAACCTTACGGTAGGAGCCAATAACGTATTCGATGTTTTTCCGGATCTTCAGACCTATAAAAATTCATACTATGGAGTATTCAAATATGCGCCCGTTCAGATGGGAACATTGGGAAGCTATTTCTTTGGAAGGCTTAATTTTAATTTTTAATCAGTAAATGAGTACTTCTTCACATCAGATTGGCTGGAAGACAGCTGCTGCCATCGTCGTTTCCAATATGATAGGAACCGGGATATTTACAACGCTCGGGTTTCAGTTATCCGATATTACCAATACCTATAGTATTTTCCTGTTATGGATTATTGGCGGGATTCTCGCCTTGTTCGGAGCTTTCTGCTATGCCGAATTAGGCTCACATTTTAAAGGAAATGGCGGAGATTTTATTTACCTTAAAGAAACTTATCATCCTTTATTCGGATATCTCATAAGCTGGATTTCCCTGATCATCGGTTTTTCTTCACCTGTGGCACTGGCTGCACTTGCAATGTCCAAATATCTTTCCGTATTTGATTATTCCTTCGGGAACGGTTTCGCAATTGCAGCTATATTTTTAGTTGCAATAACTTTGTCTTTTAGCTTAAAAACGTCAAGCCGGTTTCATAACTTCTTTACCTTCATTAAAATAGCCTTCATTATCGTATTGGTTATTCTTGGGGTTGGATTATCAGACGATCCACAAATTGGAAATAGTCTGAACTTTAGTGACAGCTGGCAGAACGAAATCATGCTTCCTGCCTTTGCTACTTCACTGGTTTTTGTTACGTATTCCTATACTGGCTGGAATTCCGCATCGTATATTGCAGGAGAAATAAAAGATGTTCAGCAGAATCTTCCCAAATCCCTGATCATAGGAACTGTTTTTGTAACCGTGAGTTATATTCTTGTCAATTATATTATGCTGAAACACGCTCCGGTAAGTCAATTAGCAGGAAAAGAAGATGTAATGGGTGAAGCGGCGGTGAATATGCTGGGACTTTCCTTTGGGAAAATTGTTAATATTTTCATCGCATTACAGCTTATTGCAACTATCAGTGGCTATCTATGGGTGGGTTCAAGGCTTACACAGGCTTTTGCAAAAGATACCCGTATTTGGAAACCGCTTTCAGCAGGAAATAAAAAAGGAATTCCGGTAAGGGCTATCTTTGCTCATGCAGTGATTGCCACAATCATTATTTTAACAGGAAGTTTCAAGGAGATTTTTGTCTACACGGCCTTTATCCTTCAGTTATTTGCAAGTCTGGCAATTTCAACGGTTTATTTTCTTAAAAAGAAAGACCGTAAAATATTTAAATCCAATGCATTTTACATATTTCCGACTGTTTTTTTACTGTTCAGTATTTACATCCTTTACTTTACATTCATCCATAATCCTAAAGAAAGTATGATCGGATTGGGAATAATTGCAGTAGGGCTCATTTTATATTGGGTAGACAGAAGACTTTCCAAGGACGTTTAGAGTAAAAATGATGTATATAAAATACAGACAGGTAAATTCACAAACCAGCCTTTTTACTATTTTGTCCCTTTATCCTTCATGCTCAAAAATTTATACTTTAATTTTGAATTAATAATTCTTATCTTTGCACCCACAAAAATTCCACAATGTCTAAATCATTAATTCCAAAATTAGAAGCTATAAAACAAAGATATAATGAGGTTGCAGACCTTATTATACAGCCTGATGTCATTTCAGACCAAAAAAGATATTCTTCTTTGAACAAAGAATATAGTGATTTGGGAAAAATTGTAAGAGTTTACGATCAGTACAAAGGTGCATTGGATAGCATCGAAGAATCTGACGAAATTATTGCTGACGGTTCAGACAGAGATCTTGTAGATCTTGCTAAAGAAGAAAAACTGGAAGCACAATCAAAAATTCCCGGATTGGAAGAAGAGTTAAAAGTTCTTTTAATTCCTAAAGATCCTGCTGATGACAAAAACGTTATCGTAGAATTACGTGCCGGAACAGGAGGTGATGAAGCTGCAATCTTCGTAGAAGATGTGTATAGAATGTATACCATGTATTTCAAAACAAAAGGCTGGAGACATGAAGTGACCGATTCCAATGAAGCTGCAAAAGGATATAAGGAATTGATCATGAAAGTAGAAGGTGAAGGCGTATATGGAATCATGAAATTCGAATCAGGAGTTCACCGTGTACAGCGTGTACCTGAAACAGAATCTCAGGGTAGAGTTCACACATCAGCAATTACCATTGCTGTTTTACCGGAAGCAGAGGAAGTAGATTTCGAATTGAATCCTGCTGATATTGAAATGCAGACATCGCGTTCAGGAGGTGCCGGAGGTCAGAACGTAAACAAGGTTGAAACCAAAGTACAGTTGACGCACAAACCTTCAGGATTAGTAGTAGTTTGTCAGCAAGCTCGTTCTCAGCTAGCAAACCGTGAATTGGCAATGGAAATGCTAAGAACAAAACTTTACGATATCGAATTACAAAAAGTACAGGGAGATATCGCTGCACAACGTAAATCTATGGTTTCCACAGGTGACCGTTCTGCAAAGATCAAAACATACAACTATCCTCAGGGAAGAGTAACAGATCACAGAATCAACAAATCTATGTACAATCTGGATGCTTATATGAATGGAGATATTGCTGAAATGATCGATGCCGTAATCATGGCAGAGAACGCAGAAAAAATGAAAGGAGAAGAAGAAAACTACTAAAGTTTTAAAATAAAAAATAGAAACCTCTGATTTTTTCAGAGGTTTTTGTTTTAATCACCAGTAATTAATTAAACTATGAAAAACTACAAAATTATTTTCGTGCTGTTGCTTACCATCATGGGGCAATACGTTTCTGCACAGACAGAAGTAAAGAAACCTAAAGAAGTTTTTGAACTGTTCTTCGGAACTTTTCTGAACAATGATGAGCCAACACGCTTAAAGCTTAATGATTATCTTAGACCCACTGTAGAAGGAAAAGATGCTTTTGAAGTAAACTTTAAAGAAAATACAGATGATATGATTAAAACAAGCGCAGACAGCTTTTTATCCATATTTCCTAAAGCTGCAGCCACAGCATGTCAAAAAGAGGCAGAAGACTATTTCAAAGCCGTATTTGCCAATTTCCGAAATGGTAAGCTGAACATCAAGAAAATCAATGTTGAGCCTAACGAATATGTAGAAGGACAGAAAATTGCAAAGGTAGAATATACCGTAAGCTTTAAAGTTCCTGCCAATCCTACTCCTGAACCCAAAACAGATCCTAAAAAGATAAAAGCAGACGAGCTGAAAAAGTTCCTGAACCAAATGATTCAGGATTTTACTACTGCAGATAAAACAATTACTACAGACCAGGAATTCAGCTTATACGAATTGAAAGAAGGAGATAAAATATACTACTGGAACGGTGGTCCGGATGAAATTGTTACCAATCTTACCGACTTCTATTTCGACAGTTTCTAAGTAATGAACTGCTGATTAATAGCTGTTTAAAAAATAAAAGTTCCGAATTCTCGGGACTTTTTTTATTTCACATACTTTATGTATTTTTGATAAAACCGTTCACTATGAATTTTAAACCTATATTATTAACTGCTGGAGTTCTGTTTTCAGCATCATTTTATTCTCAAACAATGAATTATCCAAAAGCATTAAAGGGAAGCCAGACTGATACTTATTTTGGAACTGCTGTTGCTGATCCGTACAGAGATCTTGAAAACGATTCCGATGCTACTAAAAAGTGGGTAGATGAAGAAGTAGCTTACAGCCAGAATTATTTGTCTAAAATTCCATTCAGAGATAAAATCAGAAATCAATTGAAAGATATCTGGAATTATGAGAAAATTTCAGCACCATTCAAAGAAGGAGATTATACATATTATTCTAAAAATGATGGGTTGCAGGCACAATCTGTATTATACAGAACAAACAATAAGACCAAAGCAACAGAAGTATTTTTAGACCCGAATAAATTCTCGGACAAAGGAACCACTTCATTGTCTAACCTTTCTTTCAACAAAAAAGGAAACCTTGCAGCATATTCTATCTCAGAAGGAGGAAGTGACTGGAATAAGATCATCATCATTGATGCTGTTACCAAAAAACAAATCGACGAAACATTACTTGATGTAAAATTCAGCGGAATTTCTTGGCAGGGAGACGAAGGATTCTATTACTCAAGCTATGACAAACCAAAAGAAGGAACCGTTCTTTCCGGGATGACAGATAAGCATAAGGTTTATTTTCACAAATTAGGAACAAAACAATCTGAAGATAAACTGATTTTCGGAGGAGAAAAAACGCCTAGAAGATACCTTGGAGCGCACGTTTCAGATGATCAGAGATATCTTATTATTTCTGCGGCTAATGCTACCAACGGAAATGAAATATATATCAAAGACCTTAAAAAAGGCGGTGATTTTGTTCAGATTACAAAAGGATTTGACGTCAATGCAAATATCGTAGATACACAAGGAGATGATCTTTTCATTTTTACAGATAAAGATGCTCCGAATATGCGTCTTGTAAAAACAACAATCAGCAACCCGGCTCCTGAAACATGGAAAGATGTTATTCCACAAACAGAAAACGTATTGGGAATCTCTACAGGGGGCGGATATTTCTTTGCTACCTATATGATTGACGCTATTGATCAGGTAAAGCAGTTTGATAAAACAGGAAAACTGATTAGAGAAATTGTACTTCCAGGAAAAGGAAACGTTGGCGGATTTGGCGGAAAAGAAAAAGAGAAAGATATTTACTACTCTTTCAGCAACTATATTACGCCGGGAACTACATACAAATTCAATGTAGATTCAGGAAAATCAGAAGTATACCAAAAACCGAAAGTGAAATTCAATCCGGATGATTACGTTTCAGAACAGGTATTCTATACTTCAAAAGACGGTACAAAAGTTCCTATGATGATCAATTATAAAAAAGGAACTAAGCTTGACGGTAAAAACCCAACAATTCTATACTCTTACGGAGGTTTTAACATCAGCTTACAGCCATCTTTCTCAGTAGTAAACGCTATCTGGATGGAAAACGGCGGAATCTATGCCGTTCCAAACATCCGTGGAGGAGGTGAATACGGTAAAAAATGGCATGATGCAGGAACAAAAATGCAGAAGAAAAACGTTTTTGATGACTTTATCGCGGCAGGAGAATATCTACAGAGCAAAGGTTATACTTCAAAAGAATATATGGCACTTTCCGGAAGATCAAATGGTGGTTTATTGGTAGGAGCAACAATGACTTTACGTCCAGACCTTGCAAGAGTGGCTTTCCCTGGAGTTGGAGTATTGGATATGTTAAGATATAACAAATTTACAGCCGGTGCAGGGTGGTCTTATGACTACGGAACAGCAGAAGACAACAAGGATATGTTTGAATACCTGAAATCATACTCTCCTGTACACAACGTAAAAACAAAAACTTGTTATCCTTCAACAATGATTATTACAAGTGATCATGATGACAGAGTAGTTCCGGCTCACTCATTCAAATTTGGAGCAGAACTTCAGGAAAAGCAAGGATGTAAAAACCCAATCCTTCTAAGAATCGAAAAGAATGCAGGTCACGGTGCCGGAAGATCTACAGATCAGGTAATCGGAGAAAATGCAGACCTTTTATCATTCGCATTATATGAAATGGGAGTGAAACTTTAATTCATAAAGAATAAAATCACTCTGGTCCAAAAAGCAGAACGATATCAAATTCTATAAAGTAAAAACCCCGGATGACATTCATCCGGGGTTTTATTTATTATTGCTAATTGTTTAGTTCTTCATAAACTTAGAGCTTAAATCGCCAATCTTATAAACATATATTCCCTTTGGAAGATTTTCTACATCAATAGAAATCTTACCTTCTGAAGCTGAAAAAGACTTGTTAACAAGTAATTTTCCGGTTACATCAAAAACCTCAATTTTATTTGCTCCGTTTCCGGGATTCATCACATTCAAAATTTTGTTAGTAGGAATCGGGAATGCAGATAATTTACTGCCAGCCTGAATTTCTTTTGCCGCTAAAACTGTTGAGGGTAATCCATAAACATCCGTTAATGGAATACTGCTGATATTGAAAGCTGTCGCACCACGAACAGTTAACTTATTGGTGTTTGTTGTAGCATCATGAAAAACGTGAAATTCTCCTCCGTAGAATGTATTGGGATTCGTATGAAAATCTTTGATTAGTGTTCCATCTTCATTGATTAATAATAGCTTATAGTAATTTTGTGTGTCATTAAAAACGCTTACCATAAATTCAAATTTACTATCAGTATTAAAGATATTTTTTGAGATTGAAAATTCTTCACCATAAAAATCTGACCTGTTAAAAGTAGCCGGCATTGGAATATTCACTGTTTTATAAAGTGAATAGTCTGAATTAAAAATTTTCAGTTTGTGATCAGTGGTCTTAGAAATATAAAATGTTTCTGTAGAAGTAGAATAAACAAAAGTATCTTCATTAGAGAACGAATGTTCAAGAGTTAATTGCGCAAAAGCAAAGTTTGCAGCCATCAAGGCTACAGCAGAAAATAATAATTTTTTCATGGTTTTAATTTTTAAATTTGAAGTGGCAAAGATACTGAAACTTATATTGAAAATACAATTTATAGTTCTATTAATTATCTTTTTGATGAGGTTTTTAAACAGAATTTAATATAAAAAGATTATAATTTAAAATGCAGATAATCACGAGGTTATTAATACTTATTCATTATTCTAAAAATGCTTAAATTTAGCATCTAATAAATCCGTAAATATGAGAAGAGAAGTTCAGAATAAAACTCCTCAATTTAATATAACTGAAAAAATAACTGAAATCTATCCTTTCGAAAAAGATGGACTCCAGTTGAAATCTTCCTATAAAAAAGAAGATGTTAAAAATGAATCTTTAACGGAAACCTCTCCGGGAATTGTCCCTTATTTAAGAGGACCGTATTCTACAATGTATGTTCAGAAACCCTGGACGATTCGTCAATACGCAGGGTTCTCCACAGCTGAAGAATCCAATGCTTTTTACAGAAGAAATCTTGCTGCAGGACAAAAAGGACTTTCAGTAGCTTTTGACCTTGCTACACACAGAGGATATGATTCTGACCATGCAAGGGTAGTAGGAGACGTAGGAAAAGCTGGTGTGGCAATCGATTCCGTGGAAGATATGAAGATCCTTTTCAACGAAATTCCGCTGGATCAGATTTCCGTTTCCATGACGATGAATGGAGCTGTGCTTCCGATTTTGTCTTTCTACATCGTAGCTGCAGAAGAACAGGGAGTAAAGCAGGAATTGCTTTCAGGAACTATCCAGAACGATATTCTGAAAGAATTCATGGTAAGAAACACTTATATTTATCCGCCTACACCTTCTATGAAGATTATTGCGGATATCTTTGAATATACTTCGAAGAACATTCCGAAATTCAACTCTATTTCGATTTCAGGATATCATATGCAGGAAGCAGGAGCTACTCCGGTACTGGAAATGGCTTACACTTTGGCAGACGGTCTTGAATACGTAAGAACCGGGATCAAAGCAGGAATGAATGTAGATGATTTTGCCCCACGTTTATCATTCTTCTGGGCAATCGGGATGAATCACTTCATGGAAATTGCCAAAATGCGTGCAGCAAGATATATCTGGGCAAACCTTTTAAAACAATTTAATCCTCAGAATCCAAAATCATTAGCATTAAGAACCCATTCGCAAACCTCGGGATGGTCTTTAACTGAGCAGGAGCCTTTCAACAATATTACCAGAACAGCTATTGAAGCATTATCTTCAGCATTGGGAGGTACACAGTCTCTCCACACCAATGCATTGGATGAAGCTATTGCCCTTCCTACCGATTATTCAGCTAAAATTGCAAGAAATACACAGATTATTCTTCAGCAGGAAAGCGGGATATGTGATGTTGTAGATCCTATGGGAGGAAGTAATCTTGTGGAAAGCCTTACCCAGCAGATGATTGAGGAAGCGATGAAGTACATTGATGAAGTAGAGCAGGAAGGAGGAATGACCAAAGCAATCGAAGCAGGAATCCCAAAAATGAGAATTGAGGAAGCTGCCGCTAAAAAACAAGCTAAGATTGATAGTGGCGAAGAATTCATCATTGGAGTAAACTCATTCAAATCATCACTAAAACAAGATGCGATAGAAATTCTTGACATCGATAATACCGAAGTTCGCAGAAAGCAGATCGAAAGACTAAATAATATTAAAGCAGAAAGAAATCCGGAAGCTGTAACAGAAATCTTAAACGAGATCCGCGAAAGCGCTAAAAACGGAAAAGGAAATCTGCTTGCCCTTTGCATCGAAGCTGCAAGAAGAAGAGTTACCCTTGGTGAAATGAGTGATGCCATGGAGGAAACCTTTGGAAGATATAAAGCAAACATTAAAACAATCTCTGGAGTATATGCAATGAATGCCGGTAAAAATGAATACTTTGAAAAAGCCCTGAACCTGACTCAGAAATTTGAAGAAGAAGAAGGACGCCGCCCAAGAATTATGGTCGCTAAAATGGGACAGGACGGTCACGACAGAGGAGCAAAAGTAGTAGCTACAGCATTTGCTGATATGGGATTTGACGTCGATGTAGCACCATTATTTCAGACACCGGAAGAAGTAGCGAAGCAGGCAGTAGAAAACGATATTCATATTTTGGGTGTATCTTCATTGGCTGCTGGGCATAAGACATTAGTTCCTCAGGTTGTAGAAGAACTGGAGAAGCTGGGAGCAGATGATGTTACCATTGTTGTAGGAGGTGTAATTCCACAACAGGATTATGAATTCCTTTATGCCAACGGAGCAGACTTTATTTTCGGTCCGGGAACCAACCTTCCGAAATGTGCCGTAGAAATTTTAGAAAAGTTATTAGCACAATCTTCTGACTAATAATTGGATATATTATAAATAAGGCTGTTTCAACTGAAACAGCCTTTTATTTTACTTTTTCTGAACGATTTTACCATCATCCATAATCTGGTAATGAACCTTGGTTGTCTTTTGACTATTCCCGTCAGTCTTATGATCTGTTGTCACAGTGATTTCTCCTGTTTTATTAATTTCATAACTACTGAACTCTTCTTTCTTATCATCACTTCCGGGATTAAACCAAATCCCATCTACATAAGCTTCGCCAACAATACTGTTATTCAGTACAGTAAGCAGATAGTAGCGGTAATCAAAATCTCCGCAATCCATAGGTACAAGAATTAGTTCAATATTCTTATATCGGGTTAAAGGAAAATATCTGAAATTTGGTTCTCCACAGCTGTACTTTTCTGAACCTTCCACCGCAAAATCTGTTTCTATAAATTTTATATCTACCTGAGGAAGGCTTTCAATAGGTAGGCTATAAAGCCCTGTTTTCAATAAAGATTCCGTTGGGGCAGGCGTATCTTTACTTTTTCTCCACTCTTCAAGAGAAATATCTTCTCCAGACACAGGATCTGAAATAGTCAGGATATTACACTCATTACTTGAAGCATGGAAAATATGATAAGTTTCAAAACGGTCTGGACCGTTATACCCTACAGAAATAGAATACTCCCAGCCGTTATTCGTTTTTGTACTGTCCACAAGAAAACCGATTTTACCTTTTCCCTGCGTCTCTGAATCCAGAAACTTAGCCTGATTTTTTATTTCCTCCAGATCCATAATTTTTTCCATAAAATGAGGCGAAAAACAGCCTTTCTCCAATACTTTTACCTCCTCCTTTTTTACAGGCTCTTCTTTCTTACATCCTATAAAAAACAGTAGAAGTAAGGCAAATAAAAATCTATACATAAAACTCTTTTTTCACAAAAATAAGACTTAAATAATTGAAGAATAAAAAAATAATTCTATATTTGCACCTGAAAATCAAGTTTAACCATTTAAAAACAACGAAGCAATGTTCAGAACAAATCAGAATTCTACAGTTGGATTACCCCTTATGGTGGTAAGGCTTCGCGGTTTGGTACACTCTTAGAAAAATAGTAAAATACAATATCAAAACCCGAAGTCGTAGAGATTTCGGGTTTTTTATTGCGCAATATTTCAAACTCACGTTTCCCCGAAATCTTTTAAGTGTTATTAAGAACAAAATAGGTTGAGGTTTGCCTCAAAACTATACCAGTTCATCATTATTAATCCACTCAACTAATATTTTAGTTGATTAAGAAAATAGCCTAAGAGCAAATCCGGTATTTCGGGTCTTGCATCTGGTATCCTGTGTCTTACATGGAAAATGATAACCTTCTGTTTTACCGGCTAAGAAGTCTGAGAAGCAGAAAAAGAACAATAAAAAAAGATGTAGAAAAACAGATAAGAAAAAAGTATAAACGTAGTAAGGAAGTCTGGAACATAAGAAAAAATATTCCATTGATTCCTTTGGAAAATCCCTACCAATTAGGATTCGTAAGGTTCTTTGTAGTAAGGGATGATGTTATGAGGAGTAGCGATGGAGAGTTCTTTGAAGAGCTTTTAAAGAAAATCAATACTTACATGTATTCCGGAAGCCGCCAGTTTTTAAAAAAGAAAAGAAAATTTGGACGAAGAATATATGTAGAAAGAGAGCAAAAACTTAAGCGTATTTCTTCATTTTCCTGGAGCTGTCCGAAATTTGGACTTACCCCTAGAGAAAGGCTGTATTTTATAAAAAAAGAAGAATACTGTCCCTTTCGGAAACGCTATGACACTTATTACGAATTTACTGAACCGTGGCGATATATTCTGAGGACAAGACCTCATATGATTACCCATCAAAAACCAATAGATGCCGAGCTTGAGAAAGAGCAGGCAGAACTGGATGAATATTTGGGACAGCATAAAATTGTAGGAATTCTTCAGAAAAAAATGCACGGAAAATCTAATCCATGGAAAATGGAATATGAAACAGATCTTATCAAAAGCAGGAAATACTTTACCTGCACAATGTCTGCAACAGAGATTGCAGAATGTTTTCAGGACTTGTAGTTCTGATGATTTTTAAAACAAAAACAATGGGAAATTTAAAACTAAAAGGAAAAGATATATTAAAACTGGGCTATCCAAATAATCAAAGTGTAAACGTTGCTTTGGAGGTCATGAAAAGAAATTTTGCAACCAAAAACATTCATTATGTAAAATCTCTTTTAAAAGAAATCCTGGTTCATCCGGAGAACTTTGAGAAAGACCTTACTTTCGGACAGATTGCAGAAACTTTGCTTTCATCCAAAAAAACAGAAAAAAGAATGCTGAACTCTCAGCGCGCAGGTTTTCAGATCTTCGGGAATAATATTTCAGAAGAAGCAAAAAATCAGCTGTACACAGCTTTGAAACTGCCAATTTCTACCCAAGGCGCATTGATGCCTGACGCACACAGCGGTTATGGACTTCCGATTGGAGGCGTTTTGGCTGTAGAAAATGCCGTAATTCCTTACGGAGTAGGAATGGACATCGGCTGTAGAATGAGTCTTAGTATTTTGGATACTCCCGTTTCATATCTGAACGGAGCAAGAGATAAATATGAAAAAGCTCTTGCCGAACATACAAAATTTGGGATGTATGAAACTCATAAATCTCATATTGACCATGAAATCTTCGATAGGGACACATTTGACTTAATCCCGATTCTTCGAAGATTAAAAGGTAAAGCCATTAAACAAATGGGATCCTCAGGAGGCGGAAATCACTTTGTAGAATTCGGAGAAGTAGAAATTACAGAAGAAGATGAACAGATCGGTTTACCAAAAGGAAAATATCTGGGAATCCTTTCTCATAGCGGCTCAAGAGGGCTGGGAGCTGAGATTGCTCAGTACTATTCAAGAGTAGCAGTTGATCAATGCCCGTTACCTAAAGAAGCACAACAGTTTGCATGGTTGGATTTAAGTACACATCTCGGCTTGGAATACTGGACAGCCATGAATCTTGCGGGAGACTATGCATCGGCATGTCATGATGATATTCACAGAAGACTGGTAAAAGCCGTAGGCGGAAGAGTAAAAGCTAGAATTGAGAACCATCACAATTTTGCATGGAAGGAAACTCACTATGGCAAAGAAGTAATTGTTCACAGAAAAGGAGCTACCCCAGCCAATGAAAATGAACTGGGAATGATTCCCGGATCTATGACGGCAAAAGGATTTATCGTCCGTGGAAAAGGAAATCCAGATTCTTTGAATTCAGCTTCACATGGGGCAGGAAGAGCTCACTCAAGAGGAGAATGCAGAAGTCTTTTTACTCAGAATGATATTAAAAAAGAATTGAAGCTAAAAGATGTTACACTGATGGGTGGAAATACAGAAGAAGCCCCAATGGCATATAAAGATATTCATGAAGTAATGAATGCGCAAAGTGAATTGGTAGACATTCTGGGAACATTTCAACCAAGAATTGTGAGAATGGACAAATAAATGGCTATTCATTAAAACGAAATGTTTTGTGCTGATATCCAAACCTTATAGGTTTTCAAAACCTATAAGGTTTAATAAAGATAGAGCATGAACAATTATTAAAAACAAAAAAATGGGAGCACCTCATAATATAAAAAGATACGGAGAAGTCTGGTCTGAACGCAGAATTCAGTTGGGACTTGAAGTTTTAGAAAAAATAAAGAATAAAGTCATTATATCAGGAGGATGGGCATGGCATTTTATGTCTGAAAAAGGACATACAGAATATAAACACGCCCATGATCATAAGGATATAGATGTCTTTGTAAGGAAAGAAAATGTAGCTGAAGTTGTGACAATCCTTTTACAGGACGGATTTCAGAAAGTATGGACCCGTTACGATCATTTGCCAAGTAAAGAAAATTTCAGGCGATATGAAAAAACAGTAGAATCAGAAGATGAAAAGTTTCATAGAATCACGATTGATTTTTTTGAAAGGAATGATCTTGAGACAGTGGAAACCAATGGGTTTACTGTGGTAAGACCAGATGTTCTGCTTTCATTCTACAGGAATATTCATTCCAGTGACAAATGCTGGGCGGTAACAGCTGCAAAAGAATTATTGGAAAAGGGTATAACCCCCATTGGTAAACCTTTATTAAGCAAAATACCAAAATAACAATGGAAAAATTAATACAGATAACTTCTGGAAGAGGTCCTTTAGAATGCCAGTGGGTTGTATCCAAGGTATTGAAAACCTTTCTTGAAGAAACAAAAGATAATAATATAGATTACGAAATCATTCACCGTGAAAATGGCGATGTAAATATGACCGTAAAATCAGTAAGTATACTCTTAAAAGGAAAGAATATCAAAGAATTTCTGGAGACCTGGCAGGGAAGCATCTGCTGGGAAGGGAAAAGTACTTTCAGAAAACTACACAAGAGGAATAAATGGTTTATTGGCATATTCGAATTAGAAAATTTTGAGACCATTGACTTCAATGAAAAAGACATCAGGTTTCAGACAACAAGAAGTCAGGGAAGTGGTGGGCAGAATGTTAATAAAGTAAATACAGCCGTTCGCGCTACTCACATCCCTACAAATGAATCCGTATTTGTACAGGATACAAGATCGCAACTGAATAATAAAAAGCTCTCTATTATCAGATTAAAAGAAAAAGTGTTGAGCACTTATATTCAGCAATTGGAAAACAGAATAAAAGAAACATGGAACCAGCATTTACAGGTAGAGCGAGGCAATCCGATCCGTACATTTTTAGGAACTGATTTTAAGAATATTCATCAGGATAAATCCTTTAAGAAAAAGAGAAATAACCTTAAAAACGAATTAAAAAATTACTGCAATGACCTTAACTAAAAATAAATACTATTTCGAAGCGCTGGACTATTTCCCTTACAATATGTCCGAATGCCTGGATGCTTTGAACTATGCACTTTCCTATGAACCGGAAGATGCAGACAGCCTATGCCTTATGGGAAGAGTGTATGCAGAGGTGTTAAAAGATTATGAAACAGGGAAAAAATACTTTGAAGAAGCAATGCAAAGTAATATAGCGAATGTCAATACACCCAAATTTTATATTGAATGTCTTTTAAGCAATGAAGATTACGAAGAAGCAGAAAAACTTATTGAATACGCTTTAAAAATAAAAGGAATTGATAAAGCGGAAATTCTAAACTGTAAATCACTTTTATTCGAAAGGAAAGGAGATCATAAAAAGGCTTTAGAAATACTCAAGGAAGCAAGAACCTTTAGCTATTGCAGAAGTACACTTGATATTCTGGAAGACAGAGAAAAACTGGTTCAGGAGAAAATGCCTGAAAATAATCAAACAGAGAAGGCTGAATAAGTCTTCTTTTTTTTTGTATATGCTTGTAAATCTATTCGTTATTATGTTTTTTTATTTATATTTTTATACATAAAAACTATCCCATGAACACAAAATTAGGTCTATTATCAGTATCAATGGCTGTATTTTTTTTCTCGAATCCTGTTAAAGCACAGAATACTTTAGATGTTATTAAAGAATATTACCAAAAACAGGAGGTATTGACTCAAAAGAATAGCAGTAGCGATAAAAGCGGAATTATTATTTTAAATGAAGATAATTCCAAGAGTTTGGGTGTAAATATTGTAAATATACAGCAGACCTTTAATGGGATAAGAGTATATAATGCATTAGGAAAAGTACTCATCAAAGAAGGTAAAATACTTTCTGAAAAAAATGCTTTCAGCAGAAACATTACGATTGCCGGATTAAAACAGCCTAAAACTCAGTTTTCAGAAGAAATTGTAAAACAGAGACTCGGGTTGAAAGAAGTAATGAATATCACTTACCTTCCTGATATATACTTTGAAAATAACGGGTTATTTATTCTTGCCAAAGAGATGATGGTTAAAGATAAAAGATCTTCGGATGTATGGCATGTAGTTGCAGAAGCAGAAACAGGAGAAATCTTACAGAAAACAAATCAAACGCATTACTGTAATTTTAGTAATAGCTCTGATAATGACCTAATAAAGCCGGTTTTAGAACCATTGTCATCTGTTGAGATCAATAAAGACAAAACGTTATCCCCTTCAGCAGCCTCCTATAATGTCTTTCCTTTACCCCTTGAGGCTCCGTCATTTGGTGCCCGGTCAATCGTTAATAACCCCTGGGACCAAACCGCATCCCCTGAAGGATGGCATTCTGACGGCACAAATAATTATACTAATACACGAGGGAATAATGCTTATGCTTATTCAGATCAGGATAATACAGATACTCCGGGATATTCCCCTGATGGCGGAAGCAGTCTTAATTTTAATTTTCCCTTCGCTGATGGACGGAATGAGAATCCTATGGCTTACCGAGATGCCGCAATTACAAATCTGTTTTATATGAATAATAAGTTGCATGATATCTTCTATAGATTTGGATTTACAGAAACAGCAAGGAACTTTCAGACCAATAATTTCGGGAAAGGAGGAATAGGGAATGATGCAGTAAGAGCGGAAGCTTTCGATGGAAGTGGTCTTAATAATGCATTTTTTAATTCCGGATACGAAATGATGGTGAACGGAACTCCTATTTCTGAGGCTCCAAGAATGCAGATGTATCTTTGGGACAGAATAGAAACCGCCAATGATCCTATTATAAGATATCAGTATAATTCTCCGGCATCAATGGTCAATAGACCTAAAGCGATAACGGCAGGAGCTGATTTTGGATCTCTTCTATTAAGCGGGCAGGCTGTAACAGGTGATGTAATGCTTTCTATCCCTGATGATGCATGCAGCCCTTTGGTCGCAGGAAGTATGAACGGCAAGATAGGATTTGCAAAAAGAGGAACATGTACCTACGCAAGCAAAGTAAAACGAATGGAGGAGGCAGGAGCTATTGGAGCAATTATTTATAATCCCTTAAGTGTAATTCCATTTACAATGCCCAATGATAATACAGCAGGACCTATCAATATTCCCTCCATTATGATGGGAAAAGTAGAAGGAGAAAATCTGATGAATCAGCTAAATTCTGGAGTAACGGTAAATGCTACCTTAAACTTTGATTATAAAGGTTTTAAACACTCAAGCTTGGATAACGGAATTGTCACCCATGAATTTGGACATGGTATTTCAGACAGATTGACGGGACAGGGATATAACTGCCTTAATTCTGCTGAACAGATGGGAGAAGGCTGGTCAGATTATTTCGCTTTATTACTTACAGCAAGACCAGGTGATACTTCAGGTATGGCAAGAGGATTAGGAACTTACATGAATGCAGAACCCACCACAGGAGGAGGCATAAGAATGGCAAAATATTCTCCGGATTTTAGTGTAAACAATTATACCTATGCAAAAACTAATGAAGCTTTTAACTCTCATGAAATAGGTTTTGTTTGGGCTACCATGCTATGGGATCTTACCTGGAAGTATATTGAGAAATATGGATATAACAGTGATGTCATTGCCAATACAACTTCAGGAAATGCAAGAGTTTTACAAATTATAATGGATGGTCTGAAATTACAACCCTGTAATCCATCCTTTATAGATGGAAGAAATGCTATTCTTGAAGCAGATGCTATAGGAAATGCAGGAGCAGACCAATGTATGATATGGAACACATTTGCGAAAAGAGGTCTTGGACTAGGAGCCTCTGCAGGAGCTGGTCATCTTAGTGATGATCAGGTAGAAGATTTTACGGTACCTCAGGAATGTATTGTTTCTTTAGTTTCCAAAAACGCTAAAGAAGAAAGAAAATTTATAGTATTCCCTAATCCGACTTATGACGAGTTTTTTGTAGGAAATACAGATTATTCTTCTAAGGAAATAATGATAAGAGTATTTGATATATATGGTAAGCTTGTATTTTCAGATTCCAGAGATTCTGTTTCAAAAAAGGCAATTTCTACAAAAGGATTTGTAAAAGGAATTTATATGGTACATATTCAGCAGGGTGATAAAGTACAAACAGAAAAACTGATTGTAAGATAAATTTTTACCATAAAAGAAAAAAAAATAAGCTTTCCTTGGAAAGCTTATTTTTTATTTACAGAGATCAGATAATCATACACCATTTGATGCTGATCATCAGTAAGTTTGGCTTTAGGAGCCATTCTGCTCAGTGTATTGATCCAGCCCTGATTATCATGCTTGGTGGGTTCCGGCAGTTTATGGCATTTTGAACAGGAATTTTCAAAAATGGTCTTTCCCTGAGCCAACTGTTCGGATGAGGTATACTTCGGTCCTGTTACAGCCGTACTTTTTGGTCCGCAGGAAATCAGGAATGCTGATGCTGCAATACCGCTTAAGATTAGTTTTTTCATACCTTTATTTGTTTGGTGAATTACTTTTTCACAGAAACAATGTAATCATAAACCCATTTGTGCTGGTCATCCGTAAGCTTTGCCTTTGGAGCCATTGCATTCATAATACCTACCCATTGTACAGAATTATGTGAAGCAGGATCAGGTAGCTTATGACATTTTCCACAAGAATTCTCAAAAATAGTTTTTCCCTGAGCGATCTCTTCAGCAGTAGATGTTGAAGTTCCGGCTGTAGCAGCAGTAGATGCTTTTGGAGTACAGGAAACTAAAAGGATAGCAGTAAACGATGCCGCAGCAATGAGTTTTTTCATGTTTCTTATTTTGATATATAACAAATGTAATAAATTCCGGAACCCGTTGATACAGCGTGTTGTAGTTTTAATTTAGAAGAAATAAAAATTAAATTAATACAAATATAAATGTGAAATCAAAAGAATTCAAGCTTTTGTCTTTTCATTGGATACCAGCTATTGACCATTCCCATTTTAATTATTAATTTTGAATCAATGAAATTTTCTACAGAAGAACTAACAGAAGGAATAAAATCAGGAAACAAACGCCTGATCGCGAAAGCTATTACTTTAGTTGAAAGTAAAAAGGCTGAGCACAGAATACAGGCGGAAGATCTTCTGAAAAGAATTATGCCTTTAACGGGAAATTCCGTAAGAGTTGGAGTAACAGGGGTCCCTGGTGCCGGAAAATCTACATTCATTGAAAGTTTCGGTAGATTGGCAATTGCTCAGGGTAAAAAAGTTGCTGTTCTTGCCATTGACCCAAGTTCTTCAATCAACAAAGGAAGTATTCTCGGGGATAAAACCCGTATGGAAGAGCTTGCCAAAGAAGAAAATGCATTTATCCGCCCCTCTCCGAGTTCAGGATTTTTAGGAGGAGTCGCCAATACAACATTCGAGACAATGATGATCTGTGAAGCTGCAGGCTATGATTATATTTTAATTGAAACCGTTGGAGTGGGGCAGTCAGAAGTTTTGGTCGCTGATATTACCGATGTTTTCTTATTCCTTAAAATTATCGGTGGTGGAGATGAACTTCAGGGAATAAAAAGAGGAATTATGGAAATGGTTGACGTCATTTTTATCAATAAAGTAGACCAGGATAATTTTCAGAAATCAAAAAATACAAGACTTGAACTAAAAAGAGCGCTGGATTTTATTCCACCTAAAGAAAAAGGCTGGAAAATTCCTGTATTATTGGGTTCTGCTTTAAAAAATGAAGGATTACAGGATGTTTATGATAAAATTTCAGAATTTATAGAGCTTAAAAAGAAAGAGGGAAGATTTGATGAGGTTCGAACCCAGCAGGCAGAAAAACGGTTTGAATATTGGGTTCAGGAATACATTTTATCCCTGATGAAGAAAAGCAATACAGTAGAAGAAGCCTATCAGATGCATAAAAAAAATGCTTCAGAGATGGTTTCCAATCCAAGCACTGAAGCAAAATTATTTGTTGAAAAATTTTTATCGGGTGAAAACAGACATTAAAGTTTTTCTTTTTCATGTTTTACCTCTATTTTAGAAATATATCCGTCATAAGAAATCGGTTGTCTATCATTACTTTTTATAGCAACAAATGCTTTACCGCTTTTGAAGATTTCTATAATGATCTCTTGTGTAGTTTTTACATCATTAGGCTTGATTTTTACAATCCATGTGCCTTTTTTGTTCTGAGTTTTATCAACGGTGAAGTCCTTTGAAGTGAATCTGTATCCGTTGTCATTCGTGTTTCCGTAAGTAGGATTAAATAATCTTCCGAAGTAAGGTAATACTACGTCTACACTATTTTTAGTAACATCAATAGTATAATCTCCGTTTAAGTTCAACATTCTGGTAGACGTTGAATTCGGCATCGAATTCATGACATTGATGACATCATAATTCGTGGGATTCGCTCTTTGTGCATAGAATGTAAACTCCTGGGAATCTACCAACGTATTCACTACTGCAGGATCTGAAGAACCCTGGGATGCACAGCTCTGAAAAAAGAACAATGCCCCGAAAATCATCAGAAGAGAAATATACTTTTTCATGATTGATATAAATTAATTAAATTTAAACAGCAAAATGTATGCAAATATATTCTTTCTGGAATATTTTGGAATAAAAATTGTTAAGGTTGAATTATTAACACTCAAACTATGAAAGTTACACATCTATTAGGATTTGGAGCATTCGCTCTGTCGATTGCTGCTTGTACTACCAACCCGATTACCGGAAGGTCGTCTTTACAGTTGGCGAATAATTCAGAAATTTTAACAATGTCTGCACAGGAATACAAAACGACATTGTCTAAAGGTAAGCTTATTACCGGAACAGCAGATGCAAAGAGAGTGGTAAATGTAGGAAACAGAATAAAAAGCGCAGCGGAAAGATATTACCAGAGTATAGGAAGATCAGCAGATCTTGCCAATTACAGCTGGGAATTTGCTCTTTTGCAAAGTAATGAACTAAATGCATGGTGTATGCCTGGAGGTAAAGTAGCTGTTTATACAGGAATTTTACCAATTACAAAAGATGACAACGGACTTGCTGTAGTAATGGGACATGAGGTTTCCCACGCACTGGCTGGTCACGGAAACGAAAGAATTTCACAAGCGATGATGGCTCAGTACGGAGGAGCTATTCTTGGAGGAGCTATTTCAAATGCTCAATGGGCAAGTGTTTTCCAGAAAGTATATCCTATCGGATCTCAGGTTGCCTTATTGAAATATGGTAGAGGTCAGGAGTCAGAAGCTGATGAAATGGGGCTTTACCTGATGTCTATGGCTGGATATGATCCAAGAGCTGCAATTCCTTTCTGGAATAGAATGGAAGCTGCTTCTTCAGGAGCAAGACAACCGGAATTCTTGTCAACTCACCCTAATCCGGAAACAAGAATCTCGGATATTAACAAAGACTTACCAAAGGCTTTAGAGTATTATAAGGCTGCGGGAGGAAAAATATAGCTTATTGCTTATTATAGAGAGGGAGGACTGGTTGATGAAATTAAGTCCTTCTTTTTGTTTATAATTGTTTTTTATGGGAAGAGAAAGTTTTGTGAAATAAAATGGTTATTAAAACATTCACAGAATTAAAATCTATTCCCGGGGAAAGGCTTATTAATTTTTAGTAAATTTGATAAGGCTTTTTAAATATAATCACTTAAACACAATATTATGAAGAGTTTATCAATTACCGGACTTATCCTTTTAGCTGTTTCAGCATTGCTTTTTTATCTTACTACTGATTTTGCTGTAGAGCAGATCAGAATTTCTCATGTCATGGGAATGATGGCTGGAGTAGGTATCGGGCTGATCATCGGAGGTATGGTAGGATATGTAAGTAAAGGAAGTGCTATAAAGGCTGAACAAAAGAAAAAAGAATTCAAACAGCTTCAGAAAGAAAAAGAAGAACTGGAGAAACAGGCAGCTGATATTGCAAAACGTCAGGCTGAACTTGATAATCAAAATCAAAATCCTCAAATATAAAATTTGAGGATTTTTAAAGTTGTTATTTTCGAGTGTTGATTAAAATTTATATCCCAGCCCTAGCATAAATAAATTAGGTCTGTTATCATATCTGATTTCCGAACCGGAAACTCTGTTGATAAAATTTCTTTCATCCTTGCTGAATGCACCTTCATATCTTGCATTTACAATAAGCTTTTTGATTTCAAGCTGTGCCCCGAATTGATATCCTACTGTAAAGTCATTTTTTGCATTTTCCTTGAAATCATTGTAAGTGTTGTCTTTACTCAGATTAAAGCTTCCTACAGGTCCTACAAATACCCCAAGCATATTTCCTAAAACGTTATATCCTAAAAGAACAGGAACGTCGATACGGTTGCTTTTTACATCAAAAGTCGTATTTTCAGTAGTGAATTCATTCTTAAAGTGAGTGTAATAAACCTCCGGCATTAAGAATAATGAAGTAGGCAATCCTACCTTTAATGAAAGACCCACGTTGAATCCTACATTGTTTTTCCCTGTTCCCTCTACGGCATCAGTCACTGTTCCTTTAATGTTGGACCATGAAGGTGAGCCGGTAGGAAAGATTAAGTTTGCTTTACCTGCCAGTGAAATCTGTGCAGAAGCCCACATTGAAAACCCTATTAACGCTATACTAAGTACCTTTTTCATTATCGTCTAATTTTGTATTCTCAATCGTTTTATTATTTTCAAGTAAATATTCTCTCAGTTCTTTGAATAGTTCTGAAGAATAAACGAAGTCAATCAGGTTTTTATTGCCTGCAGTGATCAGGATGTCCTTATTCCCTTCCCATTCTTTGATTCCGAGTCTTAGGTATACAATTTTTTCGCCAATCGTCATTACAGAGTTCATGTCATGCGTATTGATGATGGTTGTTGTATTATATTCCTTAGTAATCTCATATAGGAGATCATCGATGATTTTGGAGGTATAAGGGTCTAGCCCTGAGTTGGGCTCATCACAAAATAAATATTTGGGATTGTTTACAATAGCCCTTGCGATAGCCACCCTTTTCTGCATTCCTCCTGATATTTCAGACGGATATTTTCTTTCAGCCTTATCAAGATGCACTCTTCCGATTACCTCAAAAACTCTTTTCTTTTTCTCTCTGTAAGTAAGATTGGTAAACATATCCAGTGGGAACATAATGTTTTCCTCCACTGTTAAAGAGTCAAACAATGCACTTCCCTGGAATACGGTTCCGATTTCTGAGCGAAGATGCTGTTTCTCTTCACGGTTCATCGTATTCACATCGCGTCCATCAAACAGAATTTCTCCTGATGACGGCATATAAACATTCAATAAGCTTTTAAGGAATACTGTTTTTCCAGAACCACTTTGCCCAATGATGAGATTTACTTTTCCTTTATCAAATGACGTTGAAATTCCCTTAAGTACTTCAACATCGCCAAAATTTTTCTTAAGATCTTTTACCTCAATCATTAGCTTAATATTAATTGGGTTAAAATTAACTCGGAAATGATAATAAAAACCATTGTCCATACCACAGCTTGTGTACTTGCTCTACCTACTTCCAACGATCCTCCTTTCACAAAGTATCCGAAATAGGATGGTACTGTGGCAATAATGAATGCGAAAACTATGGTTTTGGTAAATGCATAATAGATAAACAGATTCGGCATATACATCTGAATCCCTACAATATAGTCATTCTCCGTCCAGTTACCTGTTAAAATCCCGGCAATATAACCTCCACCAATACCAAATACGATACTAATAGCAATAAGAAGGGGATTAAAAATCATACAGGCAATGATTTTCGGAAATATCAAAAAGTTGGGTGAGTTTACTCCCATAATATCCAACGCATCAATCTGTTCGGAAACCCTCATCGTTCCAATACTTGAGGCAATGTATGAACCTACTTTACCTGCTAAAATTAAACTGATGATGGTAGGTGCAAACTCCAGTACAAGTACCGCTTTTGTTGCATATCCTACAAATGAAGGCGGGATAGGAAAAGAAGAAGCATCAAAGTTATTAAACATTTGAATAGCAACTACAGCCCCCACGAATATTGATGTGAAGACTACAAGTCCGAAAGAATTTACTCCCAAATCATTAATTTCTCTCATGAACAGCTTCCAAAAAACCCTCATTTTCTGGGGTTTCTGCAGGGATTTTCCTAAAAGGATAATGTATTCCCCTATTGCTGTGAAAAACTTTTTTAACATACTGCTAAATTAGACTTTTTTATTGAAATAGGCTAGGGTTGAATTGAAGACTGAAGTCCGGAAAATGTTAAAATTATTCTAACCATGATCCCAGCTTTATTTTGCGTTTTTATCGCCCCCAATTACAAGAAGGACCGTTTTTAATATAATCACAAGATCCAGAACAAAACTCCAGTTCCTTACATAAAAGGCATCAGCCAATACACGTTTTTTCATCTCCACTTCCACATCACCAAAATCTCCGCGAAGTCCGTTTACCTGTGCAAGACCAGTAATACCGGGGCTTACCATACTTCTTAAACTGTATCTTCCGATTTTTGGTTTATAATAATTATCAACAGCCAGCATATGGGGACGGGGTCCTACAACAGACATTTGCCCTTTCAATACATTGATAAACTGTGGAAGTTCATCAAGGCTGGTTTTTCTCAAAAATTTACCTATAGAAGTTATTCTTGAATCATTTTCACTGGTGGTTTTTGTTGTGGATTCATTGTTTACCACCATTGTCCGGAATTTAATACAGTTAAATACCTCTTCATGGAAACCATATCTTTTCTGAAGGAAAAAAACCGGTCCTTTTGAAGTCATTTTAATCAAGAGGGCAATAATCGGAAACATCCATGAACAAACAAAAACCATTACCAATATTGAAAAGATAATGTCAAATGCTCTTTTCATCAGAAAATTGGAATAATAATCCAATGGGTATCTTGCCTGATTAAGAACAGGCTGGGTCTGAATATAAGCTAAATCATAAAGGAAAAAATCACTTTGAGTAATACTCGGAATCAGTGAAATATGAACCTTATTCTCTTCTGCCAATCTGAAAATTTCAGATTCTGATCTTTCATCATAGGAGTTTTCTGTAGATAGAAACAGGGTATGAATTCCGTTTTTTTTCCAGAGATTAACTAATTCATCAGCATTAATATCTTTATTTTCGTGTTCAAATATCCTGTATCCATAATCTTTACGATCTTTAAATATATTTTTTAAGATCTCAGTAGAATCACCATCTCCTAAAAACATAATGTTCCTGTAGTTTACCCCTAAAGATCTCAGGTATTTAATGGAAAAATAAATGAGTGATTTTGCCAGAAAAATGAAGATAAACAGATAAAATGAAAGCCAGTATATATCTGAATTAAAAAATACATTATTGCTGACCTTTCCGATAAGCAGAACGCCCAGAATAAAGAATATAAAGTGTACCAAAAGCCTTTCAAGATACAAAGTATAGGTTAAGTTTCTCGGGATATTATATATTTTTGTTCTACCACTCAGGAGTACCCAAAACAAAAATATGAGAATAAGGGAAAAGGTGTTTTGATACCAGGTTTCTTTATGGTATCTTAGGTTCTCGTTTCTGCTTATAAAAAAGAATATGAAGATAGATGCAATAACCATGAGGTCAAGCAAAATAATGATTGATTTCAGGTATCTAGAGTATCGAATTCTCTGCATCTATCAAGGTTATTACGGAAACGGCTAGCTAATGTACATCTTTTTATGGGATATTCAGATATTTATGGGTCTGAACGGATGCCTGCCATTCCGGATGCTCCAAAATGAAGTCCGTAATTTTAGGATACATATCATCTCGCTTGCTCCATTCACTTTGAAGATAAAGCTTGCAGTTTTCTGAAACTTTTGCAGCCTGTTCTTGTGCAAATGCAAAGTCATGATTATTGAAAACGATTACTTTAAGCTCGTGAGCCTTTTGATAAATTTCTTCTTTTGGAAGTCCTGTTTTCTTTGGTGAAAGAGTGATCCAGTCCAAATGTCCGCTCATTGGATAGGCGCCAGAAGTTTCAATGTGAATGGTACATCCAAGTTCCTTTAGTTTAGAGGTAAGGATTTCCAGGTTCCACGTTAGAGGTTCTCCACCTGTAAGAACTATTGTTTTACAATGTTTAGCCGCGGTTTCTGCAATTTCTACAGCATCCATCAACGGGTGAAGTGCTGGGTCCCAGCTTTCCTTTACATCGCACCAATGACACCCGACATCGCAGCCTCCTAATCTTATAAAATAAGCGGCTTTTCCAGTGTGTGCTCCTTCTCCCTGTAAAGTGTAAAAATGCTCCATCACAGGGAGCATTTTACCTTCTTTTAATAAAATATCTTGTTCTTTATTCATTTTAAAATTAGTCGTTATAGACCGAAGTTTTATAAGCAATGATGGTGTTTTTCATCAACATCGCTCTCGTCATTGGTCCTACTCCTCCGGGTACTGGTGTGATCCAGCTTGCTTTTGCTGCGCAGCTGTCAAAGTCTACGTCACCAGCAAGGTAATATCCTTTTGGAGAATCATCATCTACTCTTGTAATACCAACGTCTACAATTACAGCACCTTCCTTGATCATTTCTCCTTTTAAGAAGTGAGGATCTCCCAAAGCGGTAATAACGATGTCTGCCTTTTTAGTATATTCTTCGATGTCCTTAGTATATGAGTGGGTAAGAGTTACAGTAGAGTTTCCCGGGAAATCTTTTCTTCCCATAAGAATACTCATTGGTCTTCCTACAATTTTACTTCTTCCGATGATTACACAGTCTTTTCCTTTAGTCTCAATATTATATCTTTCCAATAATGTTAAGATTCCGAAAGGGGTAGCAGGTAAGAAAGTATCCATTTCAAGAGCCATTTTTCCAAAGTTTTCAGGGTGGAACCCATCCACGTCTTTTCTTGGATCAATAGCATTGATGATTTTCTCCTGATCTACCTGATCCGGTAAAGGCAACTGAACGATAAATCCGTCAACTGCTTTAGATTTATTCAGTTCATCAATTGTTTCCAATAGTTCAGATTCTGAAACTGTGCTTGGAAATTTGATTAAGCTTGATTGGAACCCTACCTCTTCGCAGTCTTTCACTTTAGCATTTACGTAAGCCTTACTTGCACCGTTGTTTCCCACAAGGATTGCTACAAGGTGCGGAGCTCTTCTTTTGCTTGCAAGGATTTTTTCCACTTCAGCTTTGATCTCAGCTTTTATTTCCTTGGATACTTTAAGTCCGTCAAGAATTTCTGCCATTTTTACTTTTTACTTTTATTTAGATTTATTTTTACTTTCTTTTTTACTATTTAAATTCTTTATAATAGTTAATCAATCCATTGGTAGAACTATCATGTGAATTTATGGTCTCATTGCTTTCAAGCTCAGGTAATATTTTATTAGCCAGTACTTTACCTAGTTCAACACCAAACTGATCGAAGCTGAAAATATTCCATATAACCCCCTGAACGAAGATTTTATGTTCATACAGAGCAATTAATTGTCCTAATGAAAAAGGAGTTAATTCCTTGAATAATATAGAGTTAGTAGGCGTGTTTCCATGGAAGACCTTGAAGTTTAATAGTCTGTCAATTTCTTCATCGGATTTTCCTGCATTAGTAAGCTCTTCTTCCACTTCTTCTTCTGTTTTACCGAAGGCAAGAGCTTCTGTCTGAGCGAAGAAGTTTGCTAATAATTTATCCTGATGATCAGAAACTTTATTACTGCTTTTCGCGTATGCAATAAAATCTGCAGGAATCAATTCTGTACCCTGGTGAATCAATTGATAAAAAGCATGCTGTCCGTTCGTTCCAGGCTCTCCCCAGATGATTGGTCCTGTTTCATATTCTACGAATTCTCCGTTTCTGTCTACACATTTGCCATTGCTTTCCATATCTCCCTGTTGAAGATAAGCAGCAAATCTGTCAAGATATTGTGAGTAAGGAAGAATAGCATAGCTTGTTGCGGCATAGAAATTACGATACCAGATTCCCAAAAGTCCCATTAATACCGGAACGTTTTCAGAAAAATCTGCAGTCTGAAAATGTTGATCCGTATCAAAAGCTCCTTTTAAAAGCTGTTCAAAGTTTTCATATCCTACTGCCAATACGATGCTTAGACCGATTGCACTCCAAAGAGAGTATCTTCCGCCTACCCAGTCCCAGAATTCGAAAATGTTTTCTTCCGCGATTCCGAAGTTTTTTACAGCTTCAATATTGGTAGATAAAGCAACAAAGTGTTTTGCTACGTCTTCCTGTTTTCCTGCCTTTAAGAACCAGTCTTTAGCAGAATTTGCATTAGTCATTGTTTCCTGAGTGGTAAATGTTTTGGAAGCAACGATGAATAATGTAGTTTCAGGATTAAGGTTTTTCACAACCTCTGCAATATGATTTCCGTCCACATTCGATACAAAGTGAACGTTAAGTCTTGTTTTAAAATGCTTTAAAGCAGAACACACCATCACCGGACCAAGGTCAGAACCTCCGATTCCGATATTCACAACATCGGTAATGTCTTTTCCACTGAAACCTTTATGCTCTCCAGAAATAATCTTTTCAGAGAAAGCTTTCATGTGATCCAGTACTCTTTTGATCTGTGGCTTTATATTTTCCCCGTCTACCAAAATTTCACGATCTGAAAAATCTCTTAATGCGGTATGAAGTACTGCTCTTCCTTCGGTTTCATTGATTTTATCCCCGGAAAACATCTTTGCAATAGCATCTTTAAGCTGGCATTCTTCTGCCAGTTGCAATAAAAGATCTTTAGTTCTGGAATCGATCAGGTTTTTAGAATAATCAAAAAGGTAGTTATCCTTTTGTAAAGAGAATTCATTAAAACGGTTTGGGTTATACTGGAACAGACTTCTTAGTTCAAGGTCACTTCCTGCAAAATGTTCGTCAAGGGCTTTCCAGCTGTTGGTTTGTATTGGGTTTATTTTTGATAGCATGTTTTGGGAATTTATAGTTCAGAAAAGAGTATATCGGATCAAATCTTTAGAAATCCATAACACTTTATTTCTGATCTGCAAATTTAAGGAAAAATAAAACCTCAGATAAATTTGATGATGATAAATAACAATTTTTTAAAAAACAAAACCTCAGAATTGCTCTGAGGTTTATTTTTACCTTCTTAAAAATGTTTTTTCGAAAAATTATTCATCCATTTCATTCAGAATATTTTCTAATTGTTTAGCATGTCTTCCATAGAAGTATTTTGTCCATAGAATTACACTTACAACTACGGATAGGGTCCCTATTAAAACAGCAAGAATTAAGGCTGACTGACTTGTATTTGTGAGCTCAGAAAGGCTTTTTCCTTTTTTCTCCAAAACATTATAAATTGCCAATCCAATAGTAACCAAGAAGTGTGGAAGCAGTAAAAACCCGAATGACTGGTATCTTTCCATATTCAATCTAAGCTCGTGGTAGATCTTCCAAAGGCTGTTTTTGGTGTTTCCTGTGTAAAGCTCCGTTTGTTTATAAAATTTATAAAATCCATACAGATAATATGTTGATATAACCACCATCATGGTGTAAGATATATAATAAATAATATATTGTGATGTCGGGAAACCTAGTTGAAAAGGGAAAAGCCCGATCAGAATAATAGCAATCACCTGCATTGGAAATTCCTTTTTCATACTTTTCTGAATTTTTTCAATAGGATGTTTACTTTCCTTTAGCTGTTCTATATTGTCAGGAATATTAACGTTTCCGTCCTCATTATTCCATTGTTCTTTTAATTGATCAAAGTTCATAACCTGATTTTTTTATGATTTGTTGTATTTTTTCTTTTGTTCTGTTGAGTTTTACCCGTGCATTTCCTTCACTTAATCCAAGATTACTTCCGATTTCTTTATGTGACATTCCTTCCATGAAATAAAATATGACGGCTTTTTCCAGGGAATTAAGTTCCTGTACGGCATGGTAGAAAATTTCAAGTTGCTTATCCTTGGCTGGGTTATAATCCTCTTGTTGTACCTCAAAATGTTGTGGAGTATCCGCATGGTTTTTAGACCTCTGTTTTTCCTTTTTTAAAAAAGTAATCGCAGTATTGATAGCGACACGATACATCCATGTGGAAAATTCGCTGTTTCCTTTAAAGTTTTGATAAGATTTCCAAAGCTGGATGAGGATTTCCTGCTGGAGATCTTCCCGGTCTTCCAGAGAATCTGCATAGATCCGGGAAGCTTTGTATAAAATACCTTTGTGCTGATTAACAAGCTTTAGAAAGGCGGTTTCAGTTGGATTACTCACAGTAATTTCATGGTTAGGTTGATGATTATTGAGTCACTGGCTTTACGGTGTATCCTTTTGATTTCAGGAGATGAATTAATCCATTTTCTCCCAAAAGGTGTCCGCTTCCCACTGCAAAGAAAGTACTTTTATCCTTCATGATTTGTGGCATTGTTTCTACCCATTTATTATTTCGGTCAGTTAAAACATATTTTTCCTGTTCCTTATTCATAAATCTTGGATCTTTGATAAGCTGGTCGAGATCTTTCAGATTTTCATTTTTAAATGCTTCAGTCATTTTTTTGGATGCAATACTGTATTCATTACCAAGCTTTAGCTGGGATATTGTTTCTTTCAGATTGTATGCTTTTCCTATTGCATAGATCTGATCATTTACTTTTTCCAGACCAGCTATCCTTTTTTTCTCTTCCAGTGCTTTTTTTAACAATTCGATTTCATACATTTTCACTTCATTTTGAGGGCAGGGAATCGCTTTCGTTGCAATAAGAGTATATAGTGCCTGTGGGCTGTGGTTATCTACTTTCTTCAGATCAGTTCCGTAATCTGCAAGTACATTATTCAGTTCTGTAGCTTCTGCCGGTGTCAATTGTTCAGATATTTTTTGATCTGCATTCATCATTTTCTGCATAGCAAGCATTTCGTTTTGATCTGTATAATTAATTTCCATTACAAAATTCTCAGCCTTGTTGAGTGCATTCCAAACCTTAGGTTTGATCTCGAAATCTTTGCTGCATAAGACATGAAATGTTCCTGCAATATAGGATGGTTTCGAAAGACCATTTCCGGATACTTCCCATAGAAGACTGTTGTTGTCTGTGTTCTTTTTTTTGTGCGTTTGTAGTGATAGAACTCATTGATAATAATGCGGCAAATCCAAGTTTAATTAAAGTTTTCATATTATTGATTTTTTGATTTTCTGTTCTTTTAAACAGTAGGTAAGGGGAGTATTATAATCGTTACAGTTTTTTTTGAAAAAAATAAAAACCTCCCGCAAACAGGAGGTTGTAAAATCTAAAATTATGTTGATAACCATTTGGTTAGATGCGCTTAGTCTTGGCTTTTTGGGAGCTCAGGTTTTACTGATTTTCTTTTTCTTAAAAAATAAACCAATGCTCCTGCGATTATTAAAATTGGCCAGATATTGATAAGTCCTACAATGATTTTCTGTATTAAATAAAACCCATACACAAACCCGTCTTTTGCATCATAGATAAAATTATATCTGTATTTATTGTCAATACTTTTTGTATTGGTGACTGCAATTTCTGCAATACGAAGCTTAGGTTCCTTGATATAAATATCAACAGTGCTGTATTTAAGATGATCAGCCATGTTCATGACATTGAGTTTTTGAAGATTTCCTTCAGCCATGTTGTCATTATCAAGGGCTACTTTATCTTTATTCGTTTTTATCTTTTCGATATTTTCAGAAGTCTGTTGATTTCTTTTCGCTTCCAGTTCCGAATATTTAATATTAGCAGTTACATCTTCCGCATTAATGGATCTTGAATTAAGAAATAATTTATTGGTATTAATGGAGGTTAAAAAGTCACCTAGTTTTTCAGTAGGAACTCGCACCTGCATTGTGTTTTCAGTCTGATATTTTTTAATGAGCATTGCTTCCGTATCAGACGTATTGTAAGTTTCTTCAGACATTACATTACTTTGAAGATTACTTTTGGTAACAAAACCTCCAAGTTCCTGAACAGATTTTTCAATTGAAATGGTCGCATTATAAACATCCTTCACTTCCATATTGATGTCAGCTGTTTTGATAAACTTTTTATCTTTTACTTCCATGCTGGCAGCAGAGGAAACACTGTCTGCTATTGTCGCTGCTGCAGAATCTGCAACTTCATAGCTTTTAAGTTCACTTTCGGAAGACGCATCCATTTTTTTACATGAATAAATTCCTAATAAAAGAACTGCTGATAATGATAATTTGATGTAAGTTGTTTTCATAGCGTAAGATTTTTGAGATTTTGCTTGAGTCAAAGTTCAGAAAGGATACTTTGTAACTTTTGAAAATTAGACGTAAAAAACTTGTAAAGGTAATTTTGTATTTTAATTACTTGAATATCATTGATTTGTAAAATAGCGGAAAATGTATGCTTTTGTTTTCGGAGTAATTTTTGCTTATCTTTTTACAAACCAAAATCACAATTATCATTATGTCAAATACCTTTTCTAAAATCAGAAATGCTATTGGGTTGTTTACTTCCATAGATTTCGATCAGCTAAGTGCCATTTCTCAAAAAGTAGATTTACCTAAGCTGATGCATAATTTTTCAAAACTAGATGATAAACAGCTCTCCGGACTCATGAAAATGCTGGATACCGATAAGAAAAAGAAAGAGCTTCCTCCTATTGATGGCGACTTTTATGATATATACCATACTTTAAGCCCTGAGCAAAGAGAAATTCAACTGAAAGTAAGAGCTTTTATGGAAAAAGAAGTAAAACCTTTAGTAAATCATTACTGGCTCAGAGACGAATTTCCTTTTGAATTGATTCCTAAATTTCAAAAACTGGATATCTGCGGAGTTACCTACGAAGGATATGGCTGTCCAGGAATGCCTTTTCTGATGGAAGGAGTTATTGCGATGGAAATGGCAAGAATTGATGCCTCTATTGCTACTTTTTTCGGAGTACAATCCGGGTTGGCAATGGGTTCTATCTACATCTGTGGCTCAGAAGAACAAAAGCAAAAATGGCTTCCACAAATGCAAAAATTCGAAAAAATAGGAGCTTTTGGTCTTACAGAACCGGAGGTAGGTTCAGGAGCGGCAGGAGGACTTACCGTAACATGTAAAAAGACAGAAGAAGGCTGGGTGTTAAATGGGCAGAAAAAATGGATAGGAAATGCCACTTTTGCAGATCTGGTGATCATTTGGGCTAGAGATTTAGATAGCGGAGAAGTAAAAGGCTTTATTGTAGAAAAAGATAATCCTGGATATTCTGTAGAGAAAATCAAAGGAAAAATGGCTCTTCGCATTGTTCAGAACGGATTAATCACATTGAAAGACTGTGTGATTACAGAAGAAAACCGCTTACAAAATGCCAATTCATTTAAAGATACAGGAAAAGTATTGAGAATGACAAGAGCCGGAGTGGCATGGATGGCAACAGGATGTGCAAGAGGAGCTTATGAAAGCGCTTTAGCCTATACTCGGACTAGAGAACAATTCGGTAAACCTATTGCTTCATTCCAGATGATTCAGGGGCATCTGGTAGAAATGTTATCCAATCTTACAGCGATGCAAACCATGGTGTTCAGATTATCGGAAATGCAGGATGAAGGCATTTTAAAAGATGAACATGCTTCTTTGGCAAAAGTATTCTGTACATTAAGAACGCGTGATATTGTTTCCAGAGCCCGGGAAGTGATGGGCGGAAATGGGATTCTTCTGGAATATGATGTCGCAAGATTTGTAGCGGATGCTGAAGCGATTTATTCTTACGAAGGAACAAAAGAAATCAACTCGCTCATCGTAGGAAGATCGATTACGGGATTCAGCGCATTTGTGTAAATGATAATAGTAAGTGAAGATTGATAGAAACTATCAATCCTCATTTATCCGACCAAAGCTTTGTATTTCTCTCTGTTGTCAATCAATATCCAGATATTAATGACAAATAATATCCCGGAGATACAAATACCTGCAGTTGATGGATCTCTGTATACATTATGAATCAAGATTCCCGTCAATACAGGCAGAATAATGATTGCGCCTAATGCTCTTGTTTTTGGAAAGATAAATAATAGCCCTCCTATTACTTCTACAACACCCACTAATGGTAATAGCCATCCGATTTCTCCGAATGCAGAATATATTTTCATTTGTGCCTCAGTAAGTGGAGGAGCAGGATTGTAATGAAAAAATTTATCTAATCCCGCGTTGATAAACATAATTCCGAATAAAAGGCAGATGATGAATTTTAAAATTTTCATATTAAATATTTTATATCAAATGTAAAATAAAAATGCAATTTTATTGTGATTTTATAAATAAATAATAATATTAAATTGGTTAATAGATAATTTTAAGTTCTGTATTGTTTTATTATTTATATTTGGAATACAATAAAACTTATAACTATGTTTAAAAATCTTAAAAAATTGAATCGCACAGACTTGAGAGAAATTCAGGGAGGTGGACGTATCGAATTATGTGATATCGGACCAGTGGGGTGTCCATGTAAAATACCGCCTGGAGATCCTTGTTTAGGAGGAGGTTCTGGAGGCGGAGGCGGAACAGATCCTAACCTTGGATATTGTCATGACAATCAATCTTATATTCCTTGTGAAGAATCCTGTCCGAACGGAATGAGACCACTTTGCGCATGGGGTGTATAAGAGGTATAAATAACGTAAGGCTGCTTGAAAAAAGCAGCCTTATTATTTTTATAGTTATTACTTAATCATTAAAGAACTAGTCCATTTCTTTCAAAGTAATATTCTTAGAGATTTTGTAACTCTTTTTCTTCTTATTGGGTTTTTCTTCTTCACCGAGTAATTTTCCCCAAGGTCTTAGATCATCTACACGCTCACAGATAATCTTGATGATAGCAATCGCGGGAATACATAGAAACATCCCTGCAATACCCCAAAGGTGTTCTCCCAACAGGATTCCGATGAATGAAAATAAAGCATTGATCTTTACTTTTGACCCTACTACAAAAGGTAAAACAATATTTCCGTCCACAGCATGTACAGCAATATAACCCATTGCTACATAAATGCAAGTTGAAGGACTGGATGTTGCAAAAGCTATAAAACAGGAAATTAAAAGAGATATAAATATTCCAAGATAAGGAATCACATTCAGAAGACCGGTAAGAACTGCCAGAAGAATGGCATATTTTACACCTAAAATCGTAAGAAGAATCGAAGTAAGAACTGATACAATGATCACCTGAAGAAATAATCCGAAGATATATTTTTTGGTCATAACTCGGATCTCATTTACAGCCTCCTGTACACTTGCTTTATGTCTTTCATTGAAAACCGTAACAATAAAATTGTTTAAAAGCCTTCTGTAGTTTAAAATGAAGATGAAAAATAAAGTAAAGAATATAATGAAACCAAATCCGGTTGAAAATATCCCGAAAGTGAAACCAAGAATTGCTCCAGATGAAGATAAAAGCTTATTCAGTCCTTGATTGATATAATCTACCTGCTCATCCACTTTTACATTAAACGTTTTCGAAACCCAATGCTGAAGACCTTCAAATACTGTTGTAAACTGTTCTTTGAGATGAGGGATGTCCTTGCTGAAATCAGACAGCTGAGTTGTAAAAAAGTAGATGATCCCACTTAAAATAATCAACATGATAAAAACCGATGTCATCGTTGAGACAGATCTTGGAAATCTTAATTTTCTTTCCATGAATGTAGCTGCCGGTAAAAACAGCATTGCCATTAAAAATGCAAGGAAGAAAGGAGCTAAAATACTTTGCCCCAATGCTAAAAGATAGCCGAGTCCAATGATTGAAATAACAACCAGGGTGAGCTTGACAAGGAAAGGAAGTCTAAGAAAATTCATAATCTAAAAATCTGCAGTGTGGAATAAAATTAAGAAAAACCTAGTGAACTGACATGCTTTTTATTCAATCCCTAACAATTTTTTCTTTCTGCTGATCAAATTTCGTTCCTAAATAGAATATAAAAAGCAGAAACACGTTCTGAAATTCAAAACGTGTTTCCTTATTGAGAAGTTGATATGTTAATAAGTTGAATTATTTTTCGATGGCAATCTCTATTACCTCTTCCATTCTGCTGACGTAGTGTACTTTCAGATTCTTTAAATAATCTTTTTTGATCTCTTCTACATCTTTTCTGTTAGCCTCACAAAGAATCACATCCTTTACTCCCGCTCTTGTAGCAGCAAGAAGTTTTTCCTTAATTCCGCCTACAGGAAGTACTTTTCCTCTTAAAGTAATCTCTCCGGTCATGGCAAGATGGGGCTTTATCTTTTTATTTTTAAAAGAAGAAACCATAGACGTTAGCATGGCAATACCCGCAGAAGGTCCGTCTTTAGGAGTAGCACCTTCAGGAACATGAACGTGAATATTTTTTTTATCAAGATCTTCCTGAGCGATTCCCAATTCATCATGTTTAGCCTTAATATACTCCAAAGCAATTGTTGCAGATTCCTTCATTACAGTTCCCAGGTTTCCGGTCATTGTTAAAGTTCCTTTTCCGTTGCTTAATATACTTTCGATATATAAAATATCTCCTCCCACACTTGTCCAGGCAAGACCTGTAACTACACCCGGAACCCCTGTGATTTCCGATAAACTTTTCGGTCTTGGAACGCCAAGGATCTCGTCTACCTTTTCAAGGGATATTTTAGGATCATATTCTTTTACCAAAGCTGTCTGTAACGCAACCCATCTTGCAATGGCAGCAATTCTTTTTTCCAAAGTCCTTACGCCACTTTCAGAAGTGTGTGCTTCGATGATATGTTTAAGTTCAGGGTTTCCAAGCTTGAATGACTTAGCATCCAAACCATTTTCCTCCTGTTGTTTTTTAATTAAATGTCTCTTCGCAATCTCAATTTTTTCCTCCAGTGTATATCCGGCAATCTGGATGATTTCCGTTCTGTCCAAAAGAGGAGTTTGTATCGTCGAAAGTGAATTGGCTGTAGCAATAAACATCACTTTTGATAAATCGTAACCCATTTCCAGGAAATTGTCGTAGAAAGACTTATTTTGTTCAGGATCAAGAACTTCTAAAAGTGCAGAGCTCGGGTCTCCATGAAGACCTTGCCCGATTTTATCGATCTCATCAAGAACAATTACCGGATTTGAGGTCCCTGATTTTTTGATAGACTGCAAAATTCTTCCAGCCATCGCTCCGATATATGTTTTTCTATGTCCGCGGATTTCACTTTCGTCATGCAGACCCCCTAAAGATAATCTTACATATTTTCTTCCTAAAGAATCAGCAATCGACTTTCCTAATGATGTTTTACCTACTCCCGGAGGTCCTACCAACAATAAAATAGGAGACTTCATGTTATTTTTTAACTTTAAAACAGCCATGTGCTCCAATATTCTTTTTTTGATGTCTTCTAATCCGAAATGCGCTTTATCTAAAACTTTTTCAGCCTTAGCAATATCAAAAATATCTTTAGTATAAGTTTCCCAGGGAAGATCTGTAAAGAAATCAAGATAATTTCTCTGTACATTATAATCCGGAGAATTAGGGTTTTGACGCTGTAATCTGCCAATCTCTTTCTGGAAATGATCTTCTACTTCCTGGCTCCATTTTTTCGTTTTTGCCTTCGCAATAAGATCCTCTACATCACTTTCGGGACCGCCGCCCAACTCTTCCTGGATGGTTCTGATCTGTTGGTTCAGGAAATATTCTCTCTGTTGCTTATCAAGATCCTTTGAAGTTTTCTGATGAATCTGGTTTCTCAGTTCCAGTTTTCTGAAATCCTCATGCATCATTTCATAGCATTTATTTGCCCTTTCCATCATGCTCTTCTCTTCAAGCAGTCTTTGCTTTTCAAGGGATGGGAAACTTGCATTGGTACAGATGAAATTCAGAAGATCATCATTATTATTGATGTTTTTGATCGCAAAATTAGCCGCATTAGGAATATTCGGATCAAGCTCAATAATTTTTAAAGCAAGTTCCTTAATGTTTTCCAGCAATGCTTCATATTCTTCCTGATTTTTAGGCTTTGTATCCTTTAATTTTGAAATTTCAGCTTTGAAATAAGGTTTGTTATCAACAATTTTTTTGATCTTAAATCTATGGAAACCTTTAGTAATAGCTGTAATATTGCCTTCAGGCAGTTTTATAATCTTAATGATCTTTGCCAGTGTTCCCGTCGTATAAATATCCTTCTCCATGGGCTGTTCAAGATCCGAATTTTTCTGGCTTACAATTCCAATGAAATCTCCGTTTTTCTGTGCTTCCTCAAGAAGTTGTATCGATGTTTTTCTTCCGGCGGTAATAGGAATCACTACGTTAGGGAACATAACCATATTTCTTACAGGAAGTATAGGGAATATTTTCTGTTCGGAATTTTTATCAGTCTCCGCAAAATCGGAAAGATTGATTTCTTCAGTTACGATATCAAACCCGTCGCTGATCATTTCTTCTAAACTAATATCTTCAAATTCTGTCATAATAAATCGAATGACAAATTGTCATTTTCGTTTTTAGTCGTTATAGGGATTTTTAATAATAAGCCCTGAAAACGTGTGGCATATTATAATACAGTAAAATGCACAATACTTATGCCATTTGTTTTTTGTTAAAAAATATGGTCAAAATTTCCTTTTTTGAATAATCTTTGGGATTTAAAAGTAAAATAAAGAACTTCTGTTTCTCTAATTTCTTAAAAATGTGTATTTTCGCAAACTGATAAAAAACTATAATTTATAAAATGGCAATTTTAGGACAGATTAGGAGTAAGCCTTGGCTTTTAATGGGAGTAATAGCCTTAGCGCTTTTGGCGTTCTTGGTGAACCCAGATAGTATCGACAAGGTTTTTGGTAAGAATCCTGATGTTTTAGGAAAAGTAAATGGTGAGAAAATCACCCGCGAAGAGTTCAATGATCAGCTTTTCGTGCTGCAGCAACAGGCTGAACAACAGGGTCGTCCAAAAAACGGTCTTGAAGAGCAGGCTTGGCAGTTACTTGTACAATCTAAGCTTATCAAGCAGCAGTTTGAGAAATTGGGCTTTGAAATGACTGATGATTATTTCTGGAACCAAATCCAGTATGATCAGATGTTCGCTCAAAATCAACAGTTCTTTGATGAGAAAGGTAACTTTAAAACTCAAGAGCTTAAAAAAGAAATTGAAACATTACAAAACACCAATCCTCAAGGATATGCTCAGTGGTTGAAGACAAGAAAAACTATTGAGTACAGATTGATGGCTAGACAGGTGTTTACCAATATTTCAGCAGGGATTACTACAGGTAAAAAAGAAGCTGAGGAATTGATGAAAGAAAGAGATCAGCTTGCTGACATCGACTTTGTAAAAGTAGATTATGCTGCATATCTTCAGAAAACGAAGATCAATGTATCTACAGAAGATCTTGCAAACTACATCAAGAAGCATCCGGTAATGTTCAAAGCTGAACCTAGCAGAAATATCGGTATTGTATATTTCCCTTCTAAACCAAGTGCAGCAGATGATGCAGCAGCTTTAAAGGAGATTACAAAACTGTACTCAGGCGGAACAGATGCAAGTGGAGGAGCTGAAAACTTCCAGAATACAAAGAACGACTCTATGTTTGTGATGGCAAATTCTGATATGCCTTTCAATCCTCAATATGTAACGCCTACGCAATTGCCTGCAACTATACAAGGTCAGATCGCTAGTGCTGCGGTAGGACAAACATTTGGTCCGTATAAAGAACAAAACTTTTATGTAGTTTCTAAACTTGTAAACAAGAAAACTTCAGATTCTACATTATCAAGACATATCCTTATTGCTTTCAAAGGAAGCCCTGCAGGAGAAGGTGTAACAAGATCTAAAGAGCAGGCTAAGAAATTAGCAGATTCTATCGGAGCAATAGTAAAAGCTACACCAGCTAAGTTTACTGAGTTTCTTAAGCTTTCTAACGATCCAAACTCTGCTGCTCAAGGAGGAAGCTTAGGATGGACAACTCCAGAAACTCCTTTTGTACCGGAATTCCTTACTTATTTAGCGAACAATCCTAAAGGAGCAACAGGGGTGGTAGAAACTCAGTTCGGTTATCATATCATCAATATTGAAGATAAGAAATCCGGATCTATGGGATATAAAGTAGCAAACCTTGTAAAGGAAATCAAAGCTTCAGATGCTACAGAAACTGAAACAGACAGAAAAGCGAAGAAATTCATTCAGCAAATCCAAGGAAAATCATTTAATGATTTCGTGAATGTTGCTAAGAAAGATAACTATCAATTCTCTAATCCTAAAGCAGCAAAAAGATTTGAAGGTCAGCTTCAGGGCTTAGGAACTGAAAAAGACGGAGAAATTCTTGCTTGGGCTTTTGATAAGAAAAGATCTAAAGGAGATACTGAATTATTTACAGTTGACGGAACAGGAGACAGAATTGTAGTGTACCTTAACGGAAAACAGGAGGCTGGTCTTGCAGACCCTGAATCTGTAAGAGATCAGATTGAAGTCATTGTTAAAAATAAATTGGCTGCAAAACAAATTTCTGATAAAATTGCAGGAGCAAAAGCTTCAAACTTAGATCAGATTGCAAAATTGTTTGCTACGTCAAAACAATCAGCTCAGGTAAATATGCTGAACCCTTCAGTGGCTGGAGCTATGGAACCTAAAGTTGCAGGAGCTGCATTCGGTGTTGCGAAAGGAAAACTTTCTAACCCGGTTGAAGGTGGAACAGGAGTTTATGTACTGATCAAAAAATCAGAAACTGTAAACAAACAACCTGGTGACCTTAAGCAGTTCACAGAGTCTATTACTCAAAGAAATGCAGGAATGTTCGGACAGGCTTGGATGAAGAGTCTTCAGGATAATGCAGATATTGAGGATTATAGAATCGAGATCTGGAACAAAGTTGGAAATCAGCAACAATAAGAGATTCATCTCATTAATATAAAAGCGACAAATAAATTTGTCGCTTTTTTTGTATTTAACGCAGAATAATAAAGGAAAAGATTTATTTAAAATGTACTATATTTGCTTATTAGAAAAAAATTAGCAAGTGAAGTTCAGTAAAGAATTAAAAGCTGGTGTGATTACACTTCTAGCTATCGTAGGCTTTGTGGTGTTGTTTCAATTTATGAAAGGGAAAAGCCTTTTTACTACCGACAATATATTTTACGCAAAATATGACAATGTAGAAGGTCTTGCACAGTCTGCAGCTGTATCTATCAACGGTCTTAAAGTAGGACAGGTTGATAAAATTATACCCCAAACAGCAAAGGATGGTAAAATTAGTTTTGTTGTAAAAATTACGGTAGATAACAAATTTGAATTCTCAAAAAATTCAACTCTGGAAATCTTCGAACCTGGATTAATGTCAGGTAAAGAAATGAGAGTAAACCTAATGTATGGAGGTGTTACAGCAAAAGACGGAGATACATTACAAGGTGCCTTTAAGCTAGGGATGATGGGAAGTCTTTCTTCTCAGGTAGGTCCGGTGAAAGATCAGCTACAGGGAGTATTGCACAGAGTAGATTCCCTTATGGCTAACGCCAACCAAATTGTAGATGCTCAAAACAGAGCTGAAATCAAAGCATTATTATCAAACCTTAATAAAACAGTAGGAGCATTACAAACTACTGCAGGAAGCGTAAATACACTAGTGGGACATAATGATCCTAAGCTTCAGAAAGTATTGGATGATGCCAGCCTTACAATGCAAAGTGGAAAGGTAACATTGGATAAATATGGAAACCTGGCACAAAGTATAGATACAAAACAATTGAATACAACCATTGCAAATCTTGATGCAACCGTTGGAAAATTGAACCAGGTAATTGGTGGAATTGATAAAGGAGAGGGAAGTTTAGGTAAACTGATGAAGGATGAGCAATTGTACAATAACCTGAATTCAGCATCTTCCAACTTGAATTCATTGATTGAAGATATGAAAGCGAATCCGAAGAGATATATCAATTTCTCGGTGTTCGGTAAAAACAATAAAGACTAATACCCCTTATGCAGTACATCGATAACATTATTTTCCTGATTTTATTAGTTGCCGGATTTGGATTATTTGCCAAAAGCCTGCTGAAAATTTATAGAAATATCAGGTTAGGTCACGAAATCAATAGAAACGACAGGAAATCAGAACGCTGGAGTACCATGGCACGAGTAGCTATGGGACAAAGCAAGATGGTGAAACGACCTGTTGCCGGGATTTTACACCTTTTCGTGTACGTAGGTTTTGTTATTATCAATATTGAGCTTATTGAAATCATTGTTGATGGAATATTTGGAACCCATCGTTTCCTAGCTTCAGTTTTCGGAGACGGATTCTATAGTTTCTTTACTGCAACCTTAGAAATTCTAGCACTTCTTGTTGTGATTGGAGTTGTGGTATTTTTCATCAGAAGAAACTTTTATGGAGTTAAGAGATTAACCATGAAAGAACTTTTCGGATGGCCAAAACATGACGCAAACTGGATTCTTATTATCGAATTTGCATTAATGATGGCTTTCTTCAAAATGAATGCTGCGGATTTCATTCTACAGCAAAGAGGCTTATTGCCAGATCACGGAAGCTTTCCCATCAGTTCAGCAGTATTAGGACCTATTTTCAGTGGATTTAGTGATGGATTCTTACACTTTACGGAAAAAGGAGCTTGGTGGTTCCACTTCGTAGGAATTCTTTTCTTCATGAATTACCTTTATTATTCAAAACATTTACATATTATATTGGCTTTCCCAAGCACATGGTATGCAAACCTTGATAAAAAAGGGAAGTTCAATAATCTTGATTCTGTAACAAAAGAAATCAAATTAATGATGGATCCTAATGCGGACCCTTATGCCGCTCCGGCTGAAGGTGCAGAAGCAGATGCTCCGTCTAAATTTGGTGCAGAAGATATATTTGATCTTAATCAGGTACAATTACTTAATGCATATTCATGTACAGAATGTGGACGTTGTACTTCCGTTTGTCCGGCAAACATTACCGGTAAAAAACTTTCTCCGAGATTGATCTTAATGAAAACAAGAGACAGATTGGAAGAAGTGGGAAGAAATATCGATAAAAACGGAAAATTTGTTGATGACGGTAAAAAACTGTTAAACGACTATATCACCAAAGAAGAACTTTGGGCTTGTACTACATGTAATGCATGTACGGAAGCTTGTCCGGTATTGCTTGATCCGCTATCCATTATTTTCGAAATGAGAAGATTCCTGGTGATGGAACAGTCGGCAGCACCACAGGAACTGAACCTGATGATGACAAACGTTGAAAACAACGCAGCACCTTGGCAATATAATCAGGCAGATCGTCTGAACTGGGCAAACGATTAATATCCGGTCATGAAAAAACTGATTTCCCTATTTCTGCTTATCTTTTCAGGGCTTCTATTGGCGCAATCTGCTGATCAGAAAAAGATCCTTGAAGATTCCAAAAAATTCATCTCTTTGTTTGAAAATAAAGACTATGAAGGAATGATGGATTTAACACACCCAGCAATATTTGAAAAAATTGACAGGAAAATTCTGACAGATACGTTCGATAAGCTATTTGAAGGAAATGATGAGTTTAAAATGGAACTGATGAGCTCAAATAACGATGTATTCAATGTTTCAGATATTTTTAATGCTCAGGACAATCTCAAATATGCATTCAGTACTTATCCCATGAAGATGAAAATGATCTTTTTGAAAGAGTCATTTGATGAGGAGAAAAAGAAAATGATGATTGGACTAATGGAGGTTCAGGGAATGAATGCAAAATTTATAAACGATACGACCTTGGAAATGAGTAAGCTGAGTATGATTTTGGCACTCAATGACAAAACAACAGGAAATACCTGGAAGTATCTTAACTATGACGAAGCTAATCCTTTATATATTTCAATCGTACCCGTAGAGGTTATGAAAAAAGCAAAGGAATACTATGCTAATTTACTAATTAAACAAAAAGAAAATGCAAATTAAAACAATGGCAGAATATGCTGCCGAAGGAAGATCCCCGGAAGTTTTATTTTGGGTTGGATGTGCTGGAAGTTTTGATGACCGTGCCAAAAAAATTACAAAAGCATTTTGCAAGATATTAAATAAGATAGGAGTTGAATTTGCCGTTCTCGGACAAGAGGAAAGCTGTACCGGAGATCCTGCAAAAAGAGCCGGAAATGAATTTGTTTTCCAAATGATGGCTCTTACGAATATCGAAGTTTTGAATGCTTACGAAGTTAAAAAGATCGTAACAGCTTGCCCGCACTGCTTCAATACCCTTAAAAACGAATATCCGAGCCTGGGTGGAAACTTTGAAGTCGTTCACCATACCCAATTCCTGAAAACGTTAATGGAAGAAGGAAGACTGAAAATTGAAGGAGGAGCTTTCAAAGGGAAAAAGATCACTTTCCATGATCCGTGTTATCTGGGGAGAGCTAATGATGAGTATGAAGCACCAAGACTATTGCTTGAAAAACTCGATGCTGAACTTGTAGAAATGAAGCGTTGCAGAACTAATGGTCTTTGCTGTGGAGCAGGAGGAGCTCAGATGTTTAAAGAACCTGAAAAAGGAAATAAAGACATCAACATTGAAAGAACAGAGGAAGCTTTGTCTTTTGAGCCTAAAGTAATTGCTACCGGATGTCCATTCTGCAATACAATGATGACAGACGGAGTAAAACACTTCAATAAAAACACTGAAGTAGCTGTAAAAGATATTGTAGAACTTCTTGCTGAAGCAGACGATTTATAAAGATTATCTTTACCTTATAAACGAAAACTCAAGCGTTGGCTTGGGTTTTTGTGCATTATAAACTCAGGAATATTTCGTAATTTTATCCTTTAAATTGAAAGGATATGAAAATTGAAGAATCCAATATTGTAGAAACTAACGACTACAGAGTTATTATATACCCGGCATCAAGACCATTTGAAACAAAAGAGGCAAAAGCAATTACAGAAAAACTGTTTGATTTCCTTGCAACATGGGCAGCTCATGGAAAACCGCTTTCTTCATCTTTTAAAATTGAGAAAAATCAATTCATCATCGTATGCGTAGATGAAGAGAAAGAGATGGCTTCAGGATGCAGCATTGATGCTTTAGGGAAGATCATGAGAGAAATAGATGAAGAATATCAACTTGGATTATTCGACAGAATGAAAGCAAGCTTTATCGAAAATGGAGAAGTGAAAACATTAAAGCTTATTGATTTTAAAACTAAGGTCAGAAACGGTGAGCTATCCAAAGACATCGAAGTATTTGATTTTTCTAAAAACACATACCTTGATTTCTTAAGTCATTTTGTATTACCATTTGAAAAAAGCTGGGCTTCTTCCATAAAATAAATTCCATTGAAAATTCTTTTTATATCCTCATGGTTTCCTAATAGGTTTGAACCTACTAACGGGAATTTTGTACAACGTCATGCAGAAGCTGTTGCATCATTGCATGATGTAGAGATATTACATACCATCGGAGATTCTGCACAGCAGGAAGAATTTATATTTGAAGATAAAAAAATCAATGGGATAAGGACATTGATTGTATATTATAAAAGCACAAAAAATCCAATTCTGAATTTCAGAAGCAGGATGCTTGCCTACCAGAAAGGTTTCTCACAATTGCAGAAGCCGGATCTGGTACACGCAAATATTTTACACAGCTCAATGTTTTTTGCTGTTTATTTGAGAGAACAGTATAAAATTCCTTTTGTGATTTCAGAACACTGGTCTGGCTTTCTTGAAGTGAACAGATCAAAACTTTCTTTTACTAATATACTCACAGCACGTTTTATTGCCCGAAAAGCGGCGTATTTACTGCCTGTAAGTACTATTTTGATGGATAACCTGAAAAAACTGAAAATTGGCAAAAATAAACGTGTCATTGGCAATGTGGTAAATACAGATCTATTTATTCCTAAAAAAGAAGCCCATTCAACCTTTACATTTCTTCATATCTCCAATCTTATTCCGCTTAAAAATCCTGATGTGATGATTGAAGCTGCCGTCCGGTTGAGAAATGAATTTCAGAATTTTGAATTTCATATCGGCGGAGACGGAGATGTTGCGCGATTGAATAAACTTATAGAAAAACATAACGCAAAAAGTTATATCAAGACCTTTGGAGAAATTTCTCACAAAGAAGTGGCATTGAAAATGAGAAAAAGTGATTGTTTTGTCCTTTTCAGTGATTATGAAAGCTTCTCCTGCGTGCTTCTGGAATCATTATCTTCAGGAGTTCCGGTAATCGCAACCAGAGTAGGAGCAATCCCTGAAATTGTCAGAGAAAATCACGGAATTATTATTGATAAATCTGAAGAAGAACTCTACACTGCAATGAAAAAAATGCTTTCAGGAAACTATAAGACAGATTCTAAAGAAGAACTTCATAGGTATGTAGCAGGCAAGTTTTCGATGAATGCAATCGCCAAAGAATTTGATGAAGTTTATAAAAGTCTTGTGTAATGACATTATAAATTCAAATCGGTTGATTTTCTGTTGATCACATACAATGAAAAGCTTAAAAGATTTTATCAGCGCATTTTTTGCCAATAAAGGACAGCATGTATTTCTGTCCCTGTTGATAACGAAAATATGTGCTTTTTCAGGCTCACTTTTCATGATCAGGATCTTACCGGAAAAAGATTTTGGCTTATTGAGTATTGTGGCTTCTGTTTTTGCCATTTTTGCACCTTTCAGCGGGTTTGGAAGTCCCCAAAGCCTTATAAGGTTTGGATCTTTAAGCCATTCTGAAGAAGAAAAAGAACAACTTTCAGGCTATCTTTTCAGGAAAGGCTTTTTATATCAGATGATTTTAAGTGTGATATTTTTTTTGTTGGCTTTCATATATGTAAGTCATTATCATCACATTTTTTATATATTTTTCTTCTTTACTGTTCGTTTGATAGGATTTTACTTTTTGACACATATACAGGCAGATCGTCGTATGTTTCTGAAGAATAAAGAGTTTGCGATGGTGAATAATGTTGTCAATATCTCAGGTTTGGTAATGATGATTGTATTTTCCATGCTTTGGGGATTATACGGATATTTAATCACGAATGCTATTTCTCCCTTTCTTTCCCTGTTTTGGTTTAAAAAATCATCATGGAAGACCGTAAACTTTTCTCTCAAATTCACGAAAAAAGAAATATGGAGTTTTGCTTTACATGCATCCATAACCGCTTTATTGTCCGATGCTTTCTTTTCTGCAGATATATTGCTTCTGAATTATTTTAAAAATGAAAGCGTTGTAGCCAATTACAAAGTAGCACTGCTTATTCCTGCAAATATTACCTTTCTTGCACTTTCTTTTATGCAGAGTGATTATCCTGTGATTGCTAAAAATTATCGGAATAAATCCTTTTTGACCCATTATATCATTAATTATTATAAAATCTTTATTCCTATTTCCCTTGTCATTCTGATTTCAGGAAGCATTTTAAATACTTTTATCATCAGAATGTTTTTTGGAGAACAATATATTGAGAATGCATTTTCTTTTACATTATTACTTGGAGTATTCTGTGGAAGCATGCTGTTAAGAAATCTCTATGGAAATATGTTATCCGCGGTAGGTTTGATGAAAAGAAATACTTTTTATTCAATTCTTTCATTAGTTTTATTAGGGGGATTTTCTTACATATGGGTTCCGCAGCATGGTGTTGTGGGGATGGCAGTTTCGTTGGGAACTTCTTTAACTCTGGTAGGATTTTTAATGATGTTTTCCTTTTTCACTTATCTTAGAAAGTTGAAATAAAGTATATTTGCGCTATGAGAAACATTGTTTTTGGAATATTGGTTATTGTTTTTGCACTGGCAAGCTGTGGTCAGGATGATGAATCTTTGCAAAGAATTGATCAGGTACTGAATATTTATATGAAATCAGATACCAACCAGGATTTGTTGAACGCTAAGAAAAGTGGATCTTACAGCAGTTTTTCTGTTAATGATTTTTTAGGTGACAAAGATATATCTCCTGTGAATACTTTTGCGCTTAAAATGAGACAGGATTCTACTTATTATCTGGAATATATTGCAGGAGCCAAAAGAAAAAAACTAGATTCTGCTGGTACTACTTACTATTCAAGAGTTCGGGTTACATTAACGAAAAATGTTGATAATAAACCTGAATCAATTACAGATACTCTTGAAATCCATTATCGAAATTCACCAAATTTATTTCAGGTTTCAAAAGTTTTTTACAATAAAAAGCCTGTATTTTCAAAAGAAGCAGATAATCCGGCTTGGATTAATAACGTTACTATCACAAAATAATTTTAAATTTGTAAAATTGTTAGCTTATATTAAGCTAAATATAATATTTAACATCTAAATAAAATGTTACAAGTCAATTTTTTACGCGACAATAAGGAACGCGTTTTAGAAGGTCTTAAAAAAAGACAATTCAAGAATCTTGAGTTGGTAGACGAAGCTATTGCTACTGACGAAGAAAGAAAAAGAATCCAATTTGAATTAGATTCCCAGCTTTCCGAGATCAATAAAATCTCCAAGGAAATTGGACTTTTAATGAAGGAAGGTAAGAAAGAAGAAGCGGAATCAGCAAAATCTAAAACAGCACAGTACAAATCGTCGAGTTCAGAATTGAAAACTCAACTGGAAGTTAAGGAAACAGAATTGTTGAATATTCTTTATCAGCTTCCAAACATTCCAAATGAATTGGTAAAAAGCGGAGCTTCTGCAGATGATAATGAGATTATTTTCCAGTCTCATACCGTAGAAGGTCTTGGTGAAGGTGCTATTCCTCACTGGGAACTTGCTAAGAAATATAACCTTATCGATTTTGAATTGGGAGTAAAAATCGCAGGGGCTGGTTTCCCTGTTTATTTAGGAAAAGGTGCAAGATTACAAAGAGCATTGGTTCAGTATTTCCTTGACAAAAATGTTGAAAAAGGATATACGGAGGTGAACCCGCCTCACGTTGTAAATGAAGCATCTGGTTTTGGAACAGGACAATTGCCTGATAAAGAAGGGCAAATGTATTATATTAACGAAGATAATTTGTATTTGATTCCTACAGCGGAAGTTCCTGTTACGAACCTTTATCGTGATGTTTTATTGGATGAAAAGGATCTTCCCATCATGAATACCGCTTTTTCTCAATGTTACAGAAGAGAAGCTGGAAGTTATGGTGCCCACGTAAGAGGTTTGAACCGTCTTCACCAGTTTGAAAAAGTTGAGATCGTAAGAATTGAAAAGCCTGAAAATTCTTATGCCGTTTTAGAAGAAATGGTAGAGCATATTAAAGAAATCCTTACAGATCTTGAACTTCCTTTCAGAGTATTGAGGCTTTGTGGTGGGGATACAGGTTTTGCAGCTGCAATGACGTATGATTTTGAAGTATGGAGTGCTGCTCAGGAAATGTGGCTTGAAGTGAGCTCTGTTTCCAACTTTGAGACATTCCAGGCAAACAGATTGAAATGTCGTTATAAAGCGGATGGTAAATCTCAATTGGTTCACACGCTAAACGGTTCAGCAATGGCATTGCCAAGAATCATGGCTGCATTACTTGAAAATAATCAGACAGCGGAAGGGATTAAGCTTCCTAAAAAGATCGCTGAATATGCAAGATTTGATCTGATTAACTAAAAGATAAAATGTATATTAATCTAAATAAAAAAACCACTGAAATTTCAGTGGTTTTTGTTATTCCAATAGGACGGTATTATTTTGTTTCAAAATTTTCTATTGCAACAATGCTTGCTTGGTTTTCCATTGATCTTGGGTAAGCTAATGTTTTGCTTTCAGGTCTGTAAAGCAAAGCCTGGCTATATACTTCTCCACCTCCATAATGAGGATCATTTCCTGTTGCTTTAGAAAGTGAATGAAGTACACTGTCTCCATTATTATCAAAATTAATTGCCGACAGATTTAATAACGATCCTGCCTTTAAAATATAATTTCCTTTAATATTCACTAGTCCCAAAGAATGATTTTCAAGCTCATGAAGCCTATCGCTGTTTAGCTTATTTACAGCTTCTACTTTACCGGTAGTACTATTGATTGCTACAATTCTTGGATCTCCTGCTTTATAAGCTGTTTCGGTAATCATCATAGTTCCCATAGGAGATTTTACCTGCCTTGTCCCTGCATCCAGTTTACTTTCTGTGAAAATATAAATTTTATCTCCGCTTACATAGGTATAGGGAATAAATAAGTCAGCTATTTTACTGCCATCATTGTATTGCTTAACGACATCATTGGCTATAATTTTTCCTTCTTTAATATCATAAAGCATTAGATTTTCGAAATTACTGGCATTAAATTTTACCGTTTTAGGAGTACTATTAAAGGCAATTAAGTAGTCTTTATCTCCAATTGATACAGCTGTTTCGCTTATGATCTTCATTTTTTCTGTGAAGAATTTTTCTTCCTGTCCCGAAGCTGTTACAAAAAGAAGAGAAGCGTTTTGATTAGCAGATCTTAACAGTCCGATATTCCCTGAATTAGTCACAAAGAAATCAGTATCCGAACTTCCTGCTTCTCCGGTAATATCTTTAGTCCAGACAGATTTCAGACTTCCGGTATCAATGACATTGATGCTTATTTTTACAGGTTCCTTTCTTGGAGAGTGTTGATAAAAAACAACTGCTGCATATCTGCCATTTTCTGATCTTTCAAAATATGTAGTCCCGGATTTCATGGTAGACTCGATAGGGTATGAGGCTAATAGTTCCTGGGTAAATGTAGTTGTACTTTTATCAAAAATTATTTTGTAGATATCTTTCTTTTTTACCTTTCCGGCATAAGTTTCTGTGATGAAAACAATTTTATTTCCAGATTCAAAACTGCCAAGATAATTAATAGGGGCATATTTCTCTATCTGTGGCATTTCGTAAGGGTAAGTCTGCTTCAGGTTATTAGAATTATCAAACTTTCTTACTAATATTTTATTGTTGCTGCGGATACTGTTTTCATTAATGCTGCTCTGCATATAATAAGTATCGGCACCTCCCGAAATAAGTTTTACATCTTTTTCCTGTGTAGGATCAAAGGTAAACTTAGTTCCATACTTAAATGTAGTCTGAGCGAACGTAATTGAAGAGATGCAGATCGCCAATACTGTAAATGTTTTAAGCTTCATATGATTATTTATAAATCTGGGTTTCCAATTGCTTTAATTCTGCTTTTTCACTGTATGATAAATCCAGATCTACTAGCTTTTCCTGCATATCATTAAGATACTTTTCTGCGTCTTTTTTGTTTTCTAGGGCAACATTCAGCCTTATTAGGTTGAAATTGATGTACTTTCCGATTTTTGCATTATAAGGAGCTTTTTTGTCTTTATAATTTACTTTTTGAAGTGCCTGCTCCCAAAGATCTGTTCCTTTTTTCATATTAGCAAATGCAATGTTATTATTAGTTTGATCAGAGTTCGCCTGTAGTTTTCTTAGATTGGTTGTTACATAAATATGCGCTTTTTCTAAATCATCAAATTCACCTTTGTTTTTTACAAACTCCAATTTTACTTGCTTATTAAGCGTTTTATATCCGTAATTGTCATTCAGGAAAGTGTTGATTGCCTTGATGTTGTTCCCAAGATATTTTTTTTCTTCTATAGCTTTATTGATGTTATCAGAAGGTTGAGAGGATACAAAAACGAAATCCTGAGAAATGGTAGTATTAATTTTCTCTGTTCCGTTTTCCTTTACAACAATTTTTGTAGGTTGATTGGCATAAGTTTGCCCAGCATTGTCCTGGAAGTTTACTTTTTCCATTGTTACATAAACATCTACATTGGGATTCCCTTTTTTATAACCGTCAATTGCAATTTGGGAAGCTAAAACATTGTCATCTACAATAAAATAATCATTGAGATTGGGCTCACTGTATACTGGTGGAGATGGCTTTCTATAAACAGGTTTAGTAGGAAGCTGAAGTTGTGGTTTCTGCCCTTTATCCTGCAAAGCCAGACGCTCTAAAAGACTCAGTTTTTTAAACTCTGCAGATTCCAAAGCAAATTTTTCTTTTGCTTTTATGATTTCTTCATTATAATCTTTAAGAGCCTGCTGATAGTCAGTTTGACTTTCAGCGATGGTATTGCTGAAATTGGCAACGGCATCCTGATGATCTTTTTTGGCTTGTTTTATTACGTCTTCCTTAGTTAGATTATAAGGAGATTTTACAGTTATATGATAAGTTCTGGAGTTTTCGCTAATTGAAGTTTGCGGCGCTTTTAAAACACGAAAATCTACGGTTTCAGAATTGATGCTTTGTGCATATAAACTAGCTGCCGAGATCAGAGTAAAGGACAGTAAAAGTTTTTTCATGGTTATTTATTAATTAATGCTCAAAGATAATATTTTTAAGTAAAACTAAAGTTTCTATATATATTATATTCAATTACATTAAAAATAAATAAAAAAAAGACTACAGTACAGTCTTTTTTTTGTTATTCAGTTACAACGATTATTTTCTTATCAGCATTTTTAAACTTTGTATCCTGATCATACTTTGCTTTAATATCGTAATTGATCTTTACAGTATAATCATCAACCTGTTGTAGCCAATCATGTTTACCAGTAACGGATTTTATTTTGTTCTCAAACTTAAGAGTAGTTGTGATACTTTTTAAGAAGGTGGTCATCATACCTGCTACACTCTGAGGATCTGCAGTTCCTTTTGCTGCCATTGCCGCTTCAAAATACTTCAGATTGAAGTTTTCTGTGTCAATTGTAAGCGTTTTTCCGTCCCATAAATTAAAGATATTCTGTTCTACAGGTATTTTCTCCTTTTGGGTATAATTAATAAGTTCCTGATAATCATTTTGAGTTAGGTTCTCAGTTTTCAAAGACAAACCTGTAGGCTGATCATTTTCTTTGTTAGATTTCATGAAGATTTTTTTCATGATTCTGATATGATCAGGATTTGTAGTCTTAGATGCCTTGTTTTTTTGTTCCAGTTCGTAAAGACTTGTCCACGTAGAAGGAAATTTATTCATATCACTGAACTCATTGTCATTTTTTAAAGAGTCCGGGGTCATTGCTTTCATCTCAGATATGAATTGTTTCATGTCAATATCCGTTACAGACGATGACGTCGCATTATTATGATAAACAATTTCAGAATTGATGCTACAGGATTGTAATACAAACAGGCTTATTAAAAATAATAAAATACTTTTATACATGGTAGATCTAAGTGCTGATTAATGACAGTTTACAGCTTCATTAAGACCTTTTGATACAGTCATAGATTCAGCTTTAGGAGAAACGTAAGGAATTCCCAGTTCTAAGCCTCTAAGAATGAAGAGACCTCCCAAAATGATCATAATGATGGGAACAGCTTTTAGAATTTTTGTCCTGAAAGCCTGATTCATGAGATTTCCAGCCAAAACGATGGCAAACATGAACGGAAGAGTTCCCAAACCAAATAAAGCCATATATAAAGCTCCCTGCCATATTCCTCCGCCTGCAAGACTTGCGGTAAGTGCCATATACACCATTCCGCATGGTAAAAAGCCATTTAGAACGCCTGTGGTAAATCGGGAACGGTAATCTGCTTTTTGAAGTACGCGTCCGAGATTTGTTTTTACAGAATATAAAAATTTGGATAAAAAGGGAATCTTTGAAGCAAAATCCTTTCCTCCAAACGAAAATACTGCCATGATGATCAATAAAATACCAGCAGTAATTGTAAGATACTTCTGAAAGCCTGCCATCTCAAATCCTTGCCCTATAATACCCAAAAGAGCACCCAATAATGAATAGGTAAAAATCCTTCCGAATTGGTAGGTAAGGTTCTGAAGATAAAAATTGGCAGCCTGTTTTTTAGTTAATCCCATCGATAAAGCAATAGGACCACACATTCCGATACAGTGAAAGCCGGAAGCGAAGCCTAAAGCGATAGCCGATACAACAAGTCCTATTTCCATATCACGTCATAATCCATTCGATAGTCTGTTTTGTCTTTTGTCCAACTCAATCTTAAGGTATAATTCCCCATTTTCAATACTTGTGCAGGAATTACAAAGGTATGGTTGGCATCAAGGTTTACAGATTTTTTGATGTCTAAATTCTGGTCGTCGGTTCTGTTTAATACAAATTTTACCGTAGTATTAGAAGCTGTATATTCTTGTGGAAAAGTGATTTTAATTCCATTCGTATCCTGGCTGTATACAGGTTTTTCCTGTAACTCGTCAGCTCTTTTCTTGGCATCAATTACATCCTGGTACTGTAATTCCTCTTCATAATAATTATCTGTTACCATTTCAGAGTTCTTTTGCCCGTTCGGGAATAGGAACATCATGGATAATATAAAAACTATGAATGCAAATAATGCAATTACAACACCGTGTCCCCAACTAAAGTTCTTCATTTCTTTTAATTAAAATTGTAGTTTGAATGGTCCTTCAAAATATGTCTGGTAAGAATCCACAAGGTTTCCTTTCATATCGTAAACCCCAATTGTGATATTCTGTTTGGAAAGTTTCATTTCATCCTCCGGGAAGCTGATATTGATGGTTCCCTTAGAAATCTTATCTCTGTCTACCTGAATTTTGCTTGATGCACTATAAGTGATCTCACCATGAGCAGGAGCAATTACCTTAATAGTAACCAATTTTTTCTCATTGGTTTTATTCAGGAATGTATAATTATAGGTATTAATAATTTTCCCTTCTTTTACAAAGAATGTACTTCCTGCCGGTTTAATGAATTTTGCTTCCATCTCACCACGGCTGTAAAGAAGATATCCTAGGAATCCAACCAATAAAAACAAGAATATGGAGAATCCTTTCATTCTTCCTGTAAACTTGAAAGGAATTTCTTTTTCAATTTCATTTTCCGAAGCATATCTGATAAGCCCTTTTGGAAGACCAACTTTATCCATTACTTCATCACAGGCATCTATACAGGCTGTACAGTTGATACATTCCAGCTGTTGTCCGTCTCTGATATCAATTCCTGTAGGACAAACTACCACACATTGGTGACAGTCGATACAATCTCCTTTCCCGGCTGCTTTTCTGTCTTCTCCTTTTCTCCATTTTGATCTGTTTTCTCCTCTTTTGAAATCGTAGAAAACATTAATAGTATCCTTATCAATCAATACACCCTGAAGTCTACCGTATGGACAAACCAACGTACATACCTGCTCTCTGAACCATGCAAATACAAAGTAAAATGCAGCAGTAAGAAGAATCATTACGATAAAATTGGTAGGGTGGGCAAATGGTCCTTCGGAAACAATTTTGAATACTTCTTCATACCCCACGATATACATAAACATAAAGTGAGTAATAATTAAAGAAATAACAATGTAAACAGACCATTTTAAAGTCCTTTTCCAAATCTTTTCGCTGTTCCACTCTTGTCTGTCCAGCTTCATTTGCTTGTTTCGGTCACCTTCAATCAAATATTCTATTTTACGGAAAATGGATTCCATAAAAATTGTCTGAGGGCAAATCCACCCGCAGAAAATTCTTCCGAATGCAATCGTAAAAACGATAATAAAAATTAATGATGCGATAGCTCCTAAAGTAAGGATAAAAAAGTCCTGTGGATAGAAAGGCTGTCCAAATATGAAAAATTCTCTGTCTATTACATTGAACAATAGCAATGGATTACCATTGATCTTGATAAATGGTAGTGAGAAATAAATAATTAATAAAAGATAGCTTACAATGTTTCTATAGTTGGTATATTTCCCTTTAGGCTTTCTTGGGAATACCCACTTTCTCTTACCGGATTGCTCCATTGTCCCTATAGAATCTCTGTAAGTTTCAGGGTCCAGAACCTGTCCCTGTCCGCCTCGTACTTCTATTTCTTCTATGTCTGACATATTGTAATGTGTTTAAAAAAGAAAAAACATAATTCGTTACTATTTTTAAGGTAATAACAAATTATGTTTTTTTCATATGTTTCTAATTTTTTAAATTATTCTTTTTCCCAATGTGCTTCAGTTCCTTGAGGAGCTGCTCCTCCTTGAGCCTGAGTCACTGGTGGTAATTCCTGGTTAATGTGATATACATATGCTGCAATCTTTTCAATTTCAGCTCCAGAAACCTCTCCGTTCTTACCGAATGCTCTCATCGCAGGGTTAGTAGGAGAACCATTCCAGTCCATATGGAATACGTTTTTAAATAACGTTTTCTCTGGTTGGTTGATCCAGAAGTTATCTGTCAAGTTTGGACCGATACCTCCACTACCGTCTTCTTTGTGACAAGAAGCACAGTTTGTTTTGAATAATTCTTTTCCTTCTGCAATGTTATCAGCTGAATATTTAGCTGTTTCAATTGTTACAGGCGGCTGCTCGCTTTCATATTTTGCAATGCTTGCCATTTGCTCTTTGTATTCTTTTTCATATTCGCTTAATGGGTGAGCGAAATCTGTAAATGAATAAGCTGCAATATATACAATACAAAAAGCAGTCCCAAAATAGAATAAACCTACCCACCACTTCGGTAATTGATTATCCAACTCCATGATTCCATCGAATCCGTGGTCGATAAGGATATCTTTTTCCTCAGTATCAGATTGCTTTTTAAATGCAGCGGCATACATTCTTTTGAAGAAAGGTATTTTTTTCTCAGCCAAATAAGCAGCTTTCTCTTCCGGAGATAATTTTTTGAATTTGTTGTTTTCAATCAAATCTCCAATAGCACTGTGGATGAAGGCAAGGATACTTCCTATTACAACAGTTCCCCAGAAGTAAGGCGAAGCTAGGAACGCGTAGCTCTGCACAAACAAATAATAAAAAACTATTAAAAGTCCGATTATTATCAAGATGTTTACAACAACAGGTGTTCTTTGTTTCATAAAAAATAGTTTAATTTTTTAAATTAAAATCGTCATCTTCATCCTCTCCAAGGGGAGCTTCTTCTTCCTCTTTGTAATATTTTTTAGGCTTGCTAAAAACATAGATTACCAGAGCAACGAAGAACAGCATAAAGAAAATCAGAGCCAGTGTCTGGTAGAAGCCAGCATTTTCTGTATTGGATAATATATCTTTAAAGTTCTGAGGAATCATACTAACCTTTTAATGTTTTAGTTATTACTTGCTGTTTTAATTTCAGTTGTTTTAATATCTGTTCCTAATCTCTGTAGGTAAGAAATAAGAGCTACAATTTCTTTTTTCTCTAGTTCTCCCTGAGGTCTCTTAGCATAAGCCTCTTTCAAGTCATTTGCTTCTGAGAAGATATCTTTTACAATTTTAGCCGATTGGTTGTTTGCCCACTTGTCTGCAGAGTCAATTTCAGCTTTTGTGTAAGGTACATCAAATGTATTCTTCATCAGCTTCATTTTATCTACCATTTTAGATCTGTCTAAGTCAGTAGCAATTAACCAAGGGTAACGAGGCATGATAGAACCTGCAGATGTAGATCTTGGGTTATACATGTGCTTGTAGTGCCAAGAACTTGGGTTTTTACCTCCTTCTCTATGTAAATCCGGTCCTGTTCTCTTAGAACCCCATAAGAATGGTCTGTCATATACGAACTCACCTGCTTTAGAGTATTGTCCGTTTTTACCGTTGAATCTTACGATCTCATCTCTGAATGGTCTGATCATCTGAGAGTGACATGCGTTACATCCTTCACGGATATAGATATCTCTACCTTCTAATTCAAGCGGAGAATAAGGCTTCACTGCTGAAATGGTAGGTACACTTTTCTTAAGGGATAGAGTAGGGATGATTTCAACCATACTTCCGATTGAGATGGTAAATAATGATAATACTGTTAAAAGCATTGGCATTCTTTCCAACCAAAGGTGGAATCCTTCTCCTTCTTTACGTTTGTTTCCGATATTTGCTAAAGCAGGTGCTTCTGCAGGAACTTCTTTTTGGAATGAACCTTTTCTTACGGTAGCAATTACGTTAATGATCATTAGGATTGCTCCAGAGATGTAGAATAAACCTCCTACGAATCTCATTTTAAAGTAAGGAATAATCGCAGTTACTGTATCCAACCAGTTTTTCCATAATAAGGTACCGTCCGGGTTGAATTGCTTCCACATTAATCCTTGTGTGAATCCTGAAATATACATTGGTACTGCATAGAAAATAATTCCTAAAGTCCCTAACCAGAAATGCCAGTTAGCTAATTTTACAGACCAAATTTTTGTTCTCCACATAATTGGTACAAGGTAATAGATAACCCCGAATGCCATGAAACCATTCCATCCAAGAGCTCCTAAGTGTACGTGACCGATAACCCAGTCTGTAAAGTGACCAATTTTGTTGATGTTTTTAGTTGCCAATAAAGGACCTTCGAACGTTGCCATACCATAACAAGTAACAGCTACTACGAAGAACTTAAGGATAGGATTTTCTCTTACTTTATCCCAAGCTCCTCTTAAGGTAAGAAGACCATTTAACATCCCCCCCCAAGATGGTGCGATAAGCATGATAGAGAAACCAGTTCCTACTGCCTGAGCCCATGCTGGAAGAGCTGTATATTGAAGGTGGTGAGGACCAGCCCAAATATATACGAAGATTAATGACCAAAAGTGAATAATAGACAGTTTATATGAGAATACCGGTCTGTCTGCTGCTTTTGGTAAGAAATAATACATTAAACCTAGAACCGGAGTCGTCAATACGAATGCAACCGCATTGTGACCATACCACCATTGTACGATGGCATCTTTTGCTCCTGCATATGCAGAATAAGACTTCCAGCCAGAGAATGATAATGGAACCTCAAGATTGTTGAAGATGTGAAGCATTGCTACTGCAACCCAAGTACCTAAATAGAACCAGATGGCTACATAAAGGTGTCTCACTCTTCTCTTCGAAATAGTCATAATCATGTTTACCCCGAAAATGATCCAAGAGATAGCAATCAAAATATCAATTGGCCATTCGTGCTCAGCATATTCTTTAGAAGTATTAATACCCATAAAGAAGGTAATGAACGTAGCCACGATCATAAACTGCCAAGTCCAGAAGTGGATCCAAGATAATGTATCACTATACATTCTTGTTTTCAATAATCGCTGTGTAGAGTAATATACCCCTACATAAACGATATTACACACGAACGCGAAGATCACGGTATTTGTGTGTAGCATTCTGATTCTACCAAAACCGAATGCACCATGAGTGTTTATTAAACCTTGAATATTACCCGATGCTAAACTTTTAATGGTTGTATCATCTGTCCCGAAAAAGAACTCTGGTAATTCAGGGTAGAAAAGCATTAATGCCGCCGTAAGCCCAAACGTAAATCCTATGAAACCAAAGATAATGGTCGCATAGAGAAACGCACGGACAATACTGTTGTCATAACTAAACTTTTGTGTTTCCATATCAACTATTCACTATTTTTCTCAATTTTTATTATTTTCTCCTATTTCTTTTTCGTCTTTATTTTTGTCGCCAGTTTCATCTTTTTCTTTGACTTCATCATCAAAAAGGATTCTGACAGCAGGAGATTCATCATCTTCAAACTGCCCTTTTCTGGCATACACTATAAATACGACCAGGAAGATCGCAGCTAAAGAAACACTGCAGACGATCATTAAATATAGAATATCCATTGGACAACAAAATTAACCTATTTTCGGGGTTCAAATTTAGTGAAAAATAATGACATTCATCACGAAATGCGGATTTCAGCTAATTTAAAATCAGTCTAAATAAGCGGGTTTACGCCTGTTTTTTGAAGTATTTTCGACCCAGTATCCATGTTGAAACTGTCGTAAATGTAACTACCGTGATGGAGCTTGCAGGCATAATGAGAGCCGCAAATAGCGGATGCATGTGTCCTGTAACTGCGTAACTTAACCCAACAATATTGTAAAGAAAACTGATTATAAATGTCATTTTCACAATGGTGATAGAGCCCTTACAAACGTTCAGGTAATTGTCCAGACTCACTACTTTTTCCCCGTTCATGATAACGTCAGAAGAAGGAGTGAAGCTGTTGGTGTCGTCCGCGATAGCAATACCTACATTGCTTTGTTTTAAAGCTCCGGCATCATTCAGTCCGTCTCCCAGCATTGCTACTTTCATATGCTGATCCTGAAGGTTTTTAATGTAATTCAACTTGTCCTCCGGGCTTTGATTGAAAGCCATTCCCTTATAATTTGGAATAAGTTCTTTCAGCTGAGTTTCCTCTGAAGAATTATCTCCGCTCAGGATAAATATTTTGTAGTTGGTTAATTTTTGGAATAAATCTTTAAGCCTAGGACGGTATTCATTTTTGAAAATAAACTTACCTAAGAATTCGTTATTTTTACTGATATATACCGCTGTTTCTAAGTTCTTTGGTTCCTGATTATTATATCGTGCGGATCCAATTTTATAAATATTTCCTCTTACACTTGCTACATATCCTTTTCCTGAAATCTCCTGGAAGTTTTCAACCGGGAAATAATCGTCATTCACTTCAATGAAGTCATAAAGTGATTTGGAAAGCGGGTGGTTTGAGTTCTTCAGTAAGCTTTTGATATTCAGTAAATCAAATTCCTGAATTATGCTGCCATCGTATTTGATGTTAGCTTTTTTTCTATGAGTTATTGTTCCTGTTTTATCAAAAACAATAGTATCCAATTTTGCGATTTTTTCAATCGTTAAAGTGTCTTTTACGTAAAACTTATTTCGACCTAAAATCCTCATAATGTGACCAAAAGTAAACGGTGCAGAAAGTGCAAGCGCACATGGGCAGGCAATAATAAGAATGGCTGAAACGACCTGGAACATTTTCTCTAAATCGATGAAAGCCCAATAAATTCCTGAGATCAGTGCAATGCCTAAAATGATGAATGTGAAATATTTACTGATATTGTTTGTTAATGTATCAAGCCCTGTTTCATGTTTTTTGAAAGCTTCCTTATTCCATAGCTGGGTAAGGTAACTTTGGTCTACATCTTTGATCACTTCAAGTTCTAAAGATGATCCAACCTGCTTACCACCTGCGAAAATTTTATCTCCAGGCTGTTTGCTGATACTTTCGCTCTCTCCCGTAATGAAACTGTTGTCTATATTACCTTCTCCGTTAATAAGAATTGCATCTACAGGGATGATTTCCTGGTTTCTAACCAAAATTCTGTCACCCACTTTTATCTCAGAAAGAAGAATATTTTCCTGTTTCCCGTCAAAATCTACTTTTGTTACGGCTATAGGATAGAAAGATTTATAATCTCTGTCATATGATAGCGCGCTATAAGTTCTTTTCTGGAAGAGTTTTCCCATCAGCATGAAGAATAAAAGCCCGCAAAGAGTATCAAAATACCCTGGACCATAGTCGGTGGCTACTTCATAAATACTTCTTCCGAAAAGAACAAAGATTCCCAATACAATGGGAACATCAATATTAACAATTTTATTTTTGAGTCCGTACCATGCGGATTTGTAGTAATCTGAAGCCGAGTAAAATACAACCGGACATGCCAGTAAGAACATCAATACTCTGAAAAGTCCTTTGTAGTGCTCCATCCAATAATCTTCACCGCCTACATATTCGGGGAATGCTAAGAACATTCCGTTTCCAAAAGCGAAGCCGGCAATAGCAAATTTTACAAGGAGAGATTTGTCCAGATGATCAACATTTTTTTCAGCAGTTTCAAGACTGATGACAGGTTTGTATCCCAAATTGGTTAAAAAATTAGCTAGTTCGCTTAATTTTAAGTCGTTATGATTGAATGAAACCTGTAAGGTCTTTCTTGTAAAGTTAACCTGTGAGTATTTAATATGGTCATTCAGCGTATGAAGACTTTCTAATAACCAAATACAAGAAGAACAATGGATTACAGGGATTTTGAATGTAACAAGACTGGTGTTTCCCTCAGAGAAATCAGTGACTTTTTCAAAGATTTCCGGGGTATCAAGATAAGCGAACTGAGTAGAACTTTCATCACCGGGACGAATTCCGGCACCCTTATTCAGCTCATAGAAATTACTTAAATTATTCGTGTTCAGAATTTCATAAACAGATTTGCATCCGTTGCAACAGAAAGTCTTTTCATCAAACAAAATTCTCTCTTTTTCTATACCTTGACCACAATGAAAACAGTTCTCGCTCACCTCCCTAAAATATTGAACTACAAAATTATAACAATTTTTTTTGTTTATCGAGTTAAAAAGTTCTATTTTTGTGATAAATATCATATAAACATGCCGCAGGAACAACAGATAGCAATTGAAGAGAGGTTCGCCAGAGTTTTTAATGATAAATCATTTAAGGAAAGACTTTCTAGCGCAGATTTTGAAAAATATATTAACGGTAAAAAAAGATTGAGTTTTCAGAAACACGATACTATTTTCGAGGACGGAGAAACTCCCAAGGGAGTGTTTGTGCTTGAAAAAGGAGCCGCTAAACTTTCAAAATCAGGAGCTTTTGGAAAAGATCAGATTTTAAGATTTATCAAAGAGGGGGATATCATCGGCTATCGTTCTTTGCTTTGTGGAGAAAACTTCCAAGCAAAAGCAGAAGCCATGACGGATATTGAGTGTGTTTTCTTACCGGCAGATATCTTCATGTATCTATTGGAAGTAGACCCACAGTTATCTTTCGTAATGCTTCAAAAAATTTCATACGAATTAGGAGAATCTTCTAATACGATTACCTTCCTTGCACAGAAAACGGTGAGAGAAAGACTTGCGGAAATACTACTGCTTTTAGAACAGAAGTTGGGAGTAGATCCTGAAGGTTTCATCAAAATCTCCTTAACCCGAGAAGAAATTGCCAATATTATCGGTACAGCTACAGAAAGTGCCATTCGTCTGATTTCCGAATTCAAACAGGATAGCCTGATTGAAGTGGACGGAAGAAATATCAAAATTCTGAATCACGACAAACTCATGAAACTCGGTCACGTAGTTTTATAAAAATCATACAAAACTTAAGTCGGCTCAATGCCGACTTTTTAACTTTTAAAAATAGATAAATTATGTCTGTTCACTCTGAAATTAAAAAAGTTACAACTGAAACCTTGCGTAAAATGAAATTCGACAAGGAAAAAATAACAATGCTTACTGCTTATGATTTTACCACAGCAAAAATGGTAGATGCAGGTGGAGTAGATGCTATTTTGATTGGAGACTCTGCGGCAAATGTAATGGCTGGTTTTGAAACTACGTTGCCTATTACTTTAGACCAAATGATCTACCATGCTCAAAGTGTGGTAAGAGGAACTGACAGAGCTTTGGTGGTAGCGGATCTTCCTTTCGGAACTTATCAGAGTAATCCTGAAAAAGCATTAGAGTCTGCCGTAAGAATGATGAAAGAAGGAGGAGCGCATGCAGTGAAAATTGAAGGAGGAAAAGAAATTTCAAAATCAATTAAAAAAATCATCAATGCCGGAATTCCTGTCATGGGACACTTAGGATTAACACCGCAATCGATCTATAAATTCGGAACTTATAAAGTAAGAGCAAAAGAAGAGGCGGAGGCTGAAAAACTGATCGCTGACGCACAGCTTTTGGAAGAATTAGGATGTTTTTCTGTGGTTTTGGAGAAAATTCCAGCTGATTTAGCTAAGAAAGTGACTGAAAGTATCTCTATTCCTACTATTGGTATTGGAGCAGGTGCAGACTGTGATGGTCAGGTACTTGTATATCATGATATGGTTGGGATGAACAAAGGTTTCAGTCCTAAATTCTTAAGAAGATACCTTGATCTTTATACTGAAATTACAGGAGCCGTTTCTCAATATGTAAAAGATGTAAAGAACGTAGATTTTCCAAACCAAAACGAAAGTTATTAATTCATGCAGAACCAACAACAATCTATCCAGGGAATTTTATCTATTGCAGCATTAGTTTGCTTAGCTATTGGCTGGTTTAATTTATTTTCTCCGGAGATCAATCATTTACTTTCCAGAAAGGTATTCTATGTTTTAATAGGGGCAAGCTTCTTTATTCAGGCGCCGTTACTTACGAATAAAAATTTCATGTATGCAATGTATGCAGCGGCAGGAATTTGTGTAGTAGGAGCATTTTTACCGGATTCATCAAATCTTTCGGCACTTAAAACAATTGGTCTTTTGGCAGGGATTATTCTTTCAATGTCCAATAGAAGCAGAAACAGGTAGTCTGAAAAATTATGAAGGAGCAGATTGTATATGAGGATAACCATCTTCTGGTGATCAATAAAAAAGTCGGGCAGCTTGTACAGGGTGATAAAACCGGCGATGAATCACTATTAGAATCAATTAAGAATTATATAAAAATAAGAGATGCTAAGCCGGGTAATGTTTTTCTCGGCTTGGTTCATCGTATAGACCGTCCTACTTCAGGCTTGGTAATCTATGCAAAAACTTCCAAGGCACTTTCGCGTCTTACTCAGATGGTGAAGAACCGTGAGGTTAAGAAAACCTATTGGGCTGTTGTGGGAAAAGAAATGATTCCACAGACTCAGAGGCTGGTTCATTATTTAAAGAAAAACGAGAAGAATAATAAAGCTATTGTTTTCCCGAAGGCTACAGAAGGAGCAAAAGAAGCGATCCTTACTTATCATGTGATAAAAACATTGGATAATTATCTACTTCTTGAAATTGATCTTGAAACCGGAAGACATCATCAGATCCGTGCTCAGTTATCCAAAACAGGAGTTCCAATTAAAGGAGATCTTAAATATGGTGCTCCACGCTCTAATCCGGACGGAGGAATTAATCTTCATGCAAGAAAATTAGAATTCATTCATCCTGTTACCAAAGAAGAAATTGAAATTATAGCTCCTGTTCCGCAGAATGATGCGATTTGGAGAGCTTGTGAAGAATAAATTATTAAAAGGTTAGAAATAAAGTTTCTAACCTTTTTTATTTCTATTCAAATTCAATTTTGCCCGTTCTGAAAAAATACCTAACTTCGTCCCACACTTTAGGGGTGTCTGTTTTTACAGACTGAGACTTTACCCTTTGAACCTGATCTGGATCATACCAGCGTAGGGAAAAGTAGATGACTTTTGCTGTACATTCTATTGTACAATAATAGCCATTCCTAAAGTATATTTAAATTATTAGGAATGGAACTTATTATCAACCACACCCGAAAAACATTCGATATACTTCCGGAAAACCTGGAAGCACTATTGGCTATGGAATTACCCGGAAAAAAGAAAGGTATTGCTGTAGCGCTCAATAATCGTATCATCCCACTGTCTGCCTGGGCAGAAACATCCCTTAAAGATCAAGATTCAGTTTTAATCATTACTGCCACTCAAGGCGGTTAATTCTCATACTTAATACCAATATTATGGCTCATTCAATCACATGTTCGCCATTTCCGAACTCAAAGAAAATTTATATTGAAGGAAAAATTCATCCTATCAATGTAGCAATGCGCGAAATAAAGCTTAGTCCTACAAAGCTTACCAATGGAAATTTTGAAGAAAATGCTCCGGTTACTATTTATGACACATCAGGTCCTTATACGGATGAAAACGCAGTAATCGATATCCAGAAAGGATTACCAAGAATAAGAGAACAATGGATTCTGGACAGAAAAGATGTCAATATTCTGGATGGAATTACTTCAGAATACGGAAAAGCCCGTTTAGCAGATCCTAAACTTGATGAATTGCGTTTCTCCTATGATCATAAGCCAAAAGTAGCACAGGAAGGAAAAGAACTTACCCAGCTTTATTATGCAAAACAGGGAATCATCACGCCGGAAATGGAATATGTTGCCATCAGGGAAAATCAAAAAATTGAGCAGCTTAATTCCGTTCCAAAAGAAATGGCTTGCCAGCACATCGGAAATAGTTTCGGTGCCAATACGCCCAAGAGTAAAATTACTCCGGAGTTTGTAAGAGACGAAATTGCAGCAGGAAGAGCTATTATTCCCAATAATATCAACCATCCGGAAAGTGAACCAATGATCATCGGGCGAAACTTTCTGGTGAAGATCAATGCAAATATCGGAAACAGTGCTGTTTCATCAAGTATTGAAGAAGAAGTGGAAAAAGCGGTTTGGGCTTGTAGATGGGGCGCAGATACCATTATGGATCTTTCCACAGGAAAAAATATTCATGAAACAAGAGAATGGATTATCAGAAATAGTCCGGTCCCTATTGGTACAGTTCCTATTTATCAGGCATTGGAAAAAGTAAAAGGAGTTCCTGAAGATCTGACTTGGGAGGTTTTTAAAGATACACTGATTGAACAGGCGGAACAGGGCGTTTCTTATTTCACCATTCATGCAGGAGTACTTTTAAGATACATTCATCTGACCGCAAACAGAGTGACAGGAATTGTTTCCAGAGGAGGGTCTATCATGGCAAAATGGTGCCTTTATCATCATAAAGAAAACTTTTTATACACTCATTTTGAGGAGATCTGTGAGATCATGAAGAAGTATGATGTGGCTTTCTCTTTAGGGGACGGGCTACGTCCGGGATCTATTGCAGATGCTAATGATGCGGCCCAGTTTGCAGAACTGGAAACTTTAGGTGAACTGACAAAAATTGCCTGGAAACATAATGTACAGGTTATGATTGAAGGTCCGGGGCATGTTCCGATGCATATGATCAAGGAAAACATGGAGAAGCAATTGGAAGTGTGTGACGAAGCTCCATTTTATACCTTAGGTCCGTTGACGACTGATATTGCACCAGGATATGATCATATCACTTCAGGAATCGGAGCGGCAATGATCGGATGGTTTGGATGTGCAATGCTTTGTTATGTAACACCAAAAGAACACTTAGGTCTTCCCAATAAAGAAGATGTAAAAGTAGGAGTAATTACCTATAAACTTGCAGCTCATGCAGCCGATCTGGCAAAAGGACATCCGGGAGCTCAATACAGAGATAACGCGTTAAGTAAAGCAAGGTTTGAATTCAGATGGGAAGACCAGTTCAACCTTTCATTAGATCCGGATACGGCAAGAGCGTATCATGACGAAACACTTCCGGCTGACGGAGCTAAAATCGCTCATTTCTGTTCAATGTGCGGACCGAAGTTCTGCTCAATGAAGATCACACAGGAAATCCGTGAGTCTGCAGAGCAGGGAATGTTTGATAAGTCCCAGGAATTTATTGAAAAAGGAAAGGAAATTTATATATGATACTCGTCATCACTCCTGAGACAATAGTTCCAAACGAATCGGAAACCATCAATCAGATGTTTCATGAAGGGCTGGATTTTCTTCATATCAGAAAACCGTGGTTCAGCAGAGAAGAGATGACTGAATTTATCAACAGTATTAATGAGTCATTTTATGCGCAGCTGGTATTGCACAGTCATTATGATCTTGCGAAAAATTATAAAATTTCCAGATTTCACTTTAGAGAAGAAGACAGGAAAAAGGGAAAATATAAGCCTTTTATGAATGGAAATACAATTTCAACGTCTGTTCATGAGATTACTACTTATAATACCTTGGAAAAAGAATGGGAATATGCCTTCATAAGCCCATTCTTTCCAAGTATTTCCAAAAAAGGATATGGAATTGATTCAACAGTAAAAGAAACTTTACGGGAAAGAAACAATCCGGATGTAAAGCTGGTGGCTTTGGGTGGTATTGATGACAGCCGTATTCGGAATGTTTTTGAGCTTGGAGTTGATGGAGCAGCTTTGTTAGGAGCAATTTGGGAAAGTGATGAACCATTAAACGTTTTTAGAAAATGCAGAAAGAACGCCCTTTTGTTATAAGTATCGCAGGGTTTGATCCAAGTGGAGGAGCGGGATTGTTATCAGATATTAAAACGCTGGAACAACTCCATATTATGGGAATGGGTGTATGTACTGCACTTACATTACAGACTGAATCACAATGTTTTAGTTTAAAATGGAGACCCATAGATAAAATTATACAGGAAATTAAGGTTTTGATGAATCATTATCCCGTTTCTGTAGTTAAAATCGGAATTGTAAAAGACGCAGAATTTCTGAAAGATATCATTAATACGATTAAGGCTTGTAATAATGAAACTCAAATCGTTTGGGATCCCGTTTTGAAAAGCACATCAGAATTCACTTTTTTCAATCTTGAGACACTTCCTCTGCTAAAGAATATCCTGAACAAGATCAGTCTTATTACTCCAAACTATAATGAATATAGGGTTTTAAAAGATAATAATCTTTTATCAGATCAAAATTTATGCTCCATACTTATTAAAGGAGGACACAGAGAAGATCGTTTGGGAACGGATGTTTTAGTTGAAGAAGGAGCAGAAACTCTTTTAAACCCAACAGATGAAAAGAGCATATACTATCCTAAACATGGATCTGGATGTGTTCTTTCTTCAGCCATTGCAGGAGAGCTGGCAAAAGGAGCAAATCTGAAAACAGCCTGTAAAAACGGAAAATTATATATCGAGAAATTTTTAAAAAGTAATCCCTCTTTATTGGGAACACATTCATAGTCATATGGAAAAATTACAATACATCTCACAGGGAAAGACGATGCAAGAGCAGGAGCTTAATATCCGAAAAGCTTTGGACAATGGGATAAAATGGGTGCAAATCCGCTGGAAAAATGCTCCGGAAAATGAGTTGATCACCCTTTGTGAAACTTCTAAGCAGCTTTGTTCAGAATATCAATCGGTTTGTATTATCAACGATAATGTTCAGCTGGCAAAAAAGATTGATGTTGATGGCGTTCATTTAGGATTAAGTGATGGTTCTATCAACGAGGCAAGGCTTATTTTAGGTGAAAATAAAATCATTGGAGGAACTGCCAATACCATCTCTGATGTCCTTCAAAGAATAGAAGAATCTTGTGATTATATCGGTTTAGGACCTTTAAAATTTACTTCTACAAAAGAAAATCTCAGTCCTATTCTTGGATTTGAAGGTTATCAGGGAATTATTAATCATTTAAAGGAAAAAACTGTGGAAATACCAAAAATATTTGCCATTGGAGGAGTCACTTTCGAAGATATTCAGTCTTTACAGGAGGCAGGAATTTATGGAGTAGCCGTATCAGGTCAAATTACAAACGAGCCGTCCATCATTAATGAATTTAAAAAAGCAATGATTTATGCATAATCAAAAATTAATAATAGCAGACAGAACCTTTGAATCAAGATTGTTTTTAGGAACAGGAAAATTCGGATCTCTTCAGGATATGGCAGCTTCAGTTGTAGCTTCAGAATCCAATATGGTCACCATGGCATTGAAAAGAATTGATGCTCAATCTGAAGAAGATGATCTTTTGGATTCATTGAAAGGTACCAATGTTCACCTTTTGCCCAACACATCGGGAGCAAGAACGGCAAAAGAAGCGGTGTTAGCAGCGCAATTGGCAAGAGAAGCCCTGGAAACTAACTGGGTAAAGCTGGAAATTCATCCGGATCCGAAATATTTACTTCCTGATCCTATTGAAACCTTATATGCGACAGAAGAACTTGCTAAGCTGGGGTTTGTTGTCATGCCATATATTCATGCTGACCCTGTTCTATGTAAACGTCTGGAAGATGCAGGAACCGCTGTAGTCATGCCTTTGGGAGCACCTATTGGAACTAATAAGGGATTAAGAACTTTAGACTTCTTAGAGATCATCATCAGCCAGAGTAATGTTCCTGTAGTTGTAGATGCAGGGATAGGTGCACCTTCAGACGCGGCAAAAGCTATGGAAATGGGAGCAGATGCCGTCCTTGTTAATACCGCAATTGCAGTAGCCAGAAACCCTGTGAATATGGCTGTAGCTTTTAAAGAAGGAGTTATTGCCGGAAGAAGAGCATTTGAATCCGGTCTGGGAGCTATTGCTGATCATGCAGAAGCTTCAAGCCCGCTAACTTCTTTTTTGTTTGAATAAAAATCAGAATCATGAATAGTTTTAAGGAGGTTTTCGAACAGTACCAGTGGGATGAAGTAAAAACCAGACTTGAAAAAGTAACAATTTCCGAGGTTCGGAACAGTCTTCAGAGAAGAAACAAGACAATGGATGATTTTCTGAACCTGCTTTCACCGGCAGCTTCTCAAGAATTGGAACTGATGGCAACAATGACAAGAGCGCTTACCCAAAAACGCTTTGGAAAGACCATTCAGCTGTATGCGCCATTGTATTTAAGCAATGAATGTCAAAATATTTGTACCTATTGTGGTTTTAGTCTTGATAATAGCCTAAGAAGAAAAACACTTACCGATTCAGAACTTATGATAGAAACCTCCGTTTTAAAATCAATGGGAGTTAATCATGTTTTGCTTGTAAGTGGAGAGGCAAATAAAATTGTCGGAGTTCCTTACTTTCAGAATGCCGTTCGTTTATTAAGACCTCATTTTTCCAGTATTTCTATTGAAGTACAACCTTTGGAAGAAAAAGAGTACAAGTTGCTTCATGAAGAAGGAGTACATTCCGTATTGGTATATCAGGAAACTTATCATGAGGATGTTTATAAAGAATATCATCCAAAAGGAAAAAAATCCAACTTTCACTACCGCCTGGAAACTCCGGACAGAATAGGAAGGGCGGGAATTCATAAAATGGGTCTCGGCGTGTTACTTGGTTTGGAAGACTGGCGTGTAGATAGTTTTTTCAACGCTCTTCATATCGATTATCTACAGAAGCAATATTGGAAAAGTAAATTTTCAGTATCATTTCCGAGACTCAGACCGGCAGAAGGAATTATTGAACCCAACTTTATCATGGAAGATAAAGATCTGCTGCAACTGATCTGTGCTTACAGGATATGGAACGAAGATCTTGAGATATCAATATCCACGAGGGAAAATGAAACCTTCAGGAATCATATTGTTTCACTGGGAGCTACCACAATGAGCGCGGGATCAAAAACAAATCCGGGTGGATATGCTGTGGATAAAGAATCTCTGGAACAATTTGAAACCAGTGACGAAAGAAGCATGGAGGAAATTAAATCTATGATTAAAAAATCAGGGTATGATCCGGTAATGAAGGATTGGGATTCTGTTTATAGCGGTGTTTAAATAGTATAGCTTAGCATGAAACAGGAAGACATTTTTAAAAGATACAGCCGGCAGATTTTTATTGATGAAATAGGTTTAGAAGGACAAAAGAAGATCATGGCTTCGAAAGTACTTGTCATAGGAGCAGGAGGATTGGGCAGTCCGGTCATTCAATATCTGGCGGCGGCTGGAGTGGGAAACTTAGGAATTGTGGACTTTGATCGTGTGGAACTTCACAATCTGAATCGTCAAACTATCCACAACGAAAATGGTGTAGGAGAGTACAAAGTAAAAAGTGCTGAAAAGTTTGTTCAAAACCTTAATCATCAGGTGAAAGTAGTTGCTATAGAAGAAAAGATTAATGTTTCTAATGTTTCAGAAATCCTTTCTCAATACGATGTTATGATAGATGGATCAGATAATTTCTCTACAAGATACCTGGTGAATGATGCCTGTGTAGCTTTAGGAAAAACATTGGTTTATGGAAGTATTCTCGGCTTTTCAGGACAGGTAGCAGTATTTAATCATAAGGGAAGCAAAAATTTGCGTGATTTATTTCCTGATCCTCCTTTCGATGAAGATGTTCCGGATTGTGACAGTTTGGGGGTTTTGGGAGCTCTCCCGGGAATTGTAGGCAGTATGATGGCGCTTCAGACCTTGAAAATTATTACAGAACTTCCCGTAACTTTAAATCAGTTAACATTGATTGATACACTGAACTGGAGATTCGAAACCTTAGATTTCTAACATCAGCTCAATCTGTGAAATATACTTCCCATGCTATAAGGAAATAAAAATGAGGCAGTAATTGTATCACTGCCTCATTTTTGGTTATTAATCATTTAATCTATTACTGTCCTTGCTGCATAACTCCGCCATTATCCTCTTTTTTGGTTTGGTTCAGGATATTAGCATCCTCTTTTGCCAATTTATTTTTTGTTGGAATTTTATAATTGATGGAAATTCCGAAATTTCTGGTATCATATTTACTGCTGATCATTACAGGATTTCCTGACGGTGGATTAGAACGTACCTGCATCATTTGTCCGTTGAAAATATCATTCGCAAAAACAGAAACTGTCAGACGGTTACTCATGAATTTCTTTGTCAGCGTAAGATCAAGAGAGTTGTTGAAAGGTTTCTCTGCGGTAAAATAGAAATATCCTGCTTTGGGAGTTAGGTAGCTGTAATTGGCAGTCAGCTTAATATCTTTAGGCAAGATAATCTGAGTCATGATATTGAAAATCCAGAATCCCTTATTATTCAGATTATCAATTTCATGTTTCTGATAGCCGGCATATAAATACATGAAATTTATTTTATCAGGATTAAAATTAAACTTCATAACATCCTTTAAAGGCTTACTGAAAATCATAAAAGGCACTGGTAATCCAATATTAAAGTTGTGAATTCTCATATTCGAAATATTCACTTGCTCGTTAAAGAGTTTTCTTCCGTCCTTTTTGATAATCTGTGCCACCTGATTGCTTGCAGAGCTTACACTATACCCAATAAAAGCATAGTCAAATGCTGAAACTTTTATTTCATAGTTATCGAAAATGGTAGGCTGTAGATTCGGGTTACCATTTACTTCAGTACTTGGTCCGGAAAATGTTACATTATTTGGGTTTAGAGCTGAAATACTTGGCAAACTAATTTTTCTGTTGTAATTGGCAGCAATATAAACCTGATTCATCATGCTATATTGTACACTTGCATTCGGGAAAAATTTAAATTTATTGAAAGGAATCAAATCAGCTTGTTTCAGCTTTTCATCTTTATCAAAATACCTTGTAATTCCTGAAATATCATAGTTTTCAGCACGGGTACCCAGTGTGAAATCGAACTTTTTCAGTTTAGCCTGAAATTCAAGATAAGTGGAAGCAGTTTGTCTCTGGTATTCAAGATTGGTCAAGCCAAAACTTTTTGTATCATAATTTTGTTTTTCATACAATCCGCCAAAGCTTACTTTTCCACCATCAAGAAGTTTGATTGGCTGGGCGTAATCTACTTTGAAATTAGCTATGTTCATCACAGCTTTATTGTTCAGAATATCTTTTAAACCATTGGTAGGGCTGTCAAGAGGAACTCCAGGGTAGCCTACAAACATACCATCCTGAAAGTAATTGTCCTGTGAGAATTTAGTATCAGACCTTGTATAGCCAAATTGGAAATCAAGCTTTTGAGATTTGTCAGCAAAACGTTTCTGATACGTTACTACTGCTTCTTGCCTTGAAGTATTGGTATGGGCAACATCCGAAGAATTATAAAAAGCCTCTCTTAAATCCTTTACATCTCTCTTGAATGGTAAATCACCATGTCCGTCACTTAAAGTATAGTTATCATTATTGTTATGATAAATATCGTAGTTTAATAATAACCTGTCCTGCCCTAGATCAAAACTCAATCCTGACTTTGCAAAATATCCGCGTGCATATCTGTCTGTATGACTTTTTAAAAGTTCATCCTGCTGACCATTAAGCATACTTTCACGGTAATTTTGCCCTACATTAAGCTGCCATCCGAAATATTTATTTCTTGCATTTAAATTTACGGAATTGGTAGTTCTGCTTCTGTATTGATCATAATTTGTGAAAGAATAATTTCCGGAATAAGTAGCCGTTAAATATTTATTGGCATTTTTATTCGTAATGATGTTCATAATAGCACCACCGGATGTTGCAGGAAACTCTGCTCCCGGTTGCGTAATGACTTCAATTCTTTCTACAGAGTTGGCAGGCATTCCTTCCAGAAAAGAAGTCAGATCATTAGAAGTAATGTTTAAAGGTCTTCCGTTAAGGAATACTTCCAGCATTTTCCCCTGATACATCATTCCCGCAATATCAGTTGCTACAAGCCCTGGAAGCTTCTTTATGCCTTCCAGAACGTTTCCGTTATTCAGTTGAGGTTGTTCAGAAAAATCAAAAACAGTACGGTCTGCCTTTTGTTCAACGGCTTTTTTAGTTTTGGTAATGACGATTCCGTCAATTTGTTTCTCATTGGTTGTGTTCTTGCCTTTTTCCTGTGAAAAAATAAACACAGAACTTAAAAGCGATAAAGCGAATATAGTTTTTTTCATAATGTATTACTACTATTCGGTTAGACGCTGAAAAGATAAATTTGTTACAGACAACTTAGATTATTTTATTTATTTCATAACAGGATATCTTGCTGCTTTGTTGTGAAAGATAGTTTTAGATGATCAGGAAAATGATCATAAACATTTAAGGGTATCCGTATGTAAAATTTATGAATTTGAAACTGGGAGCTGGAAGCAATACAGACCAAAAATTTTGTGTTTTTTGTCCTTTTTAAAGGTGATTTTTATGGTCATAATCAATTTTTGTATAATTAACATTAACTTCCAGCTTCTTTTCCAGCTTCCACTTTCTAACTCTTTTTTAATTACAAACTCTCATGGTTATTAGTTTTTGTATAGAGAAGGTTAAAAGTTTTTAGGTTATTGAGCTCTTTGTTTTTCTTCAAAATTTACTGCTCTGGTGTCGGATTTAACTTTCTGATTTCCAAAATCATAAGTTATACTTAGAGTAAGCCTTCTTGCATCCCAATAATTATTAAAAGATTGAGTGTTATCAGCATAATAAGCGTCTCCTATAAATTTGCCTTGTTTAAAAATATCAGTCACTGAAAGATTAACCTGTAATGCTTTTTCCATAAATCTTATTTTTATTCCGGCATCAAGACTTCCCATGTTTTTTTGATAAGTATTTCCATCTCTGGATGGTAATGTTTCCCAATAGTTCACGAATAAAAAAATTTTTTTTGCTTTATTGAGCTGAAAAGTGTTTTTTAAAGAATAATAAAATGACTGTCCACTTTTTGGAATAAGATTGAATTTCGTAATCTGTGTTTCATTATAACTGAAAGAAGTAGAGATATTGGTTTCCCAGAATTTAAAAAAGGTATCTGTATAAGTGAAATTAATGCCATAAGTATTCTGATTGTAGTAATTATAATAACTGCTGGTAACAGCTTTTTTGTTCAGAAACAAGATTTGTCCCGAATTATTTGTTGTTCTTTGATAATATGCATTGGCAGAAAACTTATTTTTAAAAATATAATTAAGCTCAATATTGTCATTGAAAGAAGGCTGTAACTCTGGGTTTCCTGTAGAATAGCTGCGCGGATTAGAATACCATCTGAAAGGATTCAGGGAATGGAAATTCGGACGGTTAATTCTTCTGGAGTAGTTAATGCTGAACAAATTACTGCTATTGGCTTTATAAGACAGATACGCAGAAGGAAAGAACTTTCCATAATTGTTGTCAGTCTGGGATTGTGCAGTAGGAGAGATGCTGTTGGTTTGAACATATTCATAACGTATACCCAATTTAGCTGACCATTTTTCTCCAAAATCTTTGCTGGCGCTAAAATAGGTAGCGTAATTTTTTTCATCATATTCAAACTGATTGGTTTTACCAGGATCAATTTCATAATTATTGTTTTTCAGATCAAAATATTCAATATCTGATTTGTTAGAAAACTGACTGAATTTAGCACCAGTTTCTACCTGTAACTTTTTAAGATTTAATGTGAGATCTGCCTGTGCAGAAGAGATTTTGTAATCTACAGCGGACAGGTTTCGAACCGTTTCTTTAGACTGATCAGAAAGATCTGTAGTGATAAAGTTGACCTGAGTATCCGGTGTATTTCCATAATAATTATATCCCAGACTCAATTTATGGTCTCCAAATTTATGATCGAAATAAGTATTTAACATTTGTGTGGTAAAAGCAGAACGATGCTTAGAATCCGTTTCTGTTAATAGTGTTGGCATATTTCCGGTGAAATAATTTTGGGTTGAATAGATATCCATATCAATATCACCTTTGGTAATGTCATAGATGAATCCTATTGTAGATGTATCAGAAAGAGAGTAATCAACATTGGCATTAAGGTCTAGTCCTTTATACATATCTTTTCTTTCATCTCTGCTGTAAGATGATTCTTTCCCTACAATCTGATAGTTTTCTACAGTACGTTTTGCGGTATCAAATCCCTGAAATTTCAATGTAGCCTTTACCTTTTTATTCTGATAATTAATTCCTGTTGCATCACCAAAGCTACCGTAAGTTCTTTGGTGATAATAAGTATTTAAATAGCCACTCCACCCAAGATTTACATTCTTTTTTAGTACAATATTGACGATTCCACTATTTCCCTGAGCCTCATATTTTGCAGGCGGAGTGGTAATTACTTCAATCTTCAGGATATTTTCAGAACGGAGATTCTTCAGGTAATTCGTAAGCTCCGCTCCGGAAAGATTAAGCATTCTATCATTCACCATTACTGAAACACTATTTTTTCCGGCAATTGAAATAATTCCTTTGTCTTCATCTACTTTAAGCAGGGGAGTGCTTGAAAGTATTTCAGTCCCACTGCTTCCGTTTGATAACATTGAGTTTTGAACATTATAAACAAGACGGTCTACTTTACGATCTACTAAAGCTTTTTTACCGTTTACCGTTACCGTTTCAATCGTTTTTACTTGGTTGGCAGAATCTTTCGTTTGTCCTGATGCAAAAGAACTTAATAAAGTAGCGATAAGAAGAGTATGTTGTTTCATGAGTGTATCAGACCCTGTTTTATTATTTTGTATAGCAAAGGTATTGGTCATGGCTTTCTCCTGAAATAGCCTTTAGATAAAAGGGGAGATTTAGCCTGTAAGATCATTTTTGTCGATAAAATAAGTCCGTTTATCGAAAACTAGCTTTTTGATGAGGTGTATCTGCTATTTTTGTGTTATGAAACAAAAACAGCTGCTTTTTCTGCATCTCTTCTATTGGATGATGTATTTTGTGGGAACTATTATTATTCCTTATTTTATTTTTAATAAAGAGCATCTTATCTTTGGATTAACCTACTTCATGACCAGCTTTATATGTTTTTATTTCAACTACTTTTTTATTGTTCATCGGTTTTTCGATATCAAGAAACTGTATAAGACTATTATTGGTTTTGTGATTAGTGTAACCTGCTTTGTTTTGGTGCGCTATCTTACGGAGGAGATTCTGTTACAGTATTTCCAGGGATTCGGTAATTATCCGGAAGGGACAGAGTTCTGGTATTATTTTTTCGATAATATTTACAATAGTGTGACTCCTATTTTTATAAGCACCGTTTTTTCTTTATTTAAAATATATTCTTCGCTTGATGCTGAGAGGCTTCAGCTAGTGGAGGAAAAGAAAAATGCAGAGCTAAAAGCTTTAAAAACCCAGATTAATCCTCATTTTATCTTCAATACATTAAATAACATTTATTCATTGGTGTATCAGAAATCAGAAAAGGCATTACCTGCTATCGAAGAGCTGGGACAGCTATTGAGATACAGTACAAAAGATCTTGAAAAAGACTCAATTTCTCTGGATAAAGAGATTGGTTACATCGACAGTTTAATTGAACTTGAAAAGTTGAGACTCAGAAATCCGGAATTAATTCTTGTGGAAAAAAATATTGAGCATCCTCATTTGAATATTTCACCGATGCTTCTGGTTCCATTTGTTGAAAATGCTTTTAAACATGGAGATCTTCGTGGGAAAGGGTTTGAACTGAAAATTTTCGAGCAGGATAAAGTACTGCATTTTTATCTTTTAAACTTTAATAAAGATAAAATGAAAGATTCAGTTTCCGGAATTGGGATTCAGAATGTGAAAAAAAGACTGGAGATATTATATCCAAAGCATGAGTTGAGTATTAAAGATTCCGAAACAGAATTTATTGTAGATTTAATAATTGATTTGCGGGATGAGTAAAATAAAATGTATCATTGTTGATGACGAACCTCTGGGCATTTCACTTCTGGAGCAGTATGTACAGAAAATACCTTTTCTTGAGCTGGTTTTGTCTACAGAAAATCCTATTGATGCACTAGAATATATTCAGAATAATGATTCAGATCTTATTTTTTTGGATATCCAGATGCCTGAGCTTACCGGAATTAATTTTATGAAAGTTGTAGGAGCCAAACAAAAGTATATTTTAACAACAGCTTATTCAGAATATGCTTTGGAAGGCTATGAGCATAATATTGTAGATTATCTTCTGAAACCCATCTCTTTTGACCGTTTTCTTAAAAGTGCTATGAAAGCCAAGGAGCGGTTTTCTTTTCAGGAAGAAGATACTTATTTTTTCGTTAAATCATCAGGGCAGCAGCATCGCATCAGTTTTAATGAAATCCTCTATATTGAAAGCATCAAAGATTATGTAAATATCCGTACCATTTCCGAGGAATATATCGTTCTGGATACCCTTAAATCTATGGAGAATCAGCTTTCTGAGAAATTTGTAAGGATTCATAAATCTTTCATCATTAACCTGGATAAGATCAAAAGTATTGGTGCTAAAAAGCTGTTGTTATCAGAACAGGAAATTCCGATAGGAGATAGTTATAGAGCGAATCTGTTAGAGCGATTAAAATAAAATAAGGGATCAAACCTTATAGGTTTCAAAAACCTATAAGGTTTAGAAGTATAAAACCATTAAGAATCTGCGTAATCAATAAAATCTGCGTGAGATTAAAAAATCAAGCAGATTTTTTAGCTAAAGCCCTTGGAATTGTTAGTTATGAAAGCGGGACTTTAGCCCGCTACTATTCAAATTTATAGCTTTATGAATAAATATGAGTGTGTTATTATACTGTAGTAGAAATAAAAAAGACGACTTCAATAGAAGCCGCCTTTTTATCATTAATCGATCTAACAATTAATTCTTATTATTTCTCTTGTTGTTTAATCAGGTTCAGAGCAGAACCAGCTTTAAACCACTCGATTTGCTGATCGTTATAAGTATGGTTTGCCATGATGATATCTTTAGTTCCATCTTTGTGAATGAATTCTAAAGTCAGTTGTTTTCCTGGCGCAAACTGGTCAAGATCTAAGAAGTTAACAGTGTCATCTTCCTGAATTTTATCATAGTCAGCTTCATTAGCAAAAGTAATTCCTAGCATTCCTTGTTTTTTAAGGTTTGTTTCGTGAATTCTTGCAAATGATTTTACCAATACAGCTTTTACACCAAGGTGTCTTGGTTCCATGGCTGCGTGCTCTCTTGAAGAACCTTCACCATAGTTTTGATCTCCTACAACAATTGTCGGAACACCTGCAGCTTTATAAGCTCTCTGTACGGCAGGAACTTCACCATACTCACCTGTTAATTCATTTTTAACGTGGTTGGTTTCCATGTTGTAAGCATTTACAGCTCCGATTAACATGTTGTTTGAAATATTGTCAAGGTGACCTCTGTATTTCAGCCATGGTCCAGCCATAGAAATATGGTCGGTAGTACATTTTCCGAAAGCTTTGATCAATACCTTAGCACCTTCAATGTTTTTACCATCCCAAGCAGGGAATTCTTCTAATAACTGAAGTCTGTCTGAAGTAGGGCTTACGTTAACAACAACACTAGAACCATCTTCAGATGGAGCCTGGTATCCGTTGTCATCTACTGCAAAACCTTTTGAAGGAAGTTCGTATCCTTTAGGCTCGTCAAGTTTTACCTGCTCACCAGCTTCATTTGTTAAAGTATCAGTAATCGGGTTGAAATCCAGTCTACCTGAGATCGCAACAGCAGCTACCATTTCCGGAGAAGCTACAAATGCATGGGTATTAGGGTTACCGTCAGCTCTTTTTGCAAAGTTTCTGTTGAAAGAGTGAATAATAGAGTTTTTCTCTCCTTTTTCCGCACCTTCTCTGTCCCATTGTCCGATACATGGTCCGCAAGCGTTGGTAAAGATTCTTGCGTTTTCAAATTTTCTGAAAGAATCTAAGAAACCGTCTCTTTCAGCAGTAAATTTTACCTGCTCAGAACCTGGATTGATCCCTAAAATAGCTTTAGGTTTTACCCCTTTAGATACGGCATCTTCTACAATAGAAGCAGCTCTTGATAAATCTTCATAAGAAGAGTTGGTACAAGAACCGATAAGTGCCCATTCAACCTCTAAAGGCCATCCGTTTGCTTCGGCTTTAGCTCTGAATTCAGCAACTGGAGTCGCTAAGTCTGGAGTGAAAGGACCATTTAAGTGAGGAGTCAACTCAGAAAGGTTGATCTCTATTAATTGATCAAAATATTGTTCAGGGTTTGCATATACTTCAGCATCACCTGTTAAGTGTTCCGCAATTTTATCCGCTGCATCTACTACATCCTGTCTTCCTGTAGCAGCCAGATATCTTCTCATTGAATCATCATATCCGAAAGTAGAAGTTGTAGCTCCGATTTCTGCACCCATGTTACAGATAGTACCTTTACCCGTTGCAGAAAGAGATTCCGCACCTTCACCGAAATACTCTACGATACATCCTGTACCTCCTTTTACGGTAAGGATTCCGGCTACTTTTAAGATAACATCTTTAGCAGACGTCCATCCGTTCATTCTACCGGTTAATTTAACCCCGATAAGTTTAGGCATTTTAAGCTCCCAAGCCATTCCTGCCATTACATCTACTGCATCAGCACCTCCTACACCGATTGCTACCATTCCTAGTCCTCCGGCGTTTACAGTGTGTGAGTCAGTTCCGATCATCATTCCTCCAGGAAAAGCATAGTTTTCCAATACAACCTGGTGAATAATACCTGCTCCCGGCTTCCAGAACCCGATTCCGTATTTATCACATACAGAGCTCAGGAAATTGAATACCTCGGAATTTTTGTTGATCCCTTCCTGTAAATCTTTATCAGCACCTACTTTTGCCTGGATCAGGTGATCCGCATGTGCAGTTGAAGGAACTGCTACTTTAGCTTTTCCAGCCTGCATAAATTGTAAAAGTGCCATTTGCGCAGTCGCATCCTGCATTGCTACTCTGTCCGGTGCAAAATCTACATAAGAGTTTCCTCTTTCATGTGCTTGTGTCGCATTTCCTTCCCAAAGGTGGGTGTAAAGGATTTTTTCTGAAAGGGTAAGAGGTTTTCCCACAATTTGTCTTGCTGCTGCAATTCTTTCAGGGTAACGCTCGTACACCTTTTTGATCATATCAATATCAAAAGTCATATTTTAATTTAGTTTTTATTCTGTTCTTTTTCCATTTAATGTTTCTTTCTCCGGATTTTGAAAAAGAAAAATCATTTTTATACATCAAAAAACGTTCCTATAATGCATAAATAGAGCGATTTTACTTTTAAAACTGAGAGATTTTATAACTTTCAATTTAAGAAAAAATAGATTTTGTTTTTGGAATTTTGTGAGAAAAAAATTGTATTCATATTAAAATGGAAACATTCTAAACAAAAAATGGAAGATTTTAAATCCTTAAGGACTAAAATCTTCCATTTATATTTCAAAAGCCTTGCGACTTATGTAACGCTGTTAGTGTGCGTGTGTACTTGTCAATTCTTTGATAGAAGGTACAAAAGTAGTCAGGTCAATACCTTCAACTGCAGCCTTGTACTCATCGATGCTAGGAATACGTCCGATAATAGCGGATAATACAACTACAGGTGTAGATGCTAATAGAGATTCTCCTTTTTTACGTTCAGAATCTTCTACTACTCTTCCTTGGAAAAGACGGGTTGAAGTTGCTAATACAGTATCACCTTTAGCTGCTTTTTCCTGGTTACCCATACAAAGGTTACATCCAGGACGCTCAAGATACATGACATTTTCATATTCTGTACGAGCTTCACCTTTAGGCGCATTGTCGTTAAATTCGAATCCTGAGTATTTTTCTAATAATTCCCAGTCTCCTTCAGCTTTTAATTCGTCAATGATATTATAAGTAGGAGCTGCTACCACAAGAGGAGCATTGAATTCTACTTTACCTTGTTGTTTTTCAAGGTTTCTCAACATCTGTGAAACGATTTTTAAGTCTCCTTTGTGAACCATACAAGATCCTACGAAACCAAGATCTACTTTTTTCTCACCTCCATAGTAAGAAAGATCTCTGATGGTATCGTGAGTGTATCTCTTAGATACATCTTCGTTATTTACATCCGGGTCAGCAATCATAGGTTCTACGATTACATCAAGGTCTACAACAACTTCAGCATAATATTTAGCATTGGAATCTGGAGTCAACGCTGGTTTTTCACCTGACTTGATCTCTTCAATTCTTTTATTAGCCTTATCAATTAATCCTTGAAGAACTTTGTTATGGTTGTCCATTCCTTTGTCGATCATGATCTGGATTCTGCCTTTAGCAATTTCCAGTGATTCGATCAATGTATTGTCTTCAGAAATGTTGATAGACGCTTTTGCTTTCATTTCAGCCGTCCAGTCTGTAAATGTGAATGCCTGGTCAGCAGGAAGTGTTCCGATGTGAACCTCAATGATTCTTCCCTGGAATACGTTTTCTCCTCCGAATTGCTTCAACATCTGAGCCTGAGTAGCATGTACTACATCACGGAAATCCATGTGAGGCTTCATTTCACCTTTGAATGTTACTTTTACAGATTCCGGGATTGGCATAGATGCTTCACCGGTAGCTAATGCAAGAGCAACGGTTCCTGAGTCTGCTCCGAAAGCAACTCCTTTAGACATTCTTGTGTGAGAGTCACCTCCAATGATGATTGCCCACTCGTCTACCGTAATATCGTTAAGAACTTTGTGAATAACGTCTGTCATAGCGTGGTATTCACCTTTCGGGTCACGTGCAGTGATCAAACCGAAATCGTTCATGAATTTCATTAATTTAGGAATATTTGCCTGAGCTTTCTTATCCCAAACTGAAGCAGTGTGACAACCTGATTGGTAAGCACCATCAACAGTTGGAGAAATTACAGTTGCCGCCATTGATTCAAGTTCCTGAGAAGTCATAAGACCTGTCGTATCCTGAGAACCAACGATATTCACTTTTACACGTACATCAGAACCTGCGTGTAATACTTTTCCTGGTGTTGTTCCTACAGCATTTCTGTTGAAGATTTTTTCTACAGCTGTAAGACCTTGTCCTTCGTGAGAAATCTCTTTTGACGGAGCAAAAACAACAGGCGCTTCAATACCTAATGTCTGAGCTGCAAATGTTTGTAGTTTTTTACCAAAAACAATGGCATAAGAACCTCCGGCTTTGATAAATTCCATCTTTTGCGGAGTGAAAGACTTGGTAAGGTCAATCAGTTCTTTGTCCCCGTTATATAATTTCTTTTCTTTTGTATTAATTGTTAAAACAGTTCCTGTAGCTACTGAATAAGCTTCTTCAAGAACTACTTCACCATTTTCATTACGAACAACGTTTCCGTTTTCGTCTACTTTCTTTACCCAGTTTTTAAGGTCAATACCAATACCTCCGGTAACGTCTACCGTAGTAAGGAAGATTGGAGAGATACCGTTTGTTCCTCCTACAATTGGAGCGATATTCACGAATGGTACATATGGGCTTGCTTGTTTACCTGTCCATAAAGCAACGTTGTTTACCCCTGACATTCTGGATGAACCTACCCCCATTGTTCCTTTTTCAGCAATAAGCATAACGCTGGCATCAGGATGTTGAGCCTGTAAAGCTTTTATTTCTTCCTGCGCCTGAGGAGTGATCATACATTTTCCATGAAGTTCACGGTCTGATCTTGAGTGAGCCTGGTTACCAGGAGAAAGTAAATCTGTTGAAATATCACCTTCACCAGCAATGAAAGTAACTACTTTGATTTCTTCTGCAACCTCAGGAAGTTTAGTGAAGAATTCTGCTTTTGCATAGCTTTCTAAGATTTCTTTTGCGATCTCGTTACCGCTATTGTATGCTTCTTTTAAACGGGTAGTATCTGCTTCGTAAAGGAAAACCTGTGTTTTAAGAACTTCTGCAGCTTGTTGAGCGATGTCAGCATCGTTACCTAAAGCTAGATCTAATAATACTTCGATTGATTTACCTCCTTTCATGTGAGATAATAATTCGAAAGCAAATGCAGGAGATATTTCTTCTACTACGGATTCACCTAAAATGATTTCCTTTAAGAATTTAGCTTTTACGCTTGCTGCGCTTGTTGTTCCCGGTAAGGTGTTATAAATGAAAAATTTAAGAGAGTCTGCCCTGTCTGCATTATCTGAATCTTTAATCTGTGCAATAATTTCGCTTAGTAATTCAGCACCATCAATTGGCTTTGGATGAAGCCCCTGGCCTTTTCTTTCTTCAATCTCTTTGATGTAATCCTTATAAATATTCATAATAGAAGTCTTTCACTTTTCAGAGTAGATGTATACAACAGTTGTGAAAGCTGTCATTTCTCCTTTTCCGATCCACTTTAATAACAATTTGAACTCTTGCATTTTGGAATGCAATATGAACCAGCCAAAGAGCGTATAGTCTACGTCTTTCTTTTAAAGTTTTTTAAAATTATTTACTCATTCAAATTGTCCCCCAAAATTACGAATTTTTAATTTTTTAACAGAGTTAATTTATTTAGATTCTTTATAAATATGAATTTTATAATATCTATTTTTGGTCGTATTTTTGTAAACAAATGATGAATATGAAAAGTATCCTGAATGTTTTGTTCGTTTTTATTTCGATTTCCGTTTTTTCACAGACTAAATCTGTTAAGAAAATCGGTGTGAAAAATGCTGTGAAGACCCCGATGAAAAAAGGAAATACGGTGTCCAGACATAATCCTGATCTTGTAGTTATAAACAAAGATCTGCCTTTACTTATTCCTAAAAAGAAAGGCGATAAATTTGGATATATCAATCAAAACGGAAAATTCATTATTCAACCTGAATATCATATTGCTGTATTTTTTTATGAAGATTGTAACCTATTGAATTCTCCCAATGAAAAAGTGAGGAAATTTGGGACAGGAGACTATGCAACGGTAGAGAAAGATATGATTTCCTATCGTGTGGATCAATCTGGGAAAAGAGTTTATCAGTTTAAAGATTCCGATCTTGGGAAATGTAAGTTTGCAGAATATAAGCATCAGTTATTTCAGGCATATATCTTAAACGGATTCTATGGTATTATTGAAAAATCAAAGTTTGTAAATGCCGCAGATTACAGACAATATCAGATCTATCCTCAATACCAGTATCTTTATATCATGGAAGGAGATGATGTTGCTGATCCTATGATTGTAGCTTCCAATAATGATAAATTCGGAGTTATTGATGTTAATAATAAAATTATAATTCCTTTTGAATATGCAAACATTAAAAGAAACTTCAGCTGGAAACTTGGAAAGATGTTTGAAGTAACCAAAGACGGAAAAAATTACTATTACATTGATGCCAATAATAAAACATACTAGCATATAGAATTGAGTAAAGAATGATGAATAATTCGTCTCTCAACCCAATATCCTGTATCCCGAATTTTACATTCATATATTTTTCGTAATTTCGCGGCTGAAATAAAGGGGTGCTTTTACAGGCTGAGATTATACCCACCGAACCTGGAACAGGTAATGCTGTTTAGGGACATCGTCTCCATGGAGGGGCGAATTTGTATAATATCTTATCGATCCCCTTTTATTCATTAAATGTTAAAGATTTATAGAATGAAAGGATTATTTTTTTTAGGGCTAAGCGTAGCCTCTGTGGCTTTTATCCAGGCTCAAAATAAGGATTCTCTGAAAATCAGGGAAATTGAAGCGGTAAACTTTACGAAAAGACTTCCTGTTGCTAAGGAAATTATTAATGTTCAGAAAGATTTAGACGGTAGAAACTTAGGACAGGATCTTCCTATTCTTTTAAAAAATCAAACATCCATTATCTCTACATCAGATGCCGGAAACGGGGTAGGATATACAGGATTTAGAATTCGTGGAGTATCAGGATCGGCAATCAATGTGATGATGAATGGTGTTCCTTATAATGATTCCGAAAGTCAGGGGACCTTTTTTGTGAATGTTCCGGATTTGACGAGTTCCGCATCACAAATTGTCATTCAAAGGGGAGTAGGAACTTCTAACAACGGGGTATCGGCGTTTGGCGCAAGTATCAATGTGATTTCAAAAGAACCTGAAGAAAAGTTCTATTTCAAAACAGATGACAGCTATGGTTCCTTTAATACATATAAATATTCAGCGGAAGTAGGTTCCGGGAAATTCTGGAAAAACCGTCTTTCTGTAATGGGAAGATATACCCGTATTCATTCAGACGGATATATTGACAGAGCATTTTCTGATCTTCATTCTTATAACTTTACTGCTTTATTTGAAGAAGGAAAAACCAAGCTACGCCTAATGGCATTTGGAGGTAAAGAAAAAACTTACCAGGCATGGAACGGAATCAGTAAACAGATGTTGGAAACCAATCCTAAATTCAATGCTTCAGGAGCAATTTATGATGCTGATTATAAAAATATTATAGGTTTCTATGATAATGAGACCGATAATTACAGACAAAATCATTATCAGTTGCTTTGGGAACAGAAATTCACTGACCGCTGGAACCTTGAAACGACCTTTCATTATACAAAAGGAAGAGGATATTACGATAATTATAAACAGGGATATGCTTTTTCAAAATATAATTTACCCAATATTATAGAGGCTGGAGAAACCATTAAATATTCAGATTTTATAAGAAAGAAAATGCTGAATAACGACTTTTATGGAGTGGTATCAACACTTTACGGAAAATTTGAAAATCTTGATTTGAATTTTGGAGCCGTAGCGAATCAGTATTATGGAAGACACTATGGAAATGTTACCGGTGTATTTTTTCCACAGATTAATGAAAGTGAATATTACAGAAACCGCTCAGTGAAAAATGAAGTATCTGGTTTTGCAAAGGCGTTGTTCAGAATGGATAATTTTGAGTTTTTTGGAGATTTGCAGCTTAGAAGTATAAACTACAATACGAAAATCATCACAGCTGGAGATGGTGAAGGTGCCAATCTTGATAAAAACTGGTTGTTCTTTAATCCAAAAGCTGGAGTAAATTATAAGATCAATGGCGGAAAAGTATTTTTATCTTATGCTCATGCTCACCGTGAACCCAACAGAGAAGATTTAATGGCAAATAATGACGTTAAACCTGAAAAACTTCACGATTTTGAAGCTGGTTTGGAAAAGCAGTTTGGCTTTTTATCTTTAACAGCGAATCTTTATTATATGTACTATGTCAATCAATTGGTTTTGAATGGACAGCTTAATAATGTAGGAGCATTTATCAGAACCAATTCAGGGAAAAGTTACAGAAGAGGTATTGAAGTAGGTGCTTTGGCAAAACTCTCAAAACAATGGGAAGTTACAGGTAATGTCAGCCTAAGCCAAAACAGGAATCAGGATTTTAATATTAAAGGTACAGATGTTCCGGTAAGCTTAGGAAATACACAGATTTCATTTTCGCCAAACGTTATTGCCAATTTGGGAATAAAATTCAATCCGACTCAGAATTTCCAGTTTGCATTAACAAATCAATATGTTGGAAAACAATACCTGGACAATACGGAGGATCAAAATTTACAGCTTAAAGATTATTTCCTGACAGATTTTAATGCGCAGTATCAGTTTAAAATCGCTAATAATGATATTGCACTGAAATTACTGGTAAATAATTTATTCAATAAGAAATATGTGAATAACGGATCTGTTTATGAAGGCAGCGCATCTTATTTCGCTCAGGCAGGAACGAACTTTATGTTTGGAATAAGCTGGAAAATACAGTAATTGGCTAAGATGACACTGGAAAGCACAGGCATGCAGATATCTGAATTTACTTTTTAGATGTTTTGCCTCTTTTTAACAATTCCTAAGCTTAATAAAGAAGTTTAAATAATCGTATACCTATTTTAATACGGAATACTCAAGAGACTGTTTCGGCAGTCTTTTTTTATATAAGTTAAATATCTTTAAAAGTCATGAAAAAGTTATAAATTTGCCACCAAATGAATATTTCAGCATACATTTTAGAATATTTAAAACAATTTGGAACTGCCACGGTTCCAGGCTTTGGGGTGTTTTCTCTGAAAAATTCTAAGGCAATTATCAATTCTGAAAACGGAAGTATCCTGCCACCAGCAAGTCAGATCGAATTTACAATAGATTATGAATTGCAGGCTGAAGAGCTTACGGCTTTTATAGCCCAACAAAAACAAATGTCTTTGGAAGCTTCCAGAAGTGATCTGAAGATACAGACTGATTTTTGGAAGAAAAAGCTTCAGGCAGAACAGGTTCTCGAAATTCAAAATCTGGGGACGATCTTTATTGAAGAAGGAAACACTCATTTCAAAGGAAAAAGAGTAGAAGCGGGACGTCCGGATTTTTATGGATTGGAAGAAATCAGATTTTCTGATATTAACAATGGCGAAAAAGTAAGTGCTTCGGAAAACAGTGAGAAAGATTATAAATTCAAAAAAACAATTCTTTGGATATTTCTTCTGATTATCCCGATTCTGGGTATTGCTTACCTTGCTTTTACGCAGAAAGAACTTCTTTTTGGAAAGAAATCCTTTAATAAAGTTTCTGTACAGACTTCCACTCACAGAATTGTAAAAGATACCGTTAAAGTAACAGTACATTCACCTGAAACTGCGGTTTCAGACTCCCTTAAGAAAGATTCATTGGTAAAACCTGCCGGAACAGCTGTAAAACCAATTCCGGTGGCTCCAAAAAACACTAAGAATAAATGGCAAAAATAAAAACAGCGTCAGAATCTCTGACCATTATGACCAATATCGTTCTTCCGAACGAAACCAACTCTCTAAGAAATCTTTTCGGTGGTGAGCTTTTAGCAAAAATGGACAGATGTGCATCTATTTCTGCAGCAAGACACTGCGAAAGAAGAGTAGTAACAGCTTCTGTAAACCATGTTTCCTTTAATCACCCAATTCCGGAAGGAGGAGTTGTAGTATTGGAATCAAAAGTTTCAAGAGCATTTTCTACATCTATGGAAGTATACGTAGATGTATGGTCTGATGACCCGATTAATCAGAAAAAAATTCATACCAACTCAGGTATTTATACTTTCGTTGCCGTAGATGAATTCAACAGACCGATTCCGATTCCGGATATGATTCCTGAAACTGAAGAAGAAAAAGAAAGATATGCAGCGGCATTCCGTAGAAAAGAACTTTCATTGATTCTTTCGGGAAGAATGAAACCTTTGGAATCTGTAGAGCTTAAGAAATTATTCCAGGAGCCTGAAGAACCACAAGCTTCTAAGAAGGACAAAAAATAAAAACTAAAAAATGCTTTTAATACTGGAACTTCCAAATTAAAAGCATTTTATTTTTATATCCGTTTAAAATAACAGACACTTTTGTCAAAAAAATGATAAGGTGTTATTTGTGAAACCAATTTGTATCATTTGTGTTTAAATTATGAAGATACTCCTTTTAGATAAAAATCACCCGCTTATTACCGAACAGCTTTTAGCTAAGAACTTTATTTTGGAAGAAGACTTTACTTCCTCTTATGATGAGGTTTGTGATAAAATCAAAAATTATGATGGTATCATTATCAGAAGCCGTATCCCTTTAGATAAAAACTTCCTTGAGCAGGCGAAAAACCTGAAATTTATTGCAAGAGTTGGTGCAGGGATGGAGAATATTGATATTCCTGTTGCTGAGAAACTAGGCATTCAATTAATCAACTCGCCGGAAGGAAACAGGGATTCTGTGGCGGAACATGTCGTTGGAATGTTGCTGTTGATTATGAACAGACTTTTTATAGCTTCTCAGGAAGTGAAAAATGGCATCTGGAAACGTGAAGAAAACAGAGGTGATGAGCTGCTGGGAAAAACAGTAGGATTGATAGGTTACGGAAATATGGGAAAAGCTACTGCAAAAAGACTTTCAGGTTTTGGATGTAAAGTAATTTTCCATGATATACTTCCCGGACTTTCCGATGAATTTGCCACACAGGTTACTCTGGAAGAACTAAAACAATCTGCAGAAATATTGAGTTTACATATTCCTTTAACTTCTGAAAGCCATTATCTTATTGATGAAGACTTCATTTCTGAGATGAAAAATGACTTCTATTTCGTAAATACAGCAAGGGGGAAAAATGTGAAAACGAAAAGTTTAGTAGAAGCGTTGAAATCAGGGAAGGTGAAAGGTTCCTGTTTAGATGTTTTGGAATATGAAAAGTCATCTTTTGAAAACCTTGAAACAGAAAATGAAGATTTAAAATACCTTTTGGAATCAGAAAAAGCAATTGTTACTCCACACATTGCAGGATGGACCCATCAGAGTAAGGAAAAACTAGCTCAGTTTATTGTAGATAAAATTGTAGCTTCATATTGTCAGACCACTTAAGTAAAAAACTAAGAAGAAAGATTTAAAAATGATTAAAGGCGAATTTGCAAAATGTGAATTCGCCTTTTTATTAATTAAAGTTTTATCGTGATTTTAAAACCTTATTACTGTAATCTGAAGGTGTCCAATATCTAATATTTGCTTTATCAGTAATTTTAGCAATTTTGTTCTTCACAATTTTATCATTTTTAGATTTCTATTTTCCTTTCATTAATGTTAAATTATTCATAATGTGCCCCTCATATTACAATTTAATTTCGACTTTTATTAAATTGCCGCTCATTTTTGAAACTTATGAAGACGCGTAATCTAGTACTTGCTGTAACTGTTGCTTTATCCCTTTTTTCCTGTAAAAATAAATCTGAATCCAAACAGGCTTCAGCTGAAAACACAACTAATCTTCCCAATTACGGAAATGTAGATTTAGGGAATGTTTTTACTAAAGCTGACGGGCAGCTTTCCAATAAAGAGTCATTAACAGGTTATATTGATCAATACTATAAAAAAGTATGGGAAGGTGGTGATCTTAGCGGTGGAATTCTTGTTGCTAAAGGAGATGAGATTTTGTACGAAAATTACAGGGGATTCGGAAGGGAAGGCAATCAGATGCCAATTGATAAAAATACACCATTACATGTAGCTTCAGTTTCAAAAACATTGACGGCTATGGCGATGATGAAATTGGTAGAAGCAGGAAAAATAAAGCTTTCCGATCATCTTACGCAGTTCTTTCCAGGATTTCCTTATCCTAATGTGACGGTTCAGACCTTATTGGATCAAAGAAGCGGACTTCCGAAATATGAATATTTCATTACCCAGATAAAACCTGCACCGGCAGAGCTATCCAAACCATTTATTACCAATCAGGATGTTTTGAATATGATTATTAAATACAAACCTGAGCTGGCAAGAGATACGGATACCGGATTCATGTATTGTAATACAAACTTTGCCTTATTGGGACTATTAATTGAAAAAATAACGAAAACTCCTTTTCCACAGGCAATGAAAGAAATGATTTTCACGCCTTTGAAAATGAATAACACTTACATTTTCCAGGAAAAAGATATTCCTACAGCTTCACAATCCTTCTATTACGGAAAAAATAAGCTGTATCCTCTGGACAGGCTGGATCTTATTTACGGAGATAAAAATGTATATACTACGCCAAGAGATCTATATAACTTTTCAAAAGCAATGTTCTCAAAAAATTTCCTGAAGCCTGAACTGATGCAGATGGTATTTACTCCTTACAGTAACGAAAAAGCCGGAATGAACAATTATGGCTTAGGTTTCAGAATGAAAATATTTGATAACGGCGAAAAACTTACTTATCACAACGGATGGTGGCATGGAACGAACTCTGTATTTGCTCACCTTTTAAAATCTAAAGTTACCATCGTAGCAATTGGAAATAAATACTCAGGTAAAGTATATACCGCACTTGCATTATCAGGATTATTTGAAAATTTCCCTTTACAGCAGGAGAAACTTCAAACCGTAATGAACGATAATAAAGATAGTTTGAATAGCGGACACGAAGTTTTTGGAGAATAATGTTTACTTTTGCTTAAACATTTTCATGAAAAGGTTTCTTCTATTATTCGTTATCAGTTTTCTTGTACACTCTTGTGCAAGGGTAGGATCTCCTGTAGGAGGACCAAAAGATACATTGGCACCAAAGTTTTTAAGTTCAAATATTGATACTACAAGAGTAAATGTAAAAAGAGATATCCACGAGCTTCGTCTGGATTTTGATGAATATGTTACTTTAAAAGACATCAATAAGAATTTAAATATTTCGCCTCCTATTAAAAATATAAAGCGAATTATTCCATCTAATATTGCCAATAAATTTGTACTGATTCAATGGTCAGATACTCTTCAGGCAAATACCACCTATAATTTCAATTTTGGAAACGCAATTGCAGACAATAATGAGTCAAATATCCTGCGTTATTTCAATTTTGCATTTTCTACAGGTGACAAACTGGATGATACCTATATAAGTGGTGAAGTAAAAGATGCTTTGCAGATCAAAAAGAAAGCCGGTAGTAATGAGAATAAACTTGTAGTAGGGCTGTATCAGGCAAAAGATACAATGAACTACAAACAAAAGCCATATTATATTACCAAAGTGGATGACGACGGATATTATGAACTGAACTATCTTTCACCAGGAAAATATAAGATCATTGCTTTTGAAGATGAAAACGGGAATTCGGTATACGATCCGGGAAAAGAAAAAATAGGATTTAAAAAAGAAGTTATAGACTTGGAGAAATCTATTTCAGGATTAAATCTAAGTGTTTATCCTTCAAGAAAACCTGTGAAATATACAGAAATGAAGGAAATTGCCGGAGGAGTTGTTATGTTATTTGAAGGACATCCGGAAGAAGTAAAAGTAGCATCTCTTAATGAAAAAATCAAAGACGTAAAAATAACACATCGCCCGAAATCAGACTCCGTAAGAATCTGGTTTGATGCTGTGAAAGATAATGTAGGACAGGAAACAACAGAAAAACTGGTATTTAGCCATGATAAAGGATTGAAAAAAGACAGTATCTATTCAGCTTCATTATTCTATAAATACAATAAGAAAAACTCAATGGACCTTGTTAGTGATAACAGCGGAGGTTCATTGGCTCCAAAATCGGACTTTAAAATTTCATCCAATTACATTATTGATAAAATTGACCCTGCAAAATGGTCCCTTACGATCAAGGGAGACAGTTTGACAGCTCTGCCTTTTACTGCAAAAATTTCGGCAACCAATCCATATCAGATTCAGGTACAGTCTGATTTTGTAATTGGAAAAAATTATCAGCTTACAATTCCAAAAGAAACAGTATCATCGTTTTATGCTAAAAATACGCAATCAAAACGTTTTGATTTCGAAGTGGATAAGGTAGAAGAGTTTGGCAGTCTGGAGTTTACTCTTTTAAATCCTCCTGTTTCTAAATATTGGATTCAGCTGATGGATGAATCTGAAAAAGTAGTTTATCAAAAATATACCAAAGGAGATAAAGTCAAGTTTGATATCCTAAAACCTGCAGAGTATATTGTAAGGATTTTGGTAGATAACAACGAGAATAATTATTGGGATGAAGCAGACTTTGCTACAGAAACATTTGCGGAAGATGCTTATGTTTTCTATAAAAAAGCAGTCGTAAGAGCCTTATGGGAAACAAGAGAAGATTGGGATCTTAAAGATACAAGAACACTTGACAATCCTAAAGGAGCACCTGCTCCTACTCCGGTACCACCTGTAGATACCCCCGTTTCTACACAGGAAAAGGAATCAGTAAAGCAAGAGGTAAAAAAAGAAATAAAATCCAATAATGCAATTATAACTCCCGTAAAATAGGCTGATGAAGATGGTAAAGAAAATAGTATTTTGGACACTTGTAGCGTTTGCTATTATTCAGTTTTTTCCAATTGATAGAGTAAATAAGCCGGTAGATTCCAAAGTGAATTTTGTTCAGATGAAACAGACCCCGGAAAAAGTAAGTACTATTCTTAAAAATGCTTGCTATGACTGCCATTCTGATGAAACAGTATATCCTAAATATGCTTATATAGCACCTATTTCATGGTCTGTGAAAAGCCATGTGAACGATGGTCGTCAGCACCTTAATTTTTCTGTTTGGGGAACCTATAATAAGGAGTTAAAAGAAAATATGCTTGATCGATCTATGGAAGCTCTTAAGCATAAAACAATGCCATTACCAGGCTATGTTGTCTATCATAATGAAGCTAAACTTTCAGAAGCAGAAAGAGCATTGCTTATTCAGTATTTTGATGAAATGCTGAAATCTAAAACATACTGAAAAATATAATATTATACATGATTTTGCAATATTGTCATGCTGACAAAGGAAGAATCTCATTGTATATAGTTATCTAAGATATAATCCCACAGACTTCACAGGTCATCACAGAGTTTACGCTGTGTAATTCGTGAATTCTGTGGGAAAATTGTTTTCGTGCCATAAAAAAACTCCCGCAGATTTTACAAAATAAGCAGTGGATAATCCAATAATCTGCTGTATCTGCAAAATCTGCGGGAGCTTATATTACAAAAATTATTTATTTAAATAGCTTTCAAAAAATCTCTTCTGAGAATCAAAAGCAATATCTTCAAGATCAAGTTCTTTTAAAGGAATCCATACCGCTTCAGAAATCTCCGAAAGCTCAAGGTTTACCTCAAACTTTTCCGAAACATTATACTCATAAAAGAGATCAATCGTATTATAATCAATTTCCTTATACTGATACACATTTGGAAGACTTGTAAGATATTTTAGGTTTGAAATATCGACATCCAGCTGAAGCTCTTCAAAAAGCTCTCTTTTGCAGGTTTCTTCCGCACTTTCTTTAGGATCCACAAATCCTCCGGCTAGATCCAGTTTTCCTTTTTTAGGATCTCTGTTTCTTCTGGTAAGGTAGATTTCGTCACCACATCTTATGACAACCGCTACAGCGCCTGCCACATTATTGTACAGTGTGAAACCACATTCGGGACAGTTCCATTTTTTTTCACCGTCCCAATGCAGAGTTTCTTTGCCACAGCTCGGGCAATATTTCAATAATTTCATATGTTATTGAGTAACATTAATATTTCTCGGGTGATAACTTAAGATAACGTCTCTTAATTCTTCCGTTTTCAGATGTGTATAGATTTCCGTTGTTGTAATGCTGGAATGTCCAAGCATTTCCTGAATATAACGAAGATCTGCACCATTCTGTAATAAATGTGTTGCAAAAGAATGTCTGAATGTATGTGGTGATATCTTTTTGTTAACCCCTGCTTTATCTGTAAGTTCTTTAATAATAAGGAATACGATTACTCTAGACATGGAAGTGCCACGGCTGTTTAAGAATAAAGTATCCTCGTATTTCTTATTGATTTTTCCTTTAGAGCGTACTTCTTTAATATAGCTTTCCAGCAGTTCAGCGGTGTAATCAGCCAAAGGAACAAAACGGGTTTTATTTCCCTTTCCGTGTACTTTGATGTATTGCTCTTTGAAGTTGATATTGGAGATCTTAAGATCAATCAGTTCAGAAACACGGAGTCCGCAACCATAAAGCACTTCAATAATGCTGTGGTTTCTTCTTCCGAGATCCGTATCGACCTCAATGGCTGCAATAATTTTATTAATGTCTGGTAAACTTAAGGTATCAGGTAGATACAGTCCTAATTTAGGACCTTCAAGTAACGCTGCGGGATTGTCTTCACGATATTCATCCTCCAGCAGAAATTTAAAAAATGCTTTGATGGAAGATATCCATCTTGCCTGTGATCGCTCACTGAATTTCTGTTTAGAAAGATTGAAAATGTATTCCTGCAGGTTTTCGTAACCGATAGAGTCTGGACCGACGTTTGCCAGATCTTCTTGTGCGTAATCTTTTAATTTCTTGATGTCCCGAACATAGGCATCGAGAGTGTTTTCTGAAAAATTTCTTTCGAAGCGAAGAAATATTTCAAAATCTTTGATCTTTTCATCCCAAGTCATATTTGTGCTTATTTTTTTAGTTCACAGTCCGATATTTGTTCTATTTCAATGTTATGGTTTCTCAGGAACGATATCCCATCGTCATCCGAATACTCATTAATGTACACCAGTCTTGAAATTCCTGCCTGAAGAATCAGCTTACTACACTCTTTACATGGCGACAGCGTTAAGTATAACGTAGCGCCTTTTGCAGATTGTGTAGAAGCAGCTAACTTTAATATAGCGTTGGCTTCCGCATGCAATACATACCAGTGCGTTTTCCCTTCTTCATCTTCACAGCAGTTTTCGAATCCCATAGGAGTCCCGTTGTAACCATCTGAAATAATCATCCTATCTTTTACGATAAGAGCCCCTACCTGTTTTCTCTTACAGTAGGAGAGTTTTGCCCATTCCTGAGCCATTTTTAGATAAGCTTTATCAAACTTATTCATACCGCAGCATTAGTTTTTCGAAATAATTTGGATTAAAATCTTTTTGAAAGACTAGAAGTTCGGCTTTCTTTTCTCAAGGAAAGCAGTTACTCCTTCTTTCTTATCTTCCATTTCAAAAAGTTCCCCGAAATATTTAATTTCAGTTTCAAAACCTTTCTCTGTATCAGATAAATTCACGGCGTTAATAGCCTTAGATATTGCCATTGGTGAATTGTGGGCAATAGTGTTCGCTAATTCTTTCGTTTTGGTTAATAATTCTTCAATAGAGTATACTTCATTTACCAACCCGATCTCTTTGGCTTTTTGAGCAGGGATCATTTTGGCAGAGAAGATCATTTCGTTGGCAATACCTTTTCCTACAAGCTTTGGAAGCCTTTGAGTTCCTCCATACCCAGGAATCAATCCTAAGGTTACTTCCGGAAGTCCTAATCGGGCGTTTTCCGATGCATATCTGATATGGCATGCCATGGCAAGCTCTAAACCTCCTCCTAATGCAAATCCGTTTACGGCAGCAATGACAGGCTTAGACATGTTTTCAATTTTGTTGAACAAAGTGTTTTGTCCGTTTCTTGCAAGTTCCTCAGCTTTTTCCTGCCCGAAATCACTGAATTCTTTGATGTCAGCTCCAGCTACAAAGGATTTTTCTCCACTTCCTGTAAGGATAATAACTCTACATGAATTGTCAGAATTAAGCTCATCCAATGCTGTACTGATTTCCTGAATTGTTTTTGCATTTAATGCATTTAAACTCTCAGGTCTGTTTATTGTAATGATAGATAATTTATCTTCCTTTTTTAATAATATATTTTCGTAACTCATTTTTCCACTTTGAAATATCATCCTTTGCAAATTATGAATTTTTTACAAAAAAAAGGAAAAAATATTATTTTTTTTTCCTTTTTTTTTATTTATTGTTCAATATGATTATTTGGAATGATTCATCATATTTGCATCAATATTAATATTTAATTGTGAAGCTACTTTCATGCCAAGCTCAATGTTAGCGCGGAAAAAGTGACACAATTGTCTGTTAATAATCTCCTCTCTTTTAGGTCCGCTGATTCCTTTCATACTTCCCACAATATTTTGAATCAGATTATTTCTGTCTTCCGCATTCATTGCTTTTGAATAAAGAAGCCCAGGCTGAGTATAATGATCATCGTCATTCTCATTTCTGTTATAGTTCGCAACATGTGCGCTATCTAATTCATATTCAAAGTTTTTATAAGATGCATCAGGTTTGATATCATCAAAACTATTGGGATAATAATTCGGCTTATCCTGATAATGGCTTGAGTCCGCCATATAGCCATCTCTCTGATAATTGTTAACAGCAAATGGGCATCTGTTCACTTCAAGTTGGTGAGCATTCACTCCAACTCTGTAGCGATGAGCATCCGGGTATGAGAATAATCTTCCCTGAAGCATTTTGTCTGGTGAGAAGCTGATTCCATTAATTAAGCTGCTTGGAGAGAAAGTAGATTGTTCAACATGAGCAAAATAATTAACAGGAACTTCATTCAGTTCCATTTCTCCAACTTCAATCAATGGGAAATCATCGTGGAACCACACCTTTGTTACATCAAAAGGATTCCATCTGAAATCTTTTACCTGCTCTTCCGTCATTACCTGAATGTACATGGTCCATTTCGGAAAATCACCATTTTCAATTGCATTGCAAAGGTCTTCCTGTGCGAAGTCAGGATTTTCCCCAGCCATCTTTACAGCCTCTTCATCTGTGAAATTTTTTACTCCTTGTTTTGTCTTGAAGTGAAATTTCACCCATACTCTTTCATTTTTATCATTGATCATTGAGAAAGTATGTGAGCCAAAGCCATGCATGTGCCTGTATCCGTAAGGAGTTCCTCTGTCTGACATTAATATCAGAACCTGATGAAGTGATTCCGGATTTAAGCTCCAGAAATCCCACATCATAGTGGCACTCTTTAAATTGGTTTTCGGAACTCTCTTTTGGGTATGAATAAAGTCCGGGAACTTTTTAGCATCCTTAATGAAGAATACGGGTGTATTGTTTCCTACAAGGTCCCAGTTTCCGTCTTCTGTATAAAATTTTAAAGCAAAACCTCTTGGGTCTCTTGCGGTGTCTGCGCTTCCTTTTTCACCTCCTACTGTAGAAAATCGGGCAAACATTCTGCACGAGTTTCCTACTTTTGAGAATAATTTTGCCTTGGTATATTGACTGATGTCGTGAGTTACGGTAAAAGTACCATAAGCACCGCTTCCTTTGGCGTGTACAATTCTTTCAGGAATTCTCTCCCTAACGAAGTGTGCAAGATTCTCCTGAAGAATAAAGTCCTGCAGCAATACCGGACCTCTTGGTCCTACCGTTTGGGAATCCTGATGCTCAAAGTAGGGCGCGCCATTGCTTAACGTTAATTTTTTAGAATCCATATAATTGATGATTTGAATAATTGTTTTCTTTTTCTAAATCCAAGTGTAAAGGTAGTGAATATCAAATTTACTTGAATTTTTAATTGCTAATAGCAAAAACGTTATATCTTTGTAATAGATAATATTAATCAAATGAACATTCAGCAACTGGAGTATCTTATCGCCGTTGATAAGTATAAACATTTTGGAAAAGCAGCTCAGGCTTGCTTCATTACCCAGCCTACCTTAAGTGCAATGATACAGAAATTTGAGGATGAATTGGATGTTAAGGTTTTCGACAGAACTACGCACCCGATCCGTACCACAGATGTTGGTCTTCAGATCATTGATCAGGCTAAGGTGATTATAGAATCTGTCAATGAGCTGAAAAACAAAGCTAACCTTTTGAATAATATTTTAGGAGGAACTATCAATCTTGGAATTATTCCTACTGTTTCTTCATTTATCCTTCCTACGGAGATTTTTAAATTTCTTGAAGAAAACCCGAAAATTCAGATGAATGTGAAGGAAATGACAACAGATAATATTATTAAGGCTTTGAAAGCAGGAGAGCTGGATGCCGGAATTATCTCTACTCCTTACGATACTGCTGATGAGTTTTATCAGGATTTCTTGTTCAATGAAGAATTGATGATCTATAGTTCCAATACTGAAGCAAACAAAAAGAACGCTTACATCATTCCTGAAGAACTGAATGTAGAGAAAGTATGGTTACTAGAAGAAGGAAACTGTCTGAGAAACCAATTTGAAAATATCTGTCATCTGAAGGAAAATACTCTGAAACCTAAAAACTTAGATTTCTTAGCATCCAATATTCAGACTTTAGTACATATGGTAGATAAAGTAGGAGGAATCAGTATTCTTCCGGAGCTTGCATTAAGTCAGCTTTCTGAAGAGCAGAAAAAGAATGTTTTCAGATTCAAAAAGCCTTTCCCTTACAGAGAGATCAGTATCATTTACTATAAGCCTACCTTTAAGCAAAAGATCATTGACGAATTATCACATTCTATCAAAAACTCTTTAGAACTTAAATTAAATTATCACGAAAGTCCGAAAGAATTTGTAAGCATAAAGCCACAGTAATCTAAAGGCTTTAAAATGATATAAGTCATTAATTTAAAGAAAAATATAATTAGTAAACAAAATTTTTGAGTATTACAAAAATAGTACTTAAATTTGCTGACGTTTACGACGAGGAAAAATTTGACCTGATTGCAACCTCTATAAAAAAATGCTAAAACAGTATTCTTTTTTCTGGGCAATTTTATTCTTATTTTTCGTCAATCATATTTTTTAATTTAAAAAACCAAAGAATAATATGTCTTACTTATTTACATCTGAATCTGTTTCAGAAGGACATCCGGATAAAATAGCCGATCAAATTTCCGATGCATTAATCGATCATTTCTTAGCATACGATAAAAGTTCAAAAGTAGCATGTGAAACTCTTGTAACTACCGGACAGGTGGTATTGGCAGGAGAAGTAAAATCTGATGCTTACCTTGATGTTCAGACTATTGCCAGAGAAGTAATCAACGGAATTGGCTATACAAAAGGAGAGTATATGTTCAATGGAGATTCTTGTGGAGTAATTTCTGCAATTCATGAGCAGTCTCCGGATATTAACCAAGGGGTTGATAGAGCTGTAAATGATGAGTCTTTTGAAGCAAAAGCAAATGCACAGGGAGCTGGTGACCAGGGGATGATGTTTGGATATGCTACGAATGAAACGGCAAACTATATGCCTCTTGCTTTAGACTTAGCCCATACAATTCTTAAAGAACTTTCTGCGATCAGAAGAGAAAATAAAGAAATTGCTTATTTACGTCCTGATGCAAAAAGCCAGGTGACTATTGAGTATTCTGATGACCACAAACCAATCAGAATTGATTCTATCGTAGTTTCTACTCAGCATGACGATTTCGGAACTGAAGAAGAAATGCTGAATAAGATCCGTGAAGATATCAAAAACATTCTTGTTCCTAGAGTAGTTGCTCAGCAGACAGAAGAGATCAAAGCATTATTTAATGATCAAATCAAGTATCATATCAACCCGACAGGTAAATTCGTAATCGGTGGTCCTCACGGAGATACAGGTCTTACAGGTAGAAAAATTATCGTAGATACTTACGGTGGTAAAGGAGCTCACGGTGGTGGTGCTTTCTCTGGAAAAGATCCTTCAAAAGTAGACAGAAGTGCTGCATATGCAACAAGACACATTGCTAAAAACTTGGTGGCTGCTGGTGTTGCAGATGAAGTTTTGGTACAGGTTTCTTACGCAATTGGAGTTGCTGAACCTTGTGGTTTATATATCAATACTTACGGAACTGCTAAAGTAGACCTTCACGATGGTGATATTGCTAAGAAAGTGTCTACAATCTTTGATTTAAGACCTTATGCTATTGAGCAGAACCTGAAATTGAGAAACCCGATCTATCAGGAAACGGCTTCTTACGGTCACATGGGGAAAGAGCATTATGTAGCTGACAAAACATTCAATAAAGGACAGAAAAACGAAATTACGTTGGAAGGTCTTGAGTTCTTTACTTGGGAGAAATTAGACAAAGTAGATGAAATTAAAGCCGCTTTTGGAATTTAATTTATTCTTCTGAACAAATATTATGAACTGCTTTACCTTCCGGTAAGGCAGTTTTTTTTAATTTTACACCTTAATAAATTGAAAGATGATGAATTTTCGAACTGCAGTTACTATTCTATCCCTGTTTTTACTTAGTACACTGGTAAAAGCGCAGTATACCATGCATAAAATGATTAGTGTAGGGTATACCTATCAAAATCAGAGTTTTGGAGAAGTAGGCGGTAAATTGCTTTTTCTAAAAAATGATGATGTCATTTACAGATTAGGAGGCTCTGCGCTGATGGGTTCCACGGATTCAAAGTTTGCCATCATGCCGAAACTTCAGGCTGATGTTATGCTTAACTTTCAAAAAGATATGGATTTCTACCACTCCTATTATTTACTGCTAGGGGCAGAAGGTACCAATAAATATGTTGCCCCGAAGATAGGAGTAACTTTATTTGGAATGCTTGATCTTACAGGAGGCTATGCTTTTCCTATTGGAGATACCCGTTTAAATGGAAAAGAAATGAAAGGGTTGAATATTAATTTTACATTAAATATCCCTACCGTGTTAATTCATGATATGTTTAAGTGATTTTTTTTAAATTTTTATGATGAAAATTTAATAATTGGTTAACAGTTATTAAAAAATTATTATATTTACGTCATAATATAATTGTACCAACTATCGAATAGACTCTACTCTGAAGAACTGTTTTGTGTATGCAGCAGAAACCGGATAATTTATCTGGTCGATAGCTGGTCTGCAAATATTTATATTGAGAAGAGTTATGAAATCAAAATCGGATAGTTTACTAATTTCGCTTTACCAGAAAGGTGATGAGGGAGCGTTATCAACCCTTATTCATCGCCATCAGAGAGAACTGTTTACATTCATTTTTTACAAAATTAATGATGAAGATCTAGCCAACGATATTTTTCAGGATACATTCATGAAGATCATTGTAATGCTGAAAGAAGGACGCTATAACGAAGAAGGAAAATTTATTCTTTGGGCAAAAAGAATTTCCCACAATTTAATCATCGACCATTTCAGACTGAAAGCTAAAAATATCAAAGTTTCAGAAACAACTTTTGAAACTGATGAGTATTCTATTTTTGATTTGATCAGGGAACCTTCTGAAAATATCGAAGATCAGCTGGTGACTAATCAAATTCAGGAGGACTTATTGAAGATGCTACAATTTCTTCCTCTTAATCAGCAGGAAGTTATTAAATTGAGATTCTTTGACGGGCTTAGCTTTAAAGAAATTGCGGATCATACGGATATGAGTATTAATACAACATTGGGAAGAGTACGATATGCGTTGATAAACCTGAGAAAAATCATGGAAGAAAATAACATAATATTAACCAGATAGATAATATTTTGTAAAACTTCTCGTTTTTAAGGAAAACATAATTCGCTTATGAAAAAAAATGACTCCTTAAAAGTGAAAACTTTGAAACCTAAAAAGCAAACCATTGATTTTCTGCTCAATTTTTCTAAAAGCCTTGAAATTGTGAAAAGCAAGAGCAAGAATTATCCTATTACAAAAAATTAAAATTATTAACTTTGTGCTGTATGAAAATGCAGCACATTTATTTTGACCTGGACAATACGCTCTGGGATCATCGCAGAAATGCCTATTTAACAATCAAAGATCTTTTCGATAAACAGGTAATTACTTCGAAGTACAATATCGACTTTGAAGAATTCCATGCTGTTTACCATGATATCAACGAAGATTTATGGGAAAAGATCAGGGATGGACTGATAGGCAAAGAGTATTTGAGAGAACACCGTTTTTATGATTCCTTCATGCATTTTGGAGTGGATGATAAAGAGCTGGCACTTTATTTTGAAGAACATTTTCTTGATAATATTGTAAGCCACAATGAACTGGTGGAAGGAGCTGAGGATATTTTGGATTATCTTAAGGCTAAAAATTATACATTACACATTATTTCTAACGGTTTTCAGGAAGTAACGGAAAGAAAATGTACGTTATCCGGAATTGCACCTTATTTTGAAACCATTACAAGTGCAGATGCTGTAGGCGTAAGAAAACCAAATCCAAGAATTTTCGAATATTCCCTGGCTCTTTCTGATGCTAAAAAAGAAGAGAGCATCATGATCGGTGATGACTGGATCGCAGATGCTATCGGTGGAAGAGATTTCGGGATGGATTCTATTTTCTTTGATGTCTATAAAGAAGACAAGAAGGGAACAGGATTAAAAGCGATTACCCATCTTCAGCAGATTAAAGAATATCTATAATTCTTATGTTTTAAAGCTGAAATAAAGCTTTGAAAATATTTTATTGAACCATTAAGGCTGTTTAGGCTATTAAGAAGATTAAGATAACTGTTGTTGCCTCAGGCAAGGCTATTTCAACAGAATCAGACTTAATTTCCTTAATGACTTATCTTTTCCTTAATGGTTTTTTTATTTATTATTTCCTTCATTTCATCCCCTTTACTTTTTACGTTTTTAGGTTATTCCCAATTCTTTCCCAAATTGATTTGGAACTTTGCTCTATAATAATGACAGAAAAACTTAATATTATGGAAAATGTAAAGAAAATCACAGGGGTATTTATTTTAATGTTCTTATTAGTTAGCGGATTGTTTTCAGCACAAGACCGAGCTATTAATCCAAATCATTTACCTAAGACCGCTAAAACCTTTCTAGCCGTTCATTTTAAAGGAATTCCTGTATCCTCTGCAATCGAAGATAGAGAAATCTATGGAGTAGATGAATATAAGGTGTATCTGAATAATGGAATGAAAATGGAATTTGACAGTTATGGAAACTGGAAGGAGGTAGATGGAAAGCACCAGAAAGTTCCTTATGGTTTTATTCCTGCTTCTATCAAGAACTACAGCAGTAGAAATTTCCCGAATACCTATATTATAAAGATAGAAAAGAAAAGATGGTCTTATAAAGCGGAGCTTTCCAACGGATTGGAGTTAGAGTTCGACAGAAACGGAAATTTCAAAAAAATTGATGATTAACAGAAAATAAAAAGTAACAATAAAATTTTAGGATTATGGTTAACTGGAGTTTAATAAACAGTAACGGAAGAAAACGTTCTTCCAGTAAGATTAGAAAGAGTATTGTGTCTTTTATGACAAAGCATCACCCGGGCAGTGTAGTAAATTTAATTGAAAAAAAATATAATGCCTATAAAATTCATTTGATGAATGGGCTTTGCCTGATTTTTGATGCAGATGGACGTTATGTAAAAACTAATTAATTTTTATAAGGGAGCTGGAAGTCGGAGGATGGAGGTTGTAGATGATAGAAAAGTAACATCCAGCCTCCCTCTTCACGCTTCCTCCTTATAATTTCCTATATTTGATATAAGTTATCCAAGCAGCCTATGAAGATTTTAATAGTAGAAGATGAACCGGACTTAAGGGATACTGTGCAGAAGTTTCTGGAAGCAGAGCATTTCATTGTAGAATATGCTGAAAATTACAACTCAGGACTTGAAAAAATTATTTCCTATGAATATGACTGTATTTTGCTGGATATCATGCTGCCGGATGGCAATGGCATCGATCTTCTGAGGGAAATTAAAAAAATGCATAAAAAAGATCCTGTCATCATTCTTTCAGCTAAAGATTCTGTAGATGATAAGGTAACGGGGCTTGAGATAGGAGCTGATGATTATCTTGCAAAACCTTTTCACCTTGCAGAGCTGATGGCGAGAATAAGGTCTGTGATCAGAAGAAAAAATCAGGATGGCGAGAATATTATCAGGTATAAAAATATAAGAATCGATCCTGAGAACCGAAATGTAAAAATCGGAGACGAAGAATTGGTTCTTAACCGAAAAGAATATGATCTTTTATATTACTTCGTTATTCACCCGGAAAAAACATTACAAAAAACCACGTTGGCAGAAGCTATCTGGGGAGACTATATAGATCAGGCAGACAGTCTTGATTTTATTTATTCACAAATCAAAAATCTTCGTAAAAAACTGAAGACACTTAATGCAGATGCAGATTTTCAGGCTGTTTACGGAATAGGATATAAATTCGTCTGATGAAAGTTTCATTGAAATATTATACAATTAAGTACCTCATTATGATTCTACTGCTGATTATAGCAGTTTGGGCAGCGCTTTTCTATGCCTATATTCTGGATGAGGTGCATGATAATGTGGATGATGGACTAAAAAACAGGAAAATTCAGATCATAAAAGCAGTGTATCTTAACCCACAATTGCTGAAAAACAATGAATTCGGATTCAACGAATTTAAGATCAATCCTATCACAGCCGGAGAATATCAAAACAAAAGCAGGCTTTATAATAAGATGTATTATATGGAGTATGATGATAAGGATCAGCCATATCGTGTACTTGAAGCAGACTTTATCGATCAATTTAAAAATAATCAAAGACTTGTCATAAGAACTTCAACGGTAGAAGAGGATGAGTTGATCTACGATCTTACAACTGCTTTGATTGTTCTTTATGTCTTGTTAGTGATCAGCATTGTTGCCGTAAACGGGTACCTTCTTAATAAAGCAATGCGTCCGTTCTATCAGATTCTCGATAAGCTGAAGAAATATCAGTTCGGAATTCCTTTTTCCAAAGAAGATCAGGATTATACCATTAAAGAATTTGAAGAGCTGAATGTTGAAATCAATGAAATGATTGAAAGAAATGAACTGGTTTTCTATCAGCAGAAACAGTTTATTGAGAATGCGTCTCATGAGCTTCAGACTCCTTTAGCTATTGTTATTAATAAAATTGACCTTCTTATCCAAAATGAAGATCTTGATAAAAAGAACCTGAATTTTCTTACTGAGGTTAAAAATGATCTGAGAAGAATGGTGGGATTGAATAAATCTTTATTAATGCTTTCAAAAATTGAGAATAGTCAGTTTACTGTCATTTCGAGTGTCGATTTTAATACGATGATCAGGACATTGGTTCAGAATTATGAAGACTTTATAGAATTTAAAAGTGTAGAAGTTAATATTATTGAGAAAGGAATATTTAAAGCTGAGTTTAATCAGGACCTTGCAGATATTTTATTATCTAACCTGCTTAAAAATGCTGTTAAATACAATAATGAAGAAGGAACATTAAATATTTTTATTGAGAATAACAGAATCATATTTCAAAATAGTGGAAGGCAGGTTCCGCTGGATAAATCCAGAATATTCAACCGTTTTTATAAACAAAGCTCTGATCATACTTCTACAGGTTTAGGATTATCTATTATTAAAACGATTATTAAGCAATATCCGGGTTGGGATATTAGTTATGAATTTGAAGATCAGATGCATTACTTCATCCTTACAAAAAATAAAATTTCATAAAAAAACAATCGGCTGTCTCAATTCTGAGACAGCCGATATTTATACATAAAGCTAGGATTAATATCCTAAGCTTGTTCTTACTCTTTTCAGTGTTTCCATAGCAACAGGTCTTGTTTTCGCTGCGCCTTCCTGAAGTTTTGCTTCCAGTTCATCAAGGTGAGTCATATAATAATTAAATACTTCTCTTTCCTTTGCAAAACGAGCTAAAATAAGGTCTAAAAGCTCTTTCTTAGCATGACCGTATCCGAAGTTACCAGCAAGATATTTTGCTCTTAATTCCTCAGTCTGCTCAGGAGTTGCAATAAGCTCATAAATCTGGAATGTTTTATCAGTTGCCGGATCTTTAGGCTCTTCTAAACTCTTAGAGTCGGATTCAATGCTCATCACCTGCTTCTTCAGCTCCTTTTCAGGTAAGAAGATATTGATGATATTTCCCATAGATTTAGACATTTTACGACCATCTGTTCCAGGAACATATTTGGTATCTTCCTGAAGTTCAGATTGTGGCAATACAAAAACCTCACCCATCTGATTATTAAATCTTGAAGCAACATCTCTTGCAATTTCCAAATGCTGAAGCTGATCTTTCCCTACAGGAACAATCTCTGCATCATATAATAGAATATCTGCAGCCATCAGAATAGGATAGGTAAAAAGACCTGCATTCACATCCTGAAGACGATCAGCTTTATCCTTAAATGAATGTGCTAATGTTAATCTTTGATAAGGGAAAAAACATGATAAATGCCAAGAAAGTTCACAGGTTTCAGCGATATCACTTTGTCTGTAGAAAAATGTTTTTTCGGTATCTAATCCACAAGCAAGCCAAGCCGCAGCAATCTCGTAGGTATTCTGTCTTAAAGTATGCGCATCTTTAATCTGGGTAAGCGTATGAAGATTCGCAATAAATAAAAATGATTCATTTCCTTCCTGCTTAGAAAGTTCAATTGCAGGAATAATAGCCCCTAATAAATTTCCAAGATGGGGTGTTCCGGTGGCTTGAATGCCGGTAAGAATTCTTGACATTTGTTTAAAATTTATATTTAAAAATTAATGAATTGCAAATTTACGAGGTTTGCCGGGAATAATGAATGAAAAAAGATTAAAAGATTAAAAGAATCAAGAATCAAGAATCAAGAATCAAGAATCACTTTTGATAAATTATATGGGGGTGGGCTTTAGCCCAGCCGATTTAAAGGAAGAAACCATTCATTGGTATTAGTCAACACCTATCAGCCTGTAATATTTCACGATACTTATACCCATCATCTGTGAAAATCTGTGGTTAATAAAAATTAAGGGATCACAATTTTTTCCCCGCCAAATTTTGGTTCTACCCCAAACATCAGATCCCAGTAGGCTTTAGCTTTAGCCAGATATTCACGCAGATTGGTCTTTAAACCTGTATATTTATTCACATCCTCTGCATTATATCCAAAAGCATCCATTCCATTGTGCTTGGCAAGAAAAACCGCTCTTTCATTATGGAATTTCTGAGAAATGATCACCAGTTTAGTCTGTCCGAAAATATCTTTTGCCCTTACTACAGAATCCAAAGTTCTGAATCCGGCATGGTCCAGAATGATTTTATCCTGTGGAACTCCCTGCTGAACTAATGCAGCCTGCATATCTTCCGGTTCATTATAATCTTTGGTGCTGTTGTCACCACTTACAATAATGTAGTGTATTTTTCCGCTTTTATACAGGTCAGCAGCCGCTTTTATTCTGTTGTAGAAATAAGCGTTGGGCATTCCGTTGTTCAGTGTTTTTCCGGTTCCCAGGAGTAATGCTGTTTTGGCTTTAGGAACATCAGCAATATTATAAGATACAGATGTTGAGCTATCTTTCCTAATGCTGTAATTTGCCCAGGCAATAAAAATAATTCCTGCCACAAAAAGAAGCAGGAAAATTTTAAAAATATTTTTAATTATTTTTTTCATCAGAAATAAATCTTTTAGAATTCAAGTCCGTTCGGGAAAGCTTTTTTTCTGAAAATTAATAAGAAGGCAGCTCCTACGGTAATCGCTGAATCAGCAACGTTGAAAATATATTTAAAGAATTCAATATGTTTTCCTCCTATGATGGGCCAGTTGTTAGGAACATACCAGTCTACTACCGGGAAATGAAGCATATCTACAACGCATCCTTTCATAAAGGTGGAATATCCATGTCCAAAAGGGACAAATTTTGAAACGCCGCCATAGCCGATCCATCGGTCTGTACTTGCATCATAAACCGTTCCGCTGTCAAAGATCATCCCATAGAACATTCCGTCAATAAGGTTTCCGATAGCTCCGGCAAAGATGATTGCCATTGGAATCAAAAGATAATTCGAAGCTCCTTCTTTTATCCATTTTTTGAACATATACACCATTCCCCCGATCAGGAATATTCTTAAGATAACAAGGAAATACTTTCCTATAATTCCTCCGAAGTGAAAGCCATACGCCATTCCTGGGTTCTCAACAAATGTCTTATTGAAAAACCCATCTATAACAGGAATACTTTCATTAAGCTCAAAATGAGTTTTAATATAAATTTTTGAAGCCTGGTCTATTAACAATACCAAAAATGTAATCGCTAAGATCTTTTTCATTACTCTCCTTTAGGTTTTGAAGGTTTTGACGCAGGTCTTACGTTTTTATTATCGCTTGCTTTCTTAACCACTTTTTGTCCGTTATATGAACTTTTCACATGAGCTTTCTCAAACTTAATGTTCATTTCTTTCAAAACGCTTTTTAGGGCGCTCAATTCCATAGAATTTTTAGGATGTACTATGATTGATTCCATTTCTTAGTATTTAAATTTTTACATTTTGGACAGCTCGTCAAGTCTTTTCCGGTCTTTTTCGGAAAGGTCATTGATTCCGTTTTTGCCCATCTTACTCAAAAGTCTGTCGATTTCCTTTTCCCTGTCGCGTTTATCAGAATTAAACTGGTCATCAATGGTGTAGTTGGTATGCTTTTTAGGAAAGAATCTGTTTTTGATCCATTCTCTGTTGAAAAAAGCCAGTACTACAGCTACAATAATCACCAAAATTAATACTTCGCTCATGGGTATACATTAAAAATTAGGTTTATAAAGTATCCGGAGATACAATATAAACCCAATATTATTTTACAAACCTTACGGCTATTTCTGCATGTTTTTCGCTTCGATGCTTAAGGTAGCATGAGGAACGGCTAAAAGTCTTTCCTTAGGAATCAATTTTCCTGTTACTCTACAAACACCGTAAGTCTTGTTTTCGATTCTGATTAAGGCATTCTTAAGATCACGAACAAATTTTTCCTGTCTTCCTGCCAGAATAGAGTTCTGCTCTTTGCTCAAAGTCTCTGCACCTTCCTCAAATGCTTTGAAAGTAGGTGAAGTATCATCAGTCCCGTTATTCTGGTCATTGATGAAACTTTCTCTGATAAGCTGAAGATCTTTCTCCGCCTTTTCTATTTTTTTCTTTTATGATCGCTCTAAATTCCTGTAAATCAGCATCGCTGTATCTAACTCTTTCGTCTGACATATTCTTTCTCTTTTTTAATAAAATTATGAAATGGAATTTGAAATACAATAACTACATGTTAATTTTTTTCGATATTTATCTTAAAATTAACCTCATCTATTTCGATTTCGTTAAAATTTGAAAGTGAAGATACAATTTCTATTTTACTTGACAAGACTTCGGAAGAAATATATTGCTCATTTTTCTTAATATCTTCAAGGAAGGGTGAATTTTCTTCAATAGAGATATTAATCCTGTCTGTAAGTTCGAAATCTTTCTCTTTTCGCAGGTTCTGAACTCTGTTGATGAATTCTCTTGCGATACCTTCAGATTTTAACTCATCGGTTAACGTCAAATCTAATGCCACAGTTGTTTTACCATCAGAAGTTACCGTCCATCCAGGGATATCTTTTGTAGAAATTTCCACATCATCAAGTGTGATCTCATAACCCTGAACATCAAGTTTTCCTTCTTTTTCAAGACCTGCAATCTGTTCTGTGGTAAGATTGCTGATCTCTGCGCCTACTACCTTCATATCTTTTCCTAGTTTAGGACCAAGAGCTTTGAAGTTTGGCTTTATCTGTTTTACAATTAAGTGAGATGCTTCTTCAGCATTGATTAACTGTAATTCTTTAACGTTTACTTCCTGCTTGATAAGATCTGCTACAGCTAAAATCTGGTCTTCGGTCTTTTTATCTAATACAGGAATTAATACTTTTTGTAATGGCTGACGAACTTTTACATTCTCTTTCTTTCTTAAAGAGAAAACCATACTTGTAATGTTCTGTGCCAGGTGAGTTTTTTCAACAAGATCCTGATCGATTAAGCTTTCGTCAACAACCGGGAAGTCCGTTAAGTGTACAGATTCACAGTTTTCTTTACCAGTTACTTTATTCAGATCCTGATATAGCTGATCCATAAAGAACGGAGCAATAGGAGCTGACAATTTAGCAACTACTTCAAGACAAGTATATAAAGTCTGATAAGCAGAGATCTTATCATCAGAATAATCTCCTTTCCAGAAACGTCTTCTGCATAATCTTACATACCAGTTACTCAAGTTATCGTTCACAAATGTACTGATCGCTCTTGCCACTCTTGTAGGTTCGTAATCTTCGTAGAATGCTTTTACTTCTTTGATCAATAAATTCAGTTCAGAAAGGATCCATCTGTCGATTTCAGGGCGGTTCTCTACTTCTTTTTCTGAATAATTGAATCCATCCACATTCGCATATAAAGCAAAGAATGAATAGGTATTATAAAGGGTTCCGAAGAACTTTCTTCTTACTTCATCAATTCCTTCAATATCAAACTTCAGGTTTTCCCATGGGTTTGCATTAGAGATCATGTACCAACGGGTAGCATCCGGTCCGTATACAGAAAGTGTTTCAAAAGGATCTACAGCATTTCCTAAACGTTTTGACATTTTCTGTCCGTTCTTATCCAGAACAAGACCGTTACTCATTACATTTTTATAAGCAACAGAATCAAAAACAGCCGTTCCGATTGCGTGTAAAGTATAGAACCATCCACGAGTCTGGTCAACACCTTCTGCAATGAAGTCTGCAGGGAATGCTTTATTGTTGTCGATTAATTCTTTATTTTCAAAAGGATAGTGCAATTGAGCATACGGCATAGAACCTGAATCGAACCAAACGTCGATCAGGTCGCTTTCACGTTTCATTGCTTTTCCTGAATCAGAAACTAAAACTACTTTATCTACTACATTCTTGTGAAGATCTACAAGCTCGTAGTTCGATTCAGACATATTTCCAATGATGAAACCTTTGAATGGATTTTCAGTCATGAATCCAGCAGCAATCGATTTTTCAATCTCGTTGTAAAGCTCTTCTACAGAACCGATGATCTTTTCTTCTTTCAGGTCATCTGTTCTCCAGATCGGCAATGGGATACCCCAATATCTTGAACGGGATAAGTTCCAGTCGTTTACATTTTCCAACCAGTTAGCAAAACGTCCTTCTCCGGTAGCTTTAGGTTTCCAGTTGATTTCTTTGTTAAGATTAACCAATCTGTCTTTTACAGCAGTCATCTTCACAAACCACGAATCCAACGGATAGTATAATACCGGTTTGTCAGTTCTCCAGCAGTGTGGGTAGGAGTGAACATATTTCTCTACTTTGAATGCCTTGTTCTCTGTTTTCAACAAGATCGCAAGCTCTACATCCCAAGATTTTTCAGGAGCAGTTCCTTCATCGTAATATTCGTTCTTGATATATTTTCCTGAGAATACTTCAGGTACATTCTCACCCTGGATAAATTTACCTTGTAAATCTACCAATGGAACAAGATTATCGTTCTCATCCTTTACCAACATTGGTGGGATCTCAGGCTGAGCCATTTTAGCTACTCTCGCATCATCAGCACCAAAAGTAGGAGCCGTGTGTACGATACCTGTACCATCTTCAGTCGTTACGAAATCACCCAAGATTACTCTGAAAGCATTTTCAGGGTTATCATTTGGCGTAAACCAAGGAACCAATTGTTCATATCTTGTATCAACAAGTTTTTCTCCGGTAAATTCTTTTAAAATTCTGAAAGGAATTACTTTCGTTTCTGGAGTATAGTTAGCAAAATCCTCATCAGTTCCTTCTGCATATTTCTTACCGAAAACTTTAGGTAGTAATACACTGGATAAAACAACCGTAATTGGCTCGAATGTATATTGGTTGAATGTTTTAACTAAAACATACTCAATATCTCTACCTACTGTCAATGCTGTGTTGGATGGTAATGTCCAAGGAGTTGTCGTCCATGCAAGGATATGTACATCTCCATCAACATCGTTGAACAAAGCAGATGAATCTTTTTTCGCTTTAAACTGAGCTACAACAGTTGTATCTGAAACATCACGATACGTTCCAGGCTGGTTTAATTCGTGAGAAGAAAGTCCTGTTCCTGCTTTTGGAGAGTAAGGCTGGATTGTATATCCTTTATACAACAAGCTTTTGTCGTATAACTGCTTCAACAGCCACCAAACCGTTTCCATATATTTAGACTTGTACGTAATGTACGGATCATCAAGGTCTACCCAATATCCGATTTTCTCAGTAAGGTTATTCCATACATCAGTATAACGCATTACCGCTTCACGACAAGCTTTATTATAATCTTCAATAGAGATTTTTTTGCCAATATCTTCTTTTGTAATTCCTAATTCTTTTTCTACACCCAGTTCCACAGGAAGACCATGCGTATCCCAGCCCGCTTTACGGAAAACCTGTTTCCCGTTTTGAGTCTGGTAACGGCAGAAAATATCCTTCAATGCTCTTGCCATTACGTGGTGAATTCCAGGCATACCGTTTGCTGAAGGCGGACCTTCGTAAAAAACAAACTCAGGATTTCCCTGACGAATCTCAACACTCTTATTGAAAGTTTTATTTTGTTTCCAAAATTCCGCTACATTCTCTGCTACGTCAATAAGGTTGAGGTTTTTGTATTCTTTAAATTGGCTCATTGTAAATATCTCAATATTCGTTGATTAATTAAGTCTGCAAATTTAGTGAATTTTGTCGGTTTATAAGATATGTTTTATTTAGGTAATTTCTATTAAAAACTTCAATTTCAGAAATATAAATGAAAAGAGTGATGAAAAGTGAATAAAGAAGGATGGAAGAGCGGATTTAATTTACGGTTTTTATGTGGATTTGGAAAAAAATAAACCACCCGGGATGGCTGTATCTATTAATTAATCGACTTGTTCTTTTATCTTGATTTTAGATATTTGAATTATGTGAAATGATATAAACTTTATCCTTTATCTATAATTCAAAAAAGTCTTTTATTTCTATGTATCTATGAGGACCTTGTACATATAGTAGATCCAAGGTTTCAGCATCTGCATAAACATAAAATGATTTTCCATATAGATCATCAGACAAGCTTACTACAATCACATCCTTTAAAGAATTATCTCTCATGATCTCCTGTTCTTCATATCTGGAACATCTTATAGATATCGTCGGATCTTTTTTGATGAGTTCTTTAACCTTTTCTAATACTTCCGCTTCTTTCTTTTGTTTATTTATCATGATTAATATTATTTAATAATTATTTGACTAATATTCATTCCAGTGTTTTTGCAATCTTTAAAGCTTGATTGAGCATTAAGATTTTTTCAAAGTTTACTTTTCTAGTTGTTTTTTCGCTTTTTATTTGTGAAAGTCGATGTATAAAATTTTGGGTTGCTACTTTAGCAGCATAAAAGAACATTTTTCCTTTATAAAGCAATCTTATCTCTTTCGCAGCATTTTCTACAAAAATTACTTTTATGTTTTGATCGATGGTGCAAATATCATAAATATCATTGGGAAGTGATAAAACTTGGTGTGTAATAAATAAATGATAGCTTGATAAATGGAAAAGAATTAAAAATAGGCTCTGTAATCTATACCATCCGTAGGAAAATAAAATCTGTTAAAGCATAATAGCATGATCATTGCTTGAAATCTCGTATATTTAAGTAGAACTAAACCCAAATGCTGTATGAAAAACCTTCCCAAACTGATGGTTATTATTTGTTTGATCAATACAATCATCATGAACGCTCAAAATAACTATCCCCAAAACTATTTCCGCAATCCGTTGAATATTCCTATGCAGCTGGCTGCCAATTTTGGAGAGGTAAGAACCAATCATTTTCACATGGGATTGGATCTGAGGACTAATAGTCAGGAAAATTTATCTGTACTGGCTGCAGCAGATGGCTATGTAAGCAGAATAAAAGTAGAACGATACGGCTTTGGAAATGCAATCTATATTACCCATCCCAATGGGTTTACAACTGTATATGCCCATTTGAATACATATTTCGATAAGCTTGATGAATATGTAAAACAAAAGCAGTATAAAGACGAAAAATGGGAACAGGATATTACCTTCCAGCCGGATCAGTTTCCGGTTACAAAAGGACAGCTTATTGCTTTGAGTGGAAATACCGGAGGTTCTGCAGGACCGCATCTGCATTTTGAGATAAGAGATTCCAAAACAGAAGAATGTCTCAATCCTTTGTTGTTTGGATTTAATATTCCGGATTCTATAGCCCCGATCATCAGCGGACTTTACTGGTATGACCGTCGTTTTAGTACTTATGAGCCAGGAGCTAACGGAGTTGCCATTAAAAAGACAGGAAATACCTATACCACAGATATTGTTAAAGTAAACTCTCCAATGATAAGTTTTGGGATAAAAGCTGTAGACAAAGCTAACCAGGGATTTAATCTGGGAATTTATAAAGCTGAACTGCTGATGGACGGAAAGCTGATGTATGGTTTTACAATCGATAAAGTAAGCTATGATGACACCCGTTATCTGAATGGTTGCATTGATTATACCAAATTTAGCAGGGATAAAATGGCAATCCAGCATTTATCTGTTTTACCAGGAATGAAACTGCAGAACTACAGTACTCCCGGTCTTTCAGGAGTTATCAGCCTTCAGGATGAAGATATTCATACCATTGAAATTGTTTTGAAAGATGCCAATGGAAACACCAGTCGATTAATAACAAAGGTTCAGCTTGGTAAAGTGTCAGAAAAAATTCCTCAAATGGCAAATGTTGTTCTTCCCAATAGCGGAAAAACAATTACTACAGATCATGCAGAAATCAGTTTCAGTAAAAATGCAATGTATGATGCAGTGAATTTCAGCATGTACGAAAAGAACAGTGGTGACGGAAATACAGTTTCCAATACCATTGTATTACAGAATCCTTATCTTCCGGTTCATGATTATTATACTTTAAAAATAAGACCGAATAGAAGCCTTTCTAGAGAAGAGAAAGATAAAGTAGTGACGTTATTTAACTATGGTAGTGATAAAGATGCGGTAAAAGCAAAATGGAATGGCGATCAGGCAGAGGCGCAATTCAACAGACTAGGGACCGCAGAATTGATTTTAGATAATAGTTCACCATCAGTTTCCCCCAATTGGAAAGAAGGAGCTGTTGTAAACGGCAGTACTTTACGCTTAAAAGGGAGTACAAAAGTGGGTGATATTGTATCATTCCGGGCAGAACTCGATGGCAAATGGCTGCGATTTTCACGTGTGAAAAATGATTTTGTCTATGTTTTTGATGAAAAATGTCCTAAAGGCTCCGGATCACATACCTTAAAAGTGACTGCTATAAATACAGCAGGTAATACCACTGTACAAACTTTTATCTTCCAAAGATAAACGAGGGATATGGAGAAACTTTTAATTTAATTAAATAAATTTGCTCAAAATTAAAATCATTGGAATTTCATCCGTTCATCGAAAAATCAAGCGCTCAGGAAATCAGAACATTTCAGGAAGAGAAACTTCAGAAGCTTTTGGCTTATCTTGAGGGTAATTCACCTTTTTACCAGAGACTATTTAAGGAAAACAATATCAATATCGGAGAGATCCGTACTTTGGAAGATCTGAAAAAGATCCCTACAACCACCAAAAATGATTTACAGCAATACAATCATGATTTTTTCTGTATTACTCCGGATAAGATTGTAGACTATAGTACTACATCAGGAACTTTAGGGGATCCGGTAACTTTTGGATTATCAGATAGTGATCTTGAAAGATTAGCTTATAATGAAGCCATATCGTTTGCCTGTGCCGGAATCCAGAAAGGTGACGTGGTACAGATGATTACAACCATTGATAAACGTTTTATGGCAGGGCTTGCCTATTTTTTAGGACTAAGAAAAATGGGGGCGAGTGTGGTCAGAATGGGACCGGGAATCCCGGAATTGCAATGGGACTCTATTTTCAGATATAAACCTAAATATCTGATCACTGTTCCATCTTTTCTGTTAAAAATGATTGATTATGCCGAAAAGCATGGCTTGGATTATAAAAATTCAAGTGTTTATGGTGCTGTATGTATAGGCGAAAGTATCAAAAATCAGGATTTTACAGATAATATTCTTTCCCAGAAGATCAAAGAGAAGTGGAATATCAAACTTTTTTCCACTTATGCATCTACGGAAATGAGCACAGCCTTTACTGAATGTGAATTTCAGATTGGGGGACATCATCATCCGGAATTGATCATAACCGAAATTCTTGATGACGAAGAAAATGTAGTAGCAGAAGGAGAAAGCGGAGAACTTACCATTACAACTTTGGGGGTAGAAGCAATTCCTTTATTGAGATTTAAAACAGGAGATATTGTAAAAGCTCATTATGAACCATGTCAATGTGGAAGAAATACGATGAGGTTAGGACCCGTGATTGGCAGAAAACAGCAGATGATCAAATACAAAGGAACCACTTTGTATCCACCAGCAATGAATGACATCCTTAATGATTTTAATAATATTCTGTGTTATCAGATCGTAATTCAGGCTAACGAGATCGGATTGGATGAAATCATCATTAAATTAAGCACAGATCAGGAAAACGAAAACTTCGTAAATGAAGTAAGAGATCATTTCCGTGCAAAATTGAGAGTAAGCCCTAAAATTGAAATCATAGATTTTGATATTCTGTCTAAAACTGTTTTTAATCCAAACAGCAGAAAACCAATTACTTTTATTGATTTAAGATGAAATTAAAATAAGAGAAAACAAAGTGCTCTTTTTATAATATCTTTGTATTCTTACATAAAAAAACTAATAAAAACTATGAGAAAATTATTATTACTGGTCTTCATGGTAATGATGACGACAGTTTTCGGACAGGAAAAAATGAAACTTGTTTCAGGTGATTTCGGGGTATTGAAAGATCAGACAGATGTGAATGTGGAGGTCAGATTTGAGAATGTATTATTTATGAAAGAAAATATTACGGAAGCTCAATATCTTGAAAACAGAAAGAAGCAGGTGATGGATAATCCTAAAAGAGGGGAAACTGCCTGGAATGAATGGATTGGAGAATGGGAGAAGTATAAAAAAGAAAATTATGTAGACCGCTTTCTGAAAGGGTTGAATGCATCCGGTAAAAAAGAAATATTCAAAAAAGATGACTCTGCAAAATATACATTGATCCTGAATACCAAATGGATTTTCCCAGGCTGGCATGCCGGATTGGTTGCAATGCCTACACAGATGAGCGGAAATATACAATTGGTAGAAACAAAAAATCCTTCAGTGGTTTTGGCTACAGTAGAGCTCAACAAATATGATAGATTTTCCGGTATGGATGTAACTGTCATGGAATATGGAAGACTAGCCGCAGCCTACGAATCTATAGGAAAGGTTTTATCAAGGCAGATAAAAAGAAATTTAAAATAATAAAACAAAAACGGTCTGAAATTTCAGACCGTTTTTTTATTCTTGGGCTTGCTCCTTCTCCAGTTTGATGAGGTTCGCAAGATTCTTAATCACCGTATCATGTTTTTTCACAAAAGGATTATCTTTATTCCAGACATATCCGGCTAAAACAGCACAGATCTTCTTCTTTACATCAAGATTTTCCGGTTGATGGAAAAACAGTTCCTGAAGATTTCCGGTATACCATTCTTTTACATAAGTTGTAAAAACATCTACACCATATAAAATATAATCTGTATACTCTTTCTGCCAGTCGATAGTCTCACCATTAAGCTGTCTTAAAGCAAGTTTTGCAGCAAGCATTCCGGATTCCGTAGCAAATGCCATTCCTGATGAGAAAACCGGATCAAGGAACTCAGAAGCATTTCCCGTTAAGGCAAATCCGTCTCCGAATAAACTTTTAACCGAGCATGAATAATCTTTCAAATGCTTTGGCTCAAAAAGGAAATCTACATCTCCAAAACGTTTTACATAATAATCTGAAAGAGAAATAGCCTTTCTTAAAGCTTCAGCCGGATCTCCGTTTTCAGATAACTGATCAATATATTCAGTAGGTCCTACAATACCTATACTTGTATTTCCATTAGAAAAAGGAATTACCCAAAGCCAGACTTCCGTTTCAATGATGTCAAAAGAAATTAATGTTCCTTCTTCACCAGGTTCCCTGTTAATATCATTTACATGAGAAAAAATAGCAGAGTGAGGAGAAAGCTTTGAAGGTTTTTCAAGATCCAATAAACGTGGAAGCACTCTTCCGTATCCACTGGAGTCAATGACGAATTTAGCATGGATTTCTTTAGTTTCGCCATCTTTATTCTTTACGGTGGTGATAGAATCCGTTCCGTCAAATTTAATGTCAATAACTTCGGTTTCAAACTCAAGGTCAATTCCTTTATTTATGACTTCCTGAGCAAGAGTGTTGTCAAAATCAGCTCTTGGTACCTGCCAGGTCCAGTCCCAGCCTTCTCCGAATTTGTTGCTGAAATCAAAAATGCAGACTTCATCACCTCGAAGGAAGCGAGCCCCTAGCTTCTTTTCAAAGCCCATTTTATCTAATGCAGGGAATAATCCGGCTTCTTCAAAGTGATCCATTACTCTTGGAATTAAGCTTTCACCCACTACCAATCTTGGGAATTTTGTCTTTTCGACCACTTTTACGTTGACGTTATTCTTCTTTAAGTAAGAAGAAGACACGCATCCGGAAGGTCCGGCACCGATTACAAGAACGTCAACAAATTCTTTGCTCATCTTTGATTTTTTATTTTAATAATAACTTTTATCTTTGCCGCAAAATTAGTGACAAATAATTAATATTTTACAAAATTATCAACTATTACTTTTAATTGATGAAAATAAACAACTTTTTAGAACTGAAAGACTTTCAAAAAATTATCATTGAAAATGAAAAAATAGAACTGGATGAATCACTTTTATCAAGAGTGAATACAAGTTTTCAGTTTTTAAAGGAATTTTCAAAAAATAAAGTAATATATGGTGTGAACACTGGTTTCGGACCTATGGCACAATTCAAGATCAGCGATGAAGATACTCATCAGCTTCAATACAACCTGATCAGAAGCCATTCTTCAGGAATCGGAAATCCCTTACCAGCCCAGGAAGTTAAGGCATGTATGCTTGCAAGGATGAATACACTTTCCTTAGGAAATTCAGGAGTACATGAATCTGTGATTGATCTTCTTAAAGAATTAATAAACAGAGATATCACTCCATTGATCTTTGAGCACGGAGGAGTAGGAGCGAGTGGAGACCTTGTTCAGCTGGCTCACCTTGCTTTAGTTCTGATAGGAGAAGGAGAAGTATTCTATAAAGGAGAAAGAAAATCTACAAAAGAGGTTTTTGAAATCGAAGCTTTAGAACCTATTAAGGTTGAAATCCGTGAAGGACTGGCTTTGATGAACGGAACATCTGTAATGTCAGGAATTGGAATTGTTAATGCTTATAAAGCGAACCAGTTAACAGATATTTCTATCAGACTTTCGTGTGCAATCAACGAAATTGTTCAGGCATATGACGATCACTTATCAGAAGCTTTGAATGGAACAAAAAGACATTACGGGCAGCAGAAAGTTGCAGAAAGAATGCGAGCGCATTTAGCAGACAGTAAACTGATCAGAAAAAGAGAAGATCATCTTTATACTCACTTTGAAGAACAGGAAAAAGTATTCAAAGAAAAAGTACAGGAATATTATTCATTGAGGTGTGTACCGCAGATCTTAGGACCGGTGTTAGATACATTGGAATACACAGAGAAAGTTCTTGAAAATGAGATCAATTCTGCCAATGATAATCCGATTATCAATGTAGAGGATCAACATGTTTATCACGGAGGAAACTTCCACGGAGACTATATCTCTTTGGAAATGGATAAACTTAAAATTGTAGTGACTAAACTTACAATGCTTGCAGAAAGACAGCTGAACTATCTTTTAAATGCAAAAATCAACGAAATTTTGCCTCCTTTTGTAAATTTAGGTAAATTAGGTTTCAATTTCGGGATGCAGGGAGTACAGTTTACGGCAACTTCCACTACAGCAGAAAGCCAGATGTTATCAAATCCTATGTACGTTCACAGTATCCCAAATAATAATGATAATCAGGATATCGTAAGTATGGGAACCAATGCCGCCGTAATATGTAGAAAGGTAATAGAAAATGCTTTTGAAGTACTGGCAATTGAGGCAATTACAATTATTCAGGCAATTGAATACCTAGGTTTCCAGGATAAAATTTCTTCATCTACAAAAGAGCTGTATGATGAGATCAGAAAAATAATTCCGGCATTCTCAGATGATATGGTCATGTATCCGTATCTGGAAGAAGTAAAGAAATATTTAAAGGCAATGTAATTATTCTCCGGAATAAATTGTCTTTAAAAAAGAAAAACGAGGTAACTTAAAAAAACTAAAAACGAAATAAACACTAACGCATGAAATGTGCAATTATAACAGGAGGCTCAAGAGGAATCGGAAGAGCGATCTGTATAAAACTGGCTGAAGAGAAGAATTACCATATACTGATCAACTACACTTCAAACGAGGCTGCAGCAAAGGAAACGCTGACTAAAGTAGAAGAATTAGGAGCTACAGGAGAAATCCTTAAATTTGACGTAGGAAATGCTGAAGAAGTACAGAATGTATTAACAGCTTGGCAGGAAAATAATCCTGCAGCAGTGGTAGAAGTGATTGTAAACAACGCCGGAATTACCAGAGACGGTCTGTTTATGTGGATGCCGAAAGAAGACTGGAACAGCGTGATCAACACCAGCTTAAACGGGTTCTTTAACGTAACGAATTTCTTTATTCAAAAACTTCTTCGTAACAAATACGGAAGAATCATCAATATGGTTTCGGTATCCGGAGTAAAAGGAACTGCCGGACAAACAAATTATTCCGCTGCAAAAGGAGCTTTGGTAGGCGCTACAAAAGCCCTTGCTCAGGAAGTGGCAAAAAGAAATATCACCGTAAATGCTGTTGCACCAGGGTTTATCAAGACAGATATGACTCAGGAAATGAATGAGAATGAGCTTAAAGCAATGATTCCTGCCAACAGATTCGGGGAAGCTGAAGAAGTAGCAGATCTGGTAGCCTTTTTAGCCTCAAAAAAATCTTCATACATTACAGGTGAAATTATTAATATTAACGGCGGAATTTACTCATAAATAATCAACAATATATCAATGTACAATATGGACTTAACTTCAGTAAAAACATATTGTTCATCATAAAAATACATTGTTAAATTCAATATAAACAAATGGAAAATAGGGTTGTGATTACCGGAATGGGGATTTATTCCTGCATTGGGACCTCTTTAGAAGAAGTCAGGGAATCTCTATACCAAGGAAAATCCGGTATTGTTTTAGATCAGGATAGAAAAGAATTCGGGTTCAGGTCTGGGCTTACAGGCGTTGTTCCAAAACCGGATCTGAAGAATCTTCTGAACAGACGTCAGCGTATCAGCATGGGTGAAGAAAGTGAATATGCTTATCTTGCCACTATTGATGCTCTGAAGCAGGCTCAGCTTGATGAAGCTTTTTTAGACGCTCATGAAGTTGGGATTTTATACGGAAATGACAGCGTTTCTCAGGCAGTCGTAGAATCTATAGACATTGCAAGAGAAAAGAAAGATACTACATTGATGGGATCTGGAGCGATCTTTAAATCAATGAACTCAACAGTTACGATGAACCTTTCTACAATTTTTAAGCTGAAAGGGATCAATCTTACCATCAGTGCAGCATGTGCCAGCGGTTCACATTCATTGGGACTTGCTTATATGATGATCAAAAATGGTTTTCAGGATATGATCATCTGTGGTGGTGCTCAGGAAACGAATAAATATTCCATGGCTAGTTTTGACGGATTAGGAGTTTTCTCTGCAAGAGAAGATGAACCTACAAAAGCCTCAAGACCTTTCGATGCAGAAAGAGATGGTTTAATTCCTAGCGGAGGAGCAGCAAGTTTAGTAGTGGAAAGCTTAGAATCAGCACAAAGAAGAGGAGTTCCTATCATTGCTGAAATTATCGGATACGGTTTTTCATCCAACGGTGGACATATTTCAACGCCTAATGTTGACGGACCGGCTTTAGCAATGGACAGAGCCTTAAAACAATCAGGTTTACAGGCTTCAGATATTGATTATATCAATGCTCACGCTACTTCTACGCCTATTGGTGATGCAAATGAGGCAAAAGCAATCTACGAAATTTTCGGAAGCAAGGTTCCCGTAAGTTCTACCAAATCCATGACAGGACACGAATGTTGGATGGCAGGAGCAAGTGAAGTTATCTACTCAATCCTGATGATGCAGAACGATTTTGTAGCGCCGAATATCAACTTGGAAAATCCTGATAATGAGGCTCAAAAGATAAATTTAGTCTCCAAAACAAAAAATCAAAAAATTGATGTATTTTTGTCGAATTCTTTTGGGTTTGGGGGAACCAATTCTGCATTAATAGTTAAAAAATTTGATTAAAAACATGGAAAGGGAAAAAATAGTTGCTATTGTTAACGATTTTCTTGTCAACGAATTTGAAGTTGACGGAGATGAAATCAGTAATGATGCCAACCTTAAAAATACATTAGGCTTAGACAGTTTAGACTATATCGATATGGTAGTGGTAATTGAATCTAATTTCGGAGTGAAATTAGGAGAAGCCGATTTCAAAAAGATGGTAACATTCAATGACTTCTACTCAACGATTGAAAACAAGATTGCTGAAAAAAACGCATAGTTATAAGTAATCTATATTCCTTACAATGTACCAATGTAACAATATAAGAGTATACTCAGAGATATTATTACATTGGTATACTGTTTAAATGGTAAACTCTATTTATGAACAAGTGGAAAGGTAAATCTAAAGGAACCGTATCAGGATACAGAATATTCGTTTGGTGTATTAGAAATATCGGAATCAGAAGTTCATATTTCATCCTGTATTTTGTTGCTTCTTACTTTGTTCTGTTTCAGAAAAAAAGCAATCGGTATATTCTTTATTATTTCCAGAAAAGATTGAACTACGGATATTGGAAAGCAAAGCATTCCATCTTTAAAAGTTACTTTACCTTCGGAAAGGTTTTGATTGATAAAACCGCTATTTCTGCCGGACTACGAGAAAAATATACCTACGAATTTGACGGTATTGAAAACCTCCGAAATCTTTTAGCGGAAAAAAAAGGCGGAGTATTGATCAGTGCCCACATTGGTAATTTCGAAATTGCAGAACATTTCTTTGCAGATATTGATTTTGACTGTCAGATTAATTTAGTAACTACAGATCAGGAGGTTACGGTGATTAAGGAATATCTGGAAAGCGTTTCCGTAAAGAAAAGTAATATAAAATTCATTTACGTAAAAGAAGATCTGTCACATATCTTTGAGATCAATCAGGCTTTGTCAAATAATGAATTGATCTGCTTTACTGGTGACCGTTATTTCGAAGGATCAAAATATCTTGAGGCAGACTTATTAGGGAAAAGTGCCAAATTTCCGGCAGGACCATTTCTTATTGCTTCCCGATTGGGTGTTCCGGTAGTGTATGTTTATGTAATGAAAGAAGATAACCTTCATTATCACTTATATGCAAGAGTCGCTCAGAACATCAAGAACAGAGACTCACAAGGGCTTTTACACTCTTATGTTCAGAATCTGGAAACCATGGTGAAAAAATATCCGCTTCAATGGTTTAATTATTTTGATTTTTGGGATGATGTTGATTAATTTTTCTATTTTTATTCCCTAAAAACTAATAAAAACTCAAAACCATTAAGATTTTTGAAAATTTGAGATCATGAATTTGTATTGTCTGAATAAGATTTTCTGTCTATTGAGTACAAAATAACTCTGAATTTCTCAATTTCTTTTTAACTTATAAAGAACGTTCTCCTTTGAAGAAAGAATATGACATACTTGTAATCGGTAGCGGATTGGGAGGTCTTGTTTCGGCTCTTATTTTGGCGAAAGAAGGTCTGAAGGTCTGTGTATTGGAAAAAAACAATCAGTATGGCGGAAATCTACAGACTTTTTCAAGGGATAAACTCATCTTTGATACCGGAGTTCATTATCTGGGAGGACTTTCAAAAGGACAGAACTTGAACCGCTTCTTTTCTTATCTGGAAATCATGAACGACCTTGAGCTTCAGAAAATGGATGAAGACGGGTTCGACAGAATTTCTTTCGGAGAAGATAATATCGAATATCCACACGCACAGGGATATGAAAACTTTGTAGAGCAGCTTACCAGGTATTTTCCTGATGAAAAAGAGAACCTGGAAAATTATTGTGAAGAAATTCAATATGTATGCAGCCAGTTTCCAAGGTATAATGTCGTAGGAAAAGACCATTACAACGAAGAAATCCTGCATCTGAATACCAAAAGATTCATAGAATCGGTAACACAGAACAAAACTTTGCAATCGGTTTTATTAGGCTCTAATTTTCTGTATGCCGGTGACTCGGAAAATGTCCCCTTTTATGTTCATGCGCTGACGGTGAACTCTTATATTCAAAGTGCTTATAAATGTGTAAAAGGAGGAAGCCAGATTTCAAAACTATTAATTCGTAAGCTTCGTGAATATGGAGCAGAAGTTCATAAGCATTCCGAGGTCTCTGAATTTATCTTTAATGAAAAGAATAGCTTAGCTTCAGTAAAAACAACCTCCGGAAAGGAATATTTTGCAAAGCAGTTTATTTCAAATATAGAAATTCGCGCTACTATTAAGCTTATTGGGGAGGAAAGATTAAAAAAGTCTTTTCTGAACAGGGTTTTAAGCTGGCAGCCGGTTTCGTCCTGCTTTAGTGTCTATCTTGTTTTAAAACCTCACAGCTTCCCGAACTTTAATTACAATATTTATCATTACTCATCCGAAGAGCAGGTTTGGAATGCATTCCGTTATAAAAAAGAAACCTGGCCCGAAACATACATGCTTTCATCCACACAATCCAAGCAATATCCAGATTTTGCAGAAAGTTTGACGGCAATTTCTTATATGGATTTTGATGAGGTGAAGCAATGGGAAAATACTTTCAATACAGTTGCCAATGAACATGAAAGAGGAGAATTGTATGAAAAATTTAAGCTTGAAAAGACTGAAATGATGATGGATGCGCTGGAAAAGAGAATTCCTAACCTTAGACATGCGATAAAAAGAATCTATACTTCTTCACCGCTGTCTTATCGTGATTATATCGGAGGCTTTGAAGGAAATATGTATGGCTATATGAAAAACTCAGACAATCCGCTTAAAACAATGATGTCTCCCCGTACAAAAATTGACAATTTGTTTCTCACCGGACAGTCTGTGAATATGCACGGAATTTTAGGAGTTACGATTGGAGGCTTTAATACCTGCGCTGAAATTATAGGAAAAGAAACTATTGATAACCATCTGAGGAATATACTTTAATAACCGGAAGTGAAAAAAACTAATACTATTTACCCACCTTTTAAAAGACTTTTTTTATACTCTTTTTTCCTTTTTTTCCTTCATTCTTGCGGGATTTCAAAATCCGTACACCATATTCCCGATGTAAAACAATACCCATTGGAAGTCCCGAAAGTGAATAAGATCAATGATTCTACCTACAGCTACAAACAAAATTATCTTACTAAAAATAAACAACAGCTTTGGGAACTTTATATCAAAGGAAACCCTCTTCAGTTAGGATATAATAACGGTGCCCTTACACAAAAGCTGATGCAGGAACAGGAAGAGATCTTTTTCTCTAAAGTGGAAGGATTTGTTCCGTCAAAATTTAAGCAAAACCTTTTGAGTGGCTTTTTAAAATGGTACAACAGGAAAATGTATCTCAATGTAAGAGAAGATTATCAGGCAGAATTATATGGTTTATCACAATATTCATCTGATAAATATGATTTTATTGCTCCTAAATATTTGAGAAACCTTTATCTGCACGGTGCTCATGATATTGGACACGCTTTACAGGATCTGGCAATGGTAGGATGCACCTCGCTTGCCGTTTGGAACGAGAATACAGAAGACGGAGACCTGCTGATCGGAAGAAATTTTGATTTTTATGTAGGCGATGAATTTGCCAAAAATAAATTGGTAGAATTTGTACAGCCTGAAGGCGGAATACCCTATATGTCAGTAAGCTGGGCAGGAATGATCGGCGTAGTTTCCGGGATGAATAAAGAAGGAATTACCGTAACCATCAATGCCGGAAAATCAAAGATTCCTTTGACTGCAAAAACACCTATCTCACTGGTTACAAGAGAAATTTTACAATATGCTAAGAATATTGACGAAGCCATTGCTATTGCGAAAAAAAGGCATGTTTTTGTTTCAGAATCTATCCTCGTAGGAAGTGCCAATGATAAAAATGCCGTGATCATTGAAGTTTCACCTAAAAATTTCGGAGTATATAAAGTTCAGAATACAAGTAAAGTATTTTGTACCAATCATTTTCAGTCGGATGCTTATAAAGATGATGTGAGAAATCAGAAACACATTAAAGAAAGCCATTCTGCATACCGTTATGAAAAGCTTCAGGAACTTTTACAGGAAGAAAAAAAACTGAATCCGGAGAAAATGGCGGCTATTTTAAGAGACAGATCCGGTTTGAAAGACAAAAATATCGGTTACGGAAATGAAAAGGCTTTAAATCAGCTTTTAGCTCATCATGCGGTAATCTTTTCACCTCAGAAAAAATTAATCTGGGTTTCCTCTAATCCTTATCAATTGGGAGAGTTTGTATGCTATGATCTCAATGAAATATTTTCGGAGAAAGGTTTACAACACAATGATTTTTCAAAATCTCAACTCAATATAGCCAAAGATCCTTTTGCCGATTCACAGGACTTCAAAAATTATGAAGAATACAGAAAGGTAACCTTAAAGATCAATGATGCTATTCATCATAAAGAAATGCTTACAGAGAGCTTTCTTGTTCATTATCAGTCTTTAAATCCTGATTTTTGGAAAGTATATTTTATGACAGGGAAATATTATTATCATCAAAAAGAATATTCTAAAGCAAAAACAGCTTTTGAAACAGCTCTTACCAAAGAAATAACCACGGTTCCGGATCAGAAAATCATTGAAAAGTATTTGGCTAAGACGAATAAAAAAACCGGTAAATGATAATTTTTTAATTATTCTCCGGATTCAGCTTATTCAGAAATAGAAAAGTGATAATCCCCGCCAGCGCGGATAATGAGGTACTTAAAATGAAACTTCCGATAACATATTGAACCAGATTGTTTTTGATGAGTTCAAAATTTAAATCCTGACTGAGAATATTGCTGTCCCCCTGAACAAATGGAGCACCCAAAAATAAAGATGCTGCAATGATAAAAGGAATGAAGGGTGGTAAACTCACATTGGATGCAACAAAGGCAAGCACTTTATTCAGTTTAAAAAGAACAGATAAGCTGATCACAAGCAAGGTCTGAAATCCCCAAAAAGGAGAAAGACCTATAAATACTCCCAGCGCAATAGAGAAAGCCTTTATACGATTGCTTCCGTCGCTTTCCAGTACATCTTCCTTTATGAACTTTTTAAAGCTTTTTTTTTTGAAATTATTCACGAAGTTTCTCGGAATAATGTAGAAAAGGGTAATGGTCACCAGAATGGTATTCAGGATACTGATCCTTGTAAAATCCTTGAACGGTCTGAAATGAGAAACACGTTCAGCAGGATCATAAAGAACTTTTATTGGCACATTTTTTACCGGAATATGCCTCCATGCTGTTCTTACAATGATCTCTATTTCAAATTCAAATTTTGGAGTAAAATATTTCTTTGGAATTTTATGTAAAGGATAAAGCCTGTAGCCGGATTGGGTGTCTTCAAGCTTAATTCCTGTCTCAAACCAGAACCAAAAATTAGAAAAACGATTTCCAAAGCTGCTTTTCTTAGGAATACCATCCTGAGACATATTTCTGTTTCCAATTAATAAAACATCATCATTTTCCTCAAGAAGCGCATTCACAAATACAGGAATGTCGTCCGGATAATGCTGCCCATCGGAATCAATAGTTATAGCATAATCATATCCAAGTTCCTTTCCTTTTCTGAAGCCTGTTTTAAGCCCGTTTCCCTTTCCTTTATTCTCAGGTAAGGTAATGACGCTGATCTGAGGATATTGAGCAAGAATCTGCGGCGTAGAATCAGTAGATCCGTCATTGACCACAACAATACTTTCGGTATAATTCAAAACACCGTCGATGACCCTTTTCAGGGTTTTCTCATTATTGTAAGTCGGAATTAAAATGCAGATTTTTTTTTCAGAAATTGCATTTTGTACTTCAGCAAGGGACATGGTTTTATTTTAAAGTGGCTCTTTCAGCCTCGGTAATAGTTTTAGATTGCATTGCAAACCTTTTGATGTAATTTTTCAAGGTTGCATTTTGTTTGCTGTAATGAGTCAGAAGAAATACTTTGTCATCCTTTAAGCTTCCTCTGTAACCTACAATTTTAGGGATATTCTCCTGAACACTTAGCCTGATCAGTCTTAGTTCAGCATTGTTGGGATTACTTTTGATAATGCTTTCAAGGTTGGTAGCACCGGTTTTTACAAGGGCTTTTCTGTTTCCTTTTGAGATTTTAGCTTCCATTATTTTGGCAGCTGCTTTATATCCGGAAGTTACAGCATCAGAACCGGATTGCTTTTCTGCAACTTCAATGAAATTGGCTGTATTGGCATTAGATTCGTTGGCTTTGGCATAGCTGTTTCTCAATGCTTCAAGATCAGACTGAAAGAAAAAAATAAATGCCGCTACGAAGGATAGAATAAGTTTCATGATGGTATTTTTTTATAGCTCACAGACAATTTTAATGCAATAGTCTCGCCAAAGGATGTTATATTTTTTACTTTAACATCTTCCTCATTTTCAGCAATATCCAATTGAAGTTTCAGATGTGGAGTTTCAAAAGGATTGATAATCGCCATGAACTTTACATTCGAAGCTGTTTTTAAAAATAATTTTGAACCAGTAAACTCTTCTGTCAGTTCTTTAATGATCTGCATCATACAAACGCCTGGAGTAACAGGGTTTCCCGGAAAATGCCCCTTGAAAATATCATGATCTTTATTAAGATGAATATTCGCAGTAAAGCTTCCGTTTTCTGCCTTTTCATATGATGTTAACGTATAAAAATCTGTAAGAATAGTTTGCATGATCTTATTTTTTAAGATTAAATGTATAATAAACTCCAAACTGGAATGTCACATTGGTATGGTCATTATTAATATGAACAAAACCTTTTTTAATTCGGGCTTCTACACCAATATTTTTAGTAATATCATAGCCTGTACCGAATAACAATCCAAGATCGGCTTCTGTAGGAGAGTCAATATCCTTATGATCAGTTAAAAGTTCCAAAGTTGGACCAAAATGAATATTAAATTTATCAAAATAAAATTTATTCACTACAGCTGCCCCTACATAAGACAGAGTGACTGTTTTAGAAGATACTGTGGATTTTTGGCTCTCAAATTTTGCTCCCTGACGTGTATAATAAATTTCCGGCTGAAGTGCATAAAACTTAGCAAATCTGATGTTTGCCTGGAAACCTATATAAAAATCAACTTTTGATTTGATGTCAAATGCATTGCTTCCATAGTGGTAACCCTGATTGTCATTGTAATAAAAATAATCCTGTACAGGTCCGTTGGATACGTGTGAAATATTAGCACCTACCCTTATTCCCGGATTAAAAGTTACCTGTGCAAAAGACAGCGTTGATAGTAATGCAAAAAGCAGGAAATATATCTTCTTCATGTGTAATTTATTCAGTTTCGGTTATTTGAAATAGTTTTATATTGATCTTAAAATCCTTATGTTTTAAGTTTAAACTGTCCGCGAAGATATGCTTTTTTGCATCAAAAGTAAAATCGATTTTCTCCTTATTATTTTTTGTGTAAATAACCTCTTTCAGAAAATTGTTTTCTTTGTTGAAGAATAAATAATAAGCTTTATTGTCAATTTTTGACAGATAGATCTTTGCGTTATCATTTTCAAAGGTTTCGCTGACAGGATATTGTCTTTTTAATAGTTGTTGAAAATCGTTTTTCAGAAAATTGATGACAATTTTTTTATCCAGATCAGGAAGTACATAATTAAGCTTGAAGTCATTCTCTGAAACTTCAAAATCAATCAGTTTATTTCCAAAATCAGAAGTTAAGGCGACGCGATGTGTTGTTTCATTCAGTTTTTTGATGATGAGAATACCGCTGACATGGTTTTTATAAATATCCATCTGACATTTATATAAATAATCCTCAGAAGATGAAAAATAAAGATTCTCAACCGTTTTTTCAGTTGTTGAGACCGATTTTACATCACTAAGCTGATACGTTTTGCATGAAACTGCAAGCAAAAGGATCAGACTATAGGTTAAATTCTGACGCAGGAATCGAAGCATTGATCTTTGTATTTTTGAAAACAATATTCGTAGTATCACCGGAAGCTTCCGTCATATTGACCTGGGAAACCGTAGATTGACCTTTCGGGAAATAAAGCTCTATCTGTTTTATATATTTCAGCAGCTGTGATGTTTTAGGGACAAACTTCGCTACATTATAGTTTCCGTTTTTGAAATAGGTCACCGTAAACTCAGGATCATTGAACATGGTTCCGTTGGAGCTTCCTACAATCAGTTTATTGATCTTCTCAAATGTTTTGCTTTTTGCATCCACAGAAGACTTCTTGCCCTGGTCATTGATGTAGATTTTATTGCTTTTAAAAACAATACTGTATTGGTAAGGCTTGATATATTTCCAGCTTAGCATATTGGGAGTCTGAAGAGACATTTTTCCGTAGGTAACAATGCTTTTATCCAGGAAATCCATTTTCTTGGTCTGGGTAAAATCACTTTGCAGGGTTTTGATCTCTTTTGTGTCTGCAGAAACTTTTGATACAAAAGCTTTGGCTTCCGCTCCAGACATTGCTGTGTTTTGAGCAAAAAAGAAACCTGAAATTAATAAAAATGCTCCTAAGGCAATATTTTTAATCATTTTTTTCTTGAATTTGTAATTGAATCAACGGTAAATGTTGAATACTTTTTATCCTCCAAAAATACTAATAAATCTACCAGCGCACGATACGTTTTTTCAGAGGTGTCGTGAAGGAGAATAATGCTTCCTTTTTTAAGGGTTTTCGTAATTCTTTTGAGGATCTTTTTTTCATTATCTATAACGGTGTCCAGAGAACGGACATTCCATCCGATGCTTGTCTTGTGAGTCTGTTTAATGGCTTTGGCAATACTCGGGTTGGTAACCCCGAAAGGTGGTCGGTATAAATCTGTTTTGATATTTCCGACTTGTTTCATCACCGCATCACCGCTTTCAATCTCCTTAATCATTTTTGAAGTAGATAAAAAACCTGTTGCATTGGAATGTGACATCGTGTGATTTCCGATGGTATGTCCTTCTGCGATGATCCTTTGAAAGGTCTCAGGATATTTTTCAATTTGCTTTCCGATACAGAAAAATGTAGCTTTTACCTGATGTTTTTGAAGTAAGTCTAAAAATTGAGGAGTGAATTCTGTAGGTCCATCATCAAAAGTAAGAGCAACCTCTTTTATTTTTGTTCGTTTGTGGGTAATACTATTCACAAAATATCCAAGTTGAATAGCAAATGAACCCCAAACGACAACGGCAGAAAAAGCAAAGAAACAAGCAATATACACCCACAAACTTCCCTGAAACGCATAAATGAAAACGTTACAGAAAAGATAAAATAGAATGAATGAATAGTGTTTCATTGCCGACTGCTTTAATATTTATTTTAGTAAAAAATTGCAAACTGCAAATTTAAGAATCCGCTTTTACCTTTTCTTCAATTAAGCCTTTTCCAGTAATACCAAGCTGTGATCATCACCGGCAAGGTGATTATAAAGAAGTATATTCTTCACTTCTGTCTTTTTTATATCATTGATCATCATCACTTCCGGAATTTGCTGTTCCTTAAGGATATGACATGCTATAAAAGTAGAAAACCCACTTGCTGTATTAAATTCACCGCTTAAATGTTTATAATACAATAATGCTGCATCAGGAAAAAGACTCATTGCCTGAGTATAGTAAGCATCAGAACCAGCATCACTGCTGAAGCCTAAGATGACTGCATCAATATCATTCACGGATAGATTATTTTTTGATACAAACTCCTGAATAAATTTCTGAGTTTCATTCAATTCTAATCGGTTGCTGATTTTAATATCTGTAAGCTTAGCGTAAGAACTTTCTGTTTTGTCTTTTCCAACCACAAAAAAGCTGGCTCCTTCGCCCCAAATAACTCCTTTGGTTTTGGAATTCAGATAGTCTGCGGGAAGATCAGTTTCTTTTTTAATCGTATTGTTCAGACTATAAAGTTCCATAGTTCTGTCGGTCTGCTCATCAGTAGATCCCACCAGAATATTTTCAGCTTCCCCATCATTGATCTGAAGTTGAGCATCCAAAAATGAAAATTCCAGCGATGAAGAAGTATTTACGTAAGTGAAATTATAGGCATGACATTGTAAACCAAGGGCAATCTGACCCGCTACAGTGTTATGAGTGGATTGAATAAAAAATGTAGGGGTTAAAAACTTCTCATGATTATCAATCACGTTTTTCAGGAACTTTTCAGAGTCCTGTGAACATCCCATTCCGGTTCCGACAATAATGGCGTCAGGATTTTCAATTCCAGCTTCTTTTAAAGCATAATTGGATGCTACGGAACTCATTTTTACAGTTTTAGACATTCTTCTGATCATTGCCGGAGGAATGAATTCTTTGTAATTGGGTTCTATAGCTTTTACAATCTTTACCGATTTTTCCGGGTTGAGATTTTGAAGAATATTTTCATTTAAAGTGTCCTGAACAGAGATGCAGGCTGCACTGTTGATGTATACTGCACTCATGATTTTGAGAATATTAAAGTTGAACAATTTCCTCCAAACCCAAATGAATTAGAAAGAACATGATTGATATTCTTCTCCTTAAGTTCAGTAACAGGTGTTAAGTCAAACTCTTCCATTCTTGTTTTAAAATTCAGATTCGGAAAAATAAGGCTGTGCTGCATCGCTAAAATTGAAAATACAGCTTCAATTCCGGCAGCGGCAGCAAGTGTGTGACCTGTAAATGCTTTTGTAGAACTAAATTCCGGGACATTATTTTCCCCGAATATTCTGATCATGGCAATTCCTTCTGATAAATCATTATTAGGTGTTGCTGTACCATGAACATTGATATAGTCGATATTTTCTTTTTGTAATCCTGAAGTTTTCAGAGCTTGCTGCATTGCTAAAAATGCGCCTTGTCCGTTTTCAGAAGAAGCAGTTTGATGGTGGGCATCATTGGCATTTCCATACCCCGAAAGGTAGGCTAATACATTTTTATTTTCTTTCTTTACAACCTCTTCAGATTCCAGAACAAGAAAAGCAGCTGCTTCGCCAAGGTTTAATCCTTTTCGGTTGTTATCAAAAGGAGTATTGTAAGAATCCGTAAGAATCATCAGGGTATTGAATCCGTTCAAAGTAAATTTTGAAAGAGAATCTGTTCCACCCACGATAACACGATCTAGGACTCCGTTTTTAATTAATTTAGCACCCATCATGATAGCATTGGCTGCAGATGAGCATGCTGTACTAATGGTAGAAACCATGCCTTTTAATCCCAGATAATCGGCAATAGCCAAAGAGGAATTTCCGGCATCATGAGCATCAATGTACTTTTGCTTTTCAGGAAAATTTTCGTAGGAGTAGAAATATTTTTCGGTAATATCCATTCCTCCGACACTGGTAGAGGAAATAAGACCGGTTTTGTATTCGTTGATATCGGATATTCCGGCACTTTCTACAGCTTCTTTTGCGGCAACCATTCCCAATAATGATGTTCTTGTTACGTTGTTGTCTTCATCAAGCTGAAGTTTTTGAACAAGTTCTTCATTGGATAATTTTACCTCACCTGTTTTAATAGCTCCGGCATGGCGGGTTTCAAACATCTGAATGTCTGAAATACCGTGTTTCCCGGATTGTAATGAAATAAAATTTTCCTCCACGTTGTTTCCAATGGAGGAGATGATGCCCATTCCTGTTATGGCAATTTTCTGGCTCATTAGTATGATAATGTAACAATGTATCAATGTAACAGTTAATCAATGACTGATCTTCTGTTACATTGTTATATTCATTTTATTTTGTTCTGTTTTCTTCAATGAACTTAGCCATTACCTCAATAGACTGGAAAATTTCCTTTCCTTTTTTAGGATCAGCTAATTTAATTCCATATTCTTTGTCAAGAAGAACGATAAGTTCTAAAGCATCAATAGAGTCAAGCCCTAATCCTCCTCCGAATAACGGATCTGTATCTTTGATTTCTTCTACAGAAACGTCTTCAAGATTAAGTACTTCAATAATTTTGTGCTTCAATTCAGTTTTTAAGTTTTCCATAATTTAATTAAGTTTACCAATGTATCCATGTAAAAGTTTACGAATAGTTAAAATTGTTACATTTTTACGTTGTTATATTGTTACATTTATTACAAGGTTAGCAAATATACAAAAGCTTTATAATTTTCCTGATATAATTCAACCCAGCCACATAATACTTTGTCAGCTTTCCCGGAAAGTAGAATTTGTTCAGCGTAATTGGTTAAAAAATTTTCATCAAATTCATCAAGAACAAAAAAAGCATTCTCTGTCTGCATTTTGTGTTTGATGCTGATTTCTCCCACACATATATTGGGAAGTGTATAGACAAAGACAGCAGGGCTCGGGAAGTAGTTGTCCTGAGAGTTGATGCTTTCCTGATATTTAAAATCGGTATCCAGGCTGGACGAAGTATTGGCAAAAACCAAGGCTGTTTTGCTGTGATCTTCATCTTTTAATATTATTTCAGCCGCAAGAAAAGCTAGTTTGCTTAAGTTATCCATTTTATGAAACTTAGGATAATTCAGCTCCATGGTTTTATAAGCTTCCTTTGCAAATTCCTGGAATGTATGGTTCTGACTTTCAAAAACAATTTTTCCGTCAACGGTTATTTTTGAATGTTCTATGGTACAGGTGGTTTTTTTCTTCATCTTTTTCCTTTTAGCATTTTTCCAAAACAATAGCCGCGTTACAACCACCAAATCCAGATGCTGTTTTCAGGATATACCTGATGGTTGCCGGTTGGCTCCCTCTAATAATATTCAATGGTTGGGAAACTCCCATTTCCTCAAAATTTTTGGAAGGAATTAATGTGCCCTGAATCGCGCTTTCCATAGAAATAATACTTTCCAGTAAGCCTGCTGCACCAAGGCAATGTCCGTAGAAACCTTTCATGCTGTTCAAAGGAATATTTTGAAGCTCCATTCTGTTGAAGGCAATACTTTCCATTTCATCGTTATATAATGTAGCTGTTCCGTGCGCAGAAATAAAATCTATCTGTTCTGAAGTAATATTTGCTTCCATCATAGCATTTTTAATGCTTCCGTATAAGCCGTCTCCGGTTCTTGAAGGTCCGGAAATATGGTTGGCATCATTGATAGCAGAATCCCCAAGCACTTTAAACTTTATCTTTTCATGCTCAGAAATTTCAGACGTGATGTAAGCCGCCGCCGCCGCTTCACCAATATTGATTCCGTTTCGGTTTTTATCATAAGGTTTGCAAGGCTCGGAACCAATTGCCTGAAATGAATTGAATCCGGAGATCACAAATTCCGAAATTTCATCGCCTGCAATTACAAAAGCATCTTTATATTTTCCAGCCTGAATCATATTTTTAGCCACAGCAATTGCCATAGCTCCGGAAACACAGGCATTAGAAACCACGATAGGTTTTGTTGTAAACCCAAAAAAGCCTGCAATTTTCTGTGCTAATTTTGAAAGATAAGCGCCTTCAGGTAATTCAGTCTGATTTTTTAATAAGCTGACATTTCCCTTCGTTGTAGAAAGGATGAAAGCTGTGTTTTCAGTCACAGGATGTCTTTCGATGATTGGTTTCAGACTTAAAAATAACATTTTTTCCAGCCTTGTGAATTCCTGAACCTCAGTTCTTTCCGAATCAAAAACGGTATTGAATTCTTTATTCAGTTTCTCAGAATCAATCATAGAAGCATAAAAAGCATCCTGATTTTCTATAACCTTATGCAAAGCTACTCCTGATTTTTCTTCCAGAATAGCATTCCAGTTAGATTCAACATTAAAGCCTAGCGGAGTTACACAACTATAATCTGTGATATAAATTTCTTTCCTCATGATAATCCCATTTTATCTTTCCATGCCTGAAAAAAGTCCGGATTGTATAAGCACAAGCTTCCATTACTGTCCAGAAATACCTGAATGGTTTCTCCACTGCACACCAATTTATCTTCCTGATTGAAAATCTCATATTTATAGATCAGCTTGGCAGAAACAGAATTGATGAATGTTGTTACAATTCTGAAGGTTTCTCCATACTTTAAAGGTAAAAAATGTTCACACGTACTTTTTACAATAGGCGTTACAAATCCTGCATTCTGAATGTCAAGATAAGTTAGCCCATGCTGACGCCCGAAAGCTTCCCTTCCGTCTTCAAAGTAAACAATGTAATGACCATGCCAGACAATTCCCAGTGGATCTGTCTCGTTGAATCTTACCCTTACTTCTTCAGTGCAGGTTAATATATTTTCGTTAGACTGCATTTTGTTTTCTTTCATAAAAAATAGAAATTGCCACCGTAGCAAGGTAAAATAAAAACAGGAATACCAGTTCTTTGGCAATACCTCCGATTCCGCTGTTTCTTAAAATAATATCGTAATAAGCATTCAATCCCCAGTTCATAGGAGAGAATTTGGCTACCGTCTGCATAAATTCTGGCATTAAGAATACCGGAACCCAGATTCCTCCGATAGCTGCTAAAACAACTACTGATGTTGCGCCAAATGGAGCCGATTGTTCCTGAGTGTCTGCAATTGTTCCTAACAATACTCCAAAACCGATGGCTGCAAGCCCGGCAAATAAAGTAACAGTAACCAGTTGGAACATTTTTCCGGATACATCAAATGCCGGAAGATCCATATAAGGGAAAAGATAAATTCCTACAGCAACCATCAGTAAAAACTGAATCATACAGATGATAAGATACGTAAATGTTTTGCCTAAAATATGTACAAAATATGGAGTAGGGCTTATTCTTGCTCTTACGCTTGTACCCTGACTTTTTTCTTTTACCAGGTTAATTGATAAGGGAACAACAATGAAAAAGATCGCAAAAAGCGTCCAGGCAGGTACATTATGCTGAACGGAATTCGGCATGACATCCATTTCTCCCTTTTTAGGGGTAATTTCTTTAAAACTGATCAGGTTTTTATTTTCATCAAGATTTTCAGCAGTTCCAAGCTGATCCTGAAATGCCTTATAAATCTTTTTATTTTCAATCTCAAAAACCATTTTGTTCACGGAATTCATTACAGAATTTTTAAATCCGGCGTTGGTGGCGGGGTCAAAATATAAATGAATTTCTTTGGCTTTCGGAGCTTCTGTTTTTGTTTTTGATGAATCACTTTCTAATCCGAATGAACTTACAATCGTCTGAACTTTAGAATCAATATTAGAATTTAAATCCTTCGTTAGATTTTCAGGAATAACGATTGCCATCTGGTAATCTCCCGAAAATACAGCATCCTGCGCAGATTTTTCATTGAAATTAGTCAATAGCTGGAAGGTTTTACTGTTTTCAAGCTCACCTTTTATATTCTTTGATACTTCAGATTTATCATTATCAATAAAAATGATCGGAATCTTTGATCCCTCAAGGTTTTTAAAAGTAGAATCTTGAATCAGGGTAATGGTTACTATCAATAGCAACGGCATTACAAAAATGATTACAATTCCTCCGATATCTCTTTTCAGCAGAAGAATTTCCTTAATAAAGCTTCTCCACAGTTTATACAACAACATCTCTTAATTCTTTTCCGGTTAATGAAATGAAAACATCTTCAAGGTTTTCGGCATTGGCAAATTGTGAAACAAGTTCTTCCGGAGTGCCTACCGCATGAATTTTTCCATGGTCTATGATCGCAATTTTGGTACAGAATTCTTCCGCTTCAGAAAGATGGTGGGAAGTGTAAATAATACAAGTTCCCTGTTTGTTTAAATCCTGAAGGTAATCAATAATTGCTTTTTTAGACTGAACATCTACCCCTACCGTAGGCTCATCCAAAAAGAGAACCTTAGGATTGTGAAGCGTTCCGGCGATAAGGTTACAACGGCGTTTCATCCCTCCGGAAAACTGTCCTACCTGTTTGTTGGCGAATTTTGAAAGCCCCATAATCTCCAGGGATTCATCAATGGCTTTGGTAAGATGCTTATGCTTTAATCCGTACAGACTTCCGAAGAACATTAAGTTTTCTTTTGCCGTAAGAGTGGGGTAAAGAGCATATTCCTGAGGAACAATTCCGATAATCTGTCTTATCTTGAAACCGTCTTTTTGTGGGGAAAGCCCATTAATTGTGAACTGTCCCGATGTTGGTTTAATTAATCCCGAAAGCATGGAAATCAAAGTTGTTTTTCCGGCTCCGTTTGGTCCAAGAATTCCATAGATTTCGTTTTTATTGATATTCAAAGAGATATCATTTACAGAAAACTCATCGGAATTTTTGTATTTTTTATATAGATTTTTGATCTCAATCATATTCTCTGCCATATCAGATCGCTTTTCTCAGTTTTTTATAGAAAGCTTCTTCTAAATCTGCGATATGAAGCATTGTTTTTGATAATTCATTGTAAATATTGCTCTTTGAGTTTCTGTTTTTGTACACCCTGGCAATATCCACGGCAAAGTCTCTCCAAAGGTCACCGATAGAAGTGATTTCCTTGGAAAGTTCTTTTAGTTCGTCATTTTTAAGGATAACGGCTGCTTCCTGAAGAAAAGCTCCATAAATAAATCTGAAGCCACCACCACCGGTCCCGATTTCCTCCTGCATTCTGATAAGCTGCCCAAGATAATGGTTCGTTACTTTTGTACCTTTCTTTTCAGCCCATTTCGGGATACTTTTTGCTACCCATCGCATTGCTTTTACGCCAATAAGTGGAACGGGAGCCAGCATGTTTTTACAAGTATCTTTAATTCCCTTTTTAATAGCCTCTTCCAAATGAATATTTTCAGGAATATAGATCGGGTAATACATATGTCCTTTTGGAGGAAGTGCTCCCTTGGCATATCTTACTTTCTCCAGTTCAGTTTCTGAAAGGGAAGTAGTGTAATCCATTACCGGATCACTGATCAGAAACTTTCCGTCTTCCTTACCATATACTACAAGGTTATGAGCATTGAAGTGGAATTTATATTCTTCAGGAAAATAAGTAAGATTGAAAACTCCTACCTGAAGTCCTGTGGGTATATTTTGTTCTAAATTTCTTTCCAGTGCCTTCTGAGCATCCTGAGGATTTGAGAATTTTTCTCTTTTGATTTTAATTCCTAATCTTTTTGCCGCTTTACTAAAGATTGCACCCGGCATCGGACGATAGCTGAAGCCCGGCGCAAAGTTTACCTTTAAAAAAGGCAGATAAACAAAAAACAATCCTGAACCGATCCCGAAGATCATAGGCTCACTGAGTTTCAGTCCTCTGTTAAGCAGTAGATTAGAAGCAACACCGTTTTCGCAATGCGCAGTCTGATGGTGTTCAAAGTTTAATTTCATTGGTCGCTATATCTTTTTCATTGGTTCAATGGAATGTTGCATATGCTTCATTACATTATTTCCCATCGAAGTTTTTTAATTCATTGACTGAAATTCCGAATGCATCAGCATATTTTTTCAGTGCAGTTTCGCTTAGTGTTTTAAATACTTTGGGTTTAAAGTGCCTTTTTACCCTCCATTGCCACATTCCTACATAAGAGGCAAGTACGCCAAGGTCCATTTTATTCAGTTCCATAAAATAAACGATTGGGCTTACGGTATTATTGGCAACGTTTTGCTTTGCTTCATCTATTCTTTCATGAATTAGTTCCATAGACTCATCCAAAGCAGCTTTTTTTGCATTCCAGCCTGTGCTGTTTGCTGTTGTATAATTATCATTCTCGTCCGTTACATATAAGACTTCTGTCATGTTGGCGGATTTCAGATTACTTTCGTCTTGAGGTAGGTCTTGTTTTTTCATCTAAATAATGTTTAATTTTTTTAGATTCCAGATGAAAAATGGTTCACCTGTTTTGATTCTTTTAATCAGTTGGCTAAAATAGTGAAAATACATAATATGAAAATTACACTGATTTTGATGACCGTATTGCTGTGAAACTGAGCCTGTATAAGGATTGATGTTTAAAAGTTCATAGGATGAGTTATTGCTTTTTTTTCCATTTAAAGAGCTGCCGATTAATTTTTTTCATTTTTTCTTTCAGCTTAAACAATTTGTACAAACGTAATTTTTGCAGTTTACTATGCTTAAGTGTTTAACTAATTATAGATATTGGAATCATAAAAAATACAGTTAGTAATTATTATTGATGTTTGTAAAGCTTAGTTGTAACAACTGCGCTGTATAATAATACTAATGAGTAGAAATTGGATAGGAAAATAATTATTAAATAACAACTATGAAGAAGTTTTTTATTTCTGTTTCGCTTTTCTGCATGCTAAGTGCAATGGCTCAGAAATTCGATACACAAAAGCTGACGGATGCTCAAGGCTACACTTATGAAACGGTAAAGAATGACAATGCCGGAGTAAGGGTTTATACTTTGAAAAACGGATTGAAGGTATATCTTGCAAGAAACGAGGATGCGCCGAGAATTCAAACTTATATTCCTGTGAGAACAGGATCTAATAATGATCCAAGTGATAATACGGGATTGGCTCATTATTTAGAGCATATGGTTTTCAAAGGAACTTCTCATTTGGGAACTCAGGATTGGTCAAAAGAGAAAGCTTTGTTACAGCAGATCTCTGATCTTTATGAACAGCATAAGGCTGAAAAAGATCCTGCAAAGAAAAGAGAACTTTACAAGAAGATTGATGAAGTTTCTCAGGAAGCATCAAAGTATGCCATCGCCAATGAATATGATAAAGCGATCTCTTCACTAGGAGCTACAGGAACAAATGCCCACACTTGGCTGGATGAAACAGTTTACAAGAACAATATTCCGGCTAATGAGCTTGAAAAATGGCTGAAAGTAGAAAAAGAACGTTTTTCAGAATTGGTACTTCGTCTTTTCCATACGGAATTGGAAGCAGTATATGAAGAATACAACAGAGCGCAGGATAATGACGGACGTCTTGTAAACTATGCTTTGATGGAAGCTCTTTTCCCAAAACACCCGAATGGGCAACAAACAACTATCGGTACTTCTGAGCACCTAAAGAGTCCTTCAATGGTGGCTATTCATAAGTATTTCGATACCTATTATGTGCCTAACAACATGGCTGTAGTATTAGTAGGAGATCTTGATTATGACAAAACTATAAAATTAGTTGATCAGTATTTCGGTGCTTTCAAGTACAAGGAGCTTCCGATGAAAAAAATGGTTTCAGAAGAGCCAATGACTCAAATTGTTTCCAGAACGGTAAAAAGTCCTTCTAATGCAAGAATGACAATGGCGTGGAGAACAGATTCTTATGGAAGTCAGGAAGCAAGATTAGCAGATGTTGTAGCTGAAATTTTAAGCAACAGAGGAGATGCAGGATTAATTGATCTTAATATTAACCAAAAGCAGAAAACTTTAGGTGCCGGAGCTTATGAATCTCCATTTAAAACATATGGTTACTTTGGATTGGTTGTAACGCCTAAAGAAGGGCAGAGCTTCGATGAGGCTAAGAAGCTATTGCTGGATCAGATTGAACTTGTTAAAAAAGGACAATTCCCGGACTGGATGCTGAAAGCTATCGTAAATGATAAGAGAGTTCAGCGCATGAAGGGTCTTGAAACTGCTGACGGTCTTGCTACAGAGCTTTATGATTCCTATATCAAGGGAAGAACATGGGAACAGGAGCTGGATGAGATCAATCAATATGAGAAAATCACTAAAGCTGATGTTGTAAAGTTTGCCAACGATTTCTTTAAGGATAACTATGTAGTTGTTTATAAAGAGAAAGGTGTAAATGATAAGCTGGTAAGAGTAGAAAACCCGGGAATTACACCTATTAAACTGAATAAAGAAGCACAGTCTCCTTTCCTTAAAGATATTTTAAATACGAAGGTTACAGAGAGCAAGCCGGAATTTATAGATTATAAAACGGCTATTCAGACTTCACAGGTAAAGGATAAGACGGTAAGTTTTGTTAAAAATAAGTACAATGAGATCGCTCAGGTAAGTTATATTTTCCCTTTCGGAACAGATAATGATAAGGAACTTTCTTTAGCAGGAACAGTTTTTGAATATCTTGGAACAGATAAATACACGCCTGAACAACTGAAAGAAGAATTCTTTAAATTAGGAATTACATATAGCTTCAGAACATCCAGCGATCAGACGGTTATCACTCTATCAGGGCTTGAAAGCAATATGAAGAAAGGTGTAGAGCTTATGAATCACTGGATGACGAATGTAAAAGCTGATAAGACCATTTACAGCCAGACGGTTAAAACAATCCTTGAAGCTAGAGATGCTGCTAAAAGAGATAAGGTGAGAATTATGGGAGCTCTTTCCAATTATGCAAAATATGGGAAAGATTCAAGGCTGACTGATGTTATTTCTAAAGCCCGTCTTGAAAGTATTGATGCTGCAGAATTAATGAAAAAGGTAAAAACATTGAACCAATATCCTTACCAGGTATTCCTTTACGGACAGGATCAGGCTGGTATGGAAAAAGCAGTAAAACCTTATATCACGAATACAAGTCTTCAGCCTGCAAAAGCTAAAGAATATGCTGAACCGGCTACAACTGGAAAGGTATATTTTGCAAACTATGACATGGTACAAATGGAAATGGCGAAAGTAGCAAAAGCAAATCCTGTAAACCTAAGCAATTTCGGGAAGTCTACGGTATTCAATGAGTACTTTGGAAGAGGTTTATCTTCTATTGTTTTCCAGGAAATCAGAGAGAGTAAATCATTAGCATATTCTGCTTATGTTTCTTATGCAAATGCTTCGGAAAAAGGACACGCAAACTATATTACCAATTATATCGGGACACAGGCAAATAAGCTTCCGCTTGCTGTAAATGCAATGAATGAGCTGATGGCTGAATTACCACAGATTCCAACACAGTTTGAAAATGCAAGAGGTTCCGCATTAAAGCAGATCGCTTCTAACAGAATTAACAGAACAAACATTTTCTTCAGCCAGTTAGCGCTGAAAAAATTAGGAGTTGATTATGACCTTAGAAAAGATACGTATGCTGAAATTCAAGGATTGACATTACCTCAACTGACAGGTTTCTATAATACGGAGATTAAGCCGGTAAAATACAATACAGCTATCATCGGTAAAAAGGAAAATCTGAATATGGAGTCCATCAATAAAATGGGTGAATTCCAGGAAGTATCTCTTGAAGAGATTTTTGGATACTAATTTTTTTAGTTTTAATAATAGGTAAAGTGGAGCAGAGATGTTCCACTTTTTCTTTTAAATAGGGATGTTGTAAGGGTAATTGTTTCACCGTTATGTGGAATGTTTCACGTGAAATATGCTGTTGTTTTAACACGAATATTATCAATAATTCCACCAGTGTTCATTATTATTTTTTGATAATATTGTTAAAACGCAAAGGTTCGCAAAAGGATTATAAATGTGGTTATTTTCGATCACAAAGGCGTTTCACTCAGAAAGGGAAGTCGTTTGATATTAATGTTTTTTAATTCAATAGAGGTGGGCTTTAGCCCGCCTAATAAAGAATCGAAGTTCATTGGCTTTAGCCAAACCTACAAAACAAAAAATCTCCAAGTAGCAATAGATAGCAGCCTTAGCTAAGTGAAATGCCTCTGCGACCTTTAAAATAATAGGAATAAACATTTCCTCTGTGATCATAGCGTAAAAAACACTCCAATCTCTTTGTAATCATCAAAAAACAAAAAAGCTGCACAAAATGTACAGCTTTTAAAGTCTTTTTCTTTCTTTTTACGATTTTACCTCCTGAATAAACAGGTTAATCTCTGCACGGATCAACAATTCACCATTATTGAACGTTTCGCAGTAGATATGGCAGATATTTTCAAACTGGGAAATCAGTGATGCTTTTGAAATGATTTTATCATTTACTTTTGGAAGCCCGAAAACTTCAATTTTCTTGATATTAGTAATAAAACCTATCACTTTGGTATCCGCTTCAGGGTTTTCAAAAAAGCTTTGTCCAAGAATGGATGAACAGGTTTGCGCAAGATTTTCAATTAAACCCGCTTCAACGAATTCATGGTTATGAACAAATACGTTATCTTCTTTTATTTCAAAGGAAGTCACTACTTTTTCCTTGGTCAGTTCCAGAATATAGTCTGCCATGAGCATCGGTTCACGATGAGGTAAAAAGTTGTGTATATTGATGATATTTTCTTCCCTGATTTCCATTAAAGTTATTTTACAGCAGTTTTCATTTGAGATTTTGCAATCACTTCATCATTTAATTTGGTAACAATGTCTACAAGTGTTACTCCCATTACTTCATTGAGGATGGTTACCTCAGATTTCAGTTGATCTCCGACTTTAGGAAGTATTTCAGCTTCAAAAGATTTAATAGCTCCAATATATCCTGTTGGTGCATCCTTTCCGAGCAGATAATATTTGTAACCTGTATGCAGGGCTACACTTTGCGCCTGGTGTTCAATCAGCCCGGAAGCCTGAAAAACTTCATCCTGAACGAAAAGATTATCTTCCTTAATCTCAAATCCGGAAATAAGATGACTCTCGGAATATTCCGATAACTCGTGTACCATTACAAACGGCGCACGCTGCGGAATAAGACTCTGTACAAAATCTTTATCGGATGTCGGTAATGTGTTTTCCATTAGCAAACGGTTAATAAAGAACAAGAATAGGCGAATCTTCCACTTTCAGGAACGCAAAGAAGCACTTTTTCTCCTTTTTTCAATGTACCTGAATTCATCAGCTCTTCTAGTGCTACGAAGATAGATCCGGCACCAATGTTTCCAATACTTGAAAGGTTGTAGAACCATTTTTCAGCTGGGAAGTCCATTCCTTTTTTTGCAAATTCTTCTTTTAAACCATCTTTAAAATATCCTGAAGAGATGTGTGCTAACACGTGATCAATTTTTTCAGGATCCAGATTATGTTTGTCAAAAGATGCTCTTAAGCTTTCTGCACCTTTTACCAGAATGTATTTATCAAGGATTTTAGTATCTTGTTTAATGGCAAAAATAGAGTCTTTTAACCATGAATCAGAGGGATAATCTGCCCATGATTTTAAGCTTCCGTCTTCCTGCTTTTCACATCCTGCATACATACATGCTTCAATTTCGTGAGCATAAGAATAGAAATCAATAAATTCTACTTTTAAAGAAATGCCATTTTCTCTAGGTTTATTTTGTAATAGGAAAGCGCCCGCTCCGTCAGAAAGCATCCATCTCAGGAATTCTCTTTTGAAGGCGATGATTGGTCTTTCTTCTAATAGCTTTAAATTTTCTGCTTCATGGTTGAATTTATCAGCCGTCATCCATGCAGACATTCTTTCGGAACCGGCACATACTGCACTTTCCTGTACACCTGCCTTTACAGAAAGGAATCCATAGTTAAGCGCATTCATCCCGGAATTACAAAGTCCTGTTGCGGTATTGATTTCAATGGATTTTCCGATGTTCAGTTCACCATGAACCATAGAAGCATGTGAAGGCTGAATTTGATCCGGAGATGTAGTTCCTACGGATAATAATTTCATATCTTCCTTTTTGAAATTTTCATCAAAAAGACCTTCAATTGCTTTTGCTGTAAGCTGCGCATTGGAATGCGTAGGGTTTCCTTCCTTATCTAAAGCATAATATCTTGTGGTGATTTTATTATTTCTTAAAATAAGAGATCTCGCTTTAGAAGGCGCGTCATTGATTAGCCCAAGATACGTCTCCATCTCATCATTCGATACCGGTTCGTTGGGTAAATATTTTGATGCCTTTGTTATAAATACGTCGTACATTCTATTTTAAATTAATTCCTTGTAAATATCGTTTTTGTTTTTGTCTTTTAAACCAAAATATAGGGGTTGTAAGAAGGTGTAAGACTAATACGATGGGTGAGATAACCCATATCGCAGTCATCAAATATACCTTAAAGAATTTTATCAGCAATGGACGTTTCTCTTTTTTCTTTATAATCAGATTAGACCATACTGTGAAAATTTTATTTCCTACCTTTTCTACACGTACCAGAAACGGGCGGATTTCTATTGCTCCATTCTTTACAAGATCGGGTTGTAAATTTGCCAGATCATTGCTTCTGAAATGCTTTTCGATGATGTCGCCGTATTGTACGGAGCCTGCTATTTCTTCATCAGAAACACCCGCGGCAGGTAAAAGTCCTGATTTTTCTTTCTGTCCCGTGGTCAGCCATCGTACGATAGTCAGTACACTCGTATAATTATCGTGTCTGTCTACTAAGGCAATATTTCCAACAAGCTTTGCTTTTAGATCTCTGAGATAGACTTTTAGTTTTTCCTGAGAGAGCATCCACATATTTCGTGTTCCGGAAATAGTAACAACAGGAGTGTCTTTAAGGAGCTGTTCTGCATAGCTGCTTTTAAGGAATGAAATAATAGGAATAGACGGAGTAAGGAACCATACCTGATATCCAAACAGGATGAGGTCATACTTCTTGTTCAGAATTTCTTCGGAAGGAGGCAGAATTTCTTTTGGAATTTGTAAATAAGATTCCGGGAAAGTGTCAAAAAATACATCACCGGGCCAAGGATAAGGAAAGTCTTTCTTTAATTTAATATTATAATAGGTAACATCATATTCTTCCCTTTGAGTTTCAAAAGGCTTGGCAATATTTCTCACAATATCTTCCAGCTGACCGGTTTGAGAATAATATATGACAAGTATATTTTTTTTCATGGAATCTTTTTAGCGTTTACAAAAATATGTTTTTCATATTTATTATTCAGTTTTAAATACTTTTAATAATTCTGAACTGAATTTTAATGTATAATTTTCATTTTCAAGACTGAGATTTTTAGTATTAATAAAAATTACAGTGTCAGGAAGTTCCTGAATCCTATTGATATCAAAATGGTCATCAGAAATAAGAAGCACATCTATTTTCTTATTTACCTCAGAAAGATCCTTAATATATTGTATTTTTCTTCTTTTTACTAAATAATTGTGAGCTGCCGTTGCTCTTTTGTCATTGTTATCTATTAATGTAAAGATTCTTCGGCTAGCCTGATATAAAGTAAGTAAGACATCTTTTTGTCCGTAGTCATCAGCAATGTGAAGAATAGTAGCATCATTATCAATGTGTTTATTCAGCTCAAAATATACTGATTTATTTGTATTAAAATCTTTCTTTACTTCCGTTACAACTTCACTGTCTTTATATAGGTAGCTTAAGAATAGCTGCTTTTTAAAATAATTTTCATCTTCAATTTCTTCTCTAAGTTTAGCAAATTCATTTCTGTAGTAAGCATTAATCTTTTTTGTTCTCTCTGAATAATTTTTACCAAAACTCAGATCTTCTTTACAGATTCTTTCTCCTACTTTTACTGTAATCCTTCCGTCATAGATAATGAAATCTCCTTTTGGAAGTACTTCTGAATTCCCATGAATATATAAAGGAAGAACATCCAGCTCGAACTGCTCGGCAAGATAGAATGCACCTTTATGGAATCTTTTTACATCATTGGTATAAGATCTTTCTGCTTCAGGGAAAACGACCAGGGAATAGCCTTGAGCTACTTTTTCTTTCAGCTTATCCATTCCGTTTTCAATGCCCTGAGAAACCGGATAAAAACCTAAAGCTCTTACCAGTTTTCCAAAAACCGGAGACTGATACACCCAGTCATTTACCAGATAAATAATTTTATGAGTTGCCATTGCAATCGCCAATGTATCCAAAAATGAGGTGTGATTGGCAATAATAACAGCAGGTTTGCTGAAATCTTCATTAGCGTTTTTAATGACCTTCTTCTTTACAAAAGGATTGGAATAAAGCACAGAAGTTAAAAACTTAGCCAAAATAAGTTTAATAATATCCAATGTTTTCCCTTTTGAATTTTTTACAAAAAAACTTCCGAATGCCGAAAATATCAGTCCTCCAAGACCATAATATAAAAACGAGATCAAAGAATTTAATAACAGTCTGAATGTAATGGGTGAAAGTCCTTTTTTTGCTCTGTTAGTAATGAAAAACCTAAACCAGAACGGATATAGCGTAGAGGTAATGATAATTACAGAAAACATACCGATCAAAGCGACTAAAGCAAGAGAATGCAATGCCGGATGCTTTGCGAAGATCAGTGAGCCAATTGACAGAATTGTGGTAAATACTGCTAAAATAATTGATGTTCTATATGTTGGGAGTTCATTTTTTCCTGTAGTATGTTCCTTTTGCATTGCCTGGGTCAGGAAAATACTGAAATCATCACCCACACCAAAAACGAGTGTGCAAACAACCGTGCTGAAAATATTTAATTCCAAGCCCAGAAAATAAAGAATTCCAGCTGTGACAATTCCTGTCAGAACAATTGGAAACATGGTGAGAACCGTCAGTTCAAAATTTCTGAAGAATACAATGATCGTTAGAATGATTGCTAAAAGGGAATAATTGATCAGGGTATTGAAATCTCTCTTTAGCAATCCTAAGAAATTTTCATTCATCTGCTGGCGGTCAATTGCAAGGGCATCATGTTTTTTTTCAATATCCTTGATAAAGGCATCTCTTTTCTTTTCATCGACTTTTACTACATTGGAAACGGTATAAAAACCGTTCTCATTGCTCATGAATTCAGAGATTTGAAGAGCTTTTACCTTTTCGTAGTCTTTAAGAGCTAATGTTGAATAGTTTTTATTTAAAATTTCATGAAAATTATCAAAAGCAGAGCTATTGAACCCAAATTTGTTTCCGTTACTTATCAGTTCTGAGATAGTTTGATTCTTTTTATGATCATTCCAGAAGCTTTTCCATTCTTCAATCTTTTTTTGTTGGTCTTTTTCAGATAAAACAACGCTTCCGATAGAGTTATAGCTCAGGATTTTACCATCTTTTTTTTCCTTTTCAAGAAAAGAGCTTAATTGAGAATTTCTGGCTAGGGCTTCTTCTTCGGAATTTCCGTAAGAAATTGTATAAATAGACTTTGAGGTAATGTCTGAAAGCTTTTGAAGCTTAGCCTCGCTGATCTTCATTTCTTTTGGAATATAGTTCAGGTCGCCAATATCTTCATTGAATCCTACATGCCTGAAGCTAAAAAGACATGCAATAATGATAATGGAGCAGCCAATAATCAAAGGTTTATTCTTTTCATAAGGATATGACCCTATCTTGTCTATGAAATTGGTGTTAAGGTTTTCTTCCTTATGTTTTGGTTTATAAAGTTGAGGAACAATAATCAGGGCGCTTATGGAAGATAAAATAACTGTAATTGCAGCAAAAAGCCCCAGATCTTTTAAAGCTTCGGATCTTACAAATACCAGACACAGAAATGAAACAGCAGTCGTGGCACTACTTAATACAATAGGTTGTGTAATTTCCTTGTAGAGCTCTTCAATATTGTTATTGTGTTTATAATGTGTCAGAATATGCAGTGCATAATCTATAGTGATTCCGATAAGAATTGCGCCTACACTTAAAGAGATTGCTGAAATTTTATCCTTAATAAAATACAGAATCAGTAAGGCTAATAATACCGAAAATACCGTAGGAAGAAATACAATAACGGGAGTAAAGAAATTCCTGAAATAATAGATCAGGAGGATCAAAAGTACAGTCATGGAGATCATCACTGTATTCTGAATGTCTTTTTTTATCTGTTTTGCATTGGCTACAGCAATCACCGGAGATCCGAAATAGCTTATTTCTGTTTTGCCTTTAAACTCTTTGTTCAGGTTATCTTTTATTGTGTTGAGCTGATCCACAAAGAACTCATTTCCTTTTGTCTCGTTACTTTTATTTTTAGGATCAATGAAGAGCAGTAGGTTCTTTCCGTCTTTAGTGACGATGTAGCTGTCTTCCAATTTGAAATCCTTACTGATATTTAAAGCATTGAGCTTCTTGATTCCGAGAAAGGTCAGCCCCAGAGGATCTTTTTTAATGAATTCTTTTGTAACAAGACTTGTAGGAGAAACTAAGGACATATAATTATTCTCTACCTGCTGGGCAATACTGTCCTTCTGAAGTTTTCCTTCAATTTCTTTATAATCATTTTCATTGAGGAATAAAGGCAGATTTTGGCTGACAAAATCAAAGGTTTCTGAGATTTCATTATCATTTACTTTTCCTTGAACAGAGCCGATGTATTTTTTTAAAGGTTCTGTTTTCTGCAAAAAAGTATCCGCTGTTTCGGAAAGCTGAAAGTTATCCTCGGTGGTTTTTTTTTCTATGATAACAATGATCTTATCTGAAAAGTTAAGCTGTTTAAGCACCTTTGCCGTCAGATCGGATTTTTCACTTTTAGGAATGATCTGATTGATATCTTCCTCAAAATGAATCTTGGATGCGAAGAAAAGGCATAGGGCTGCAATTCCTAAGGCTGTAAATACAGAGAGGATTTTGTTCCTGGAAATCAGATAATATAAAAATATAAAAAAGCGATGCATTGCATTTAAATCAAGTCTGCAAATTTAAATTTTTAAGAATTACTTCAAAATAGTTAGACCATAAGTTTTGACTGAAAATCAATAAAATATTCTAGGAAGAATGAAAAAATATTCTACTTTTGCAAAAGTTCCCTTTTGATGAAATGTATTTTAAACCACAAATTATTATTAAAAAAATAAGAATCTGTTGTAGATATGTTGAAAAAGAATGATGAAAAAATAAATGGATTCCTATTTGTAATAGTACTCCCGCTTTTGATGTTTGCAATGTCTTACTACGGATTTGAGTCTTCCTATACAAGACTGAAGACTTCGGAGCGAACCCCTGACTTTTTATTTTCTTCAGTATATGCTTACAGGGTGATTCCCAATTACCTGAGTGTTCAGATGACAGATCTGATGTTTTATCTTATCAATGGTCCTCTTTCTTTATTTAAAGATTTTCTGTCCAAAAACGGAACACCTTTCTATCATGGGCTTTTCTTAATGAATAGTATATTCTTTGTGTTGTGTTCAGTGGTGCTGAATACGATTTTTAAGCTTAAAGCAACTGCTTTTCTTTTACAGCTGAATGCCAGAAGAATTATTCATCTTTTGTCTGTGTTTTTTATTGTACTTACACAATATGCTCCTACCAATTGTGATACAATTGCACTTTTCTGTTATTTAACGGGTGTTTTTTTAACCTTGAAATATTTACTTACCCATAAAAATATATTCCTGTATCTTTTAACCGGACTTATTGCCTTGTCTACTTTGGTGAGAGAAACGGCATGTCTTAATATTGCTTTTTTTGCCGCCATGTTTTTTAATGTAGATGATTTAAAAAAAGGAAATTATCAGGTAATTTTGAAACTGCTGCCATTAGTGATCGCTTTTCTGATCCCTTATCTGGGATTGAGGGCAATGCTTGTACAGGATGAAACAACTTTTGTAGAAGGATTTTATATCAACCGAAACTTTTCAAGTCCGTTCAATCTTGCAGGATTGCTCTTTGCCATTATTGTACTTTATTATATATTTAAACTTTGTGTAGATAAAGAGAACAAACAGGTTTTTGGTAAATATCTTTTCTTTTCCATTCCTTATTTGTTTATGATTACCTTGGTAGGACTTTTTTGGGAAATAAGGTTATTTTTACCTTTGATTCTGACAGGGATTATAATTGTTTATCACCAGTTTAAAAAAACATCAGAGCTATAGCATGACTTTACTCCATCCATATTATATAATAGCGATTATTTATATGCTGATCTTCAGTATTCAGGAAGTCTATGGAAGAAAGGTTGACAAAAAGTGGTTCTGGCTGCTGGGTGTATACTTTGTGATTCTTGCAGGGCTTAGAAATGATGTAGGACCGGATTATGGTAGTTATTTGGGGATCTATATCTATTCTGATGAGAAGAGTTATTACAGTATCTTTATGAAGATGCTCCATTTGGAAGGTCCGGAGCTGCTGGATGTAGAATGGCTCTATACATTAATAAATAAGATACTCCTCAATATTTTTGATGCGCCATTTTATATGGTCACCTTTGTTATCGCTCTCTTTGCCATATTTTTTAAGGTAGAATATACTGATGATAATACCTTTTATCCCTTTACCTTTACCTTATTTATGTTTATCCCAAACTTTTTTATTGGGGAAAGTGGACAAATAAGACAAAACTTAGGAACTTTTATTGTTTATTTTGCCATACGGTTTATAAAAGAACGGAAACTCTGGTATTATCTCTTCTTTATATTCATTGGCTCGGGGATTCACAGTGTCTGCTATCTGTTTTTACCTATGTATTGGCTGGCGAGGATTCCTTTGAATAAAACGATGATGCTTTTGATGATTATAGGCTCTATTTTATTGTCACCCTTTGAAGTGTATCGTGTGCTTGGAGATTTTCTCGGGGGGATGGCGTCGGAAAGTTCCCTTGTAGAAGGGTTTAATGGTTATGTAGAGATCAGTGCGCAAAGGCTAAATGGTGGCTTTGGTATTCCTGAAGCAATGATGGCAATTCTGACGTTTTTCCTTTTTGTTTTTGATACAAAGATGAAAGAGTATTATCCTTATTATGAGTATCACAGAAACTATGCGGTAGCAGGGATTTGCTTATATTTTATATTTAGGAATAACCCAATTTTCTCTTCCCGACTTGCCGGAGCATTTATTGGATTTGCCTATGTCATTATCCCGAATGCTATGTATGTAGTTTCAGGCAGGATGAAGAATATGATCTATGCATTTATTATCTCTCTTGTAGTCTTCAACTTTGTGGTGTTTGGATACTTTAATAATATCAAAGCTGGACGATTCTCGATAGACCTTTATAGAAATTACGTGCTTCCGTAAAATACTTCGGATTATAATATAAATAGGCGGGCTACTTTTCAAAGTAGCCCGCTTTTAAATTTTAAATGTATTTATAGTAATTGTAAAAAATTTATTTTGAATTATTTATATTTTAATTTGAATATGTAATATTTATTTATAAAATAAATCTCATTTTGTTGATATGGGCTTAAAAGTTGTATTTCGCTAAGGACACACTCAAATCCATACAATATGAAAAGGTTGATTGAAAAATTAGCGGCAGTATTCTGCTTAGTATTAATAGGTGTCTGTTCTGCTAAAGGTAATATAATAGCAGTGAAGGGGCTTTCTTCGGTAGAACGAACGGTTGAAAGGTCCATAGTGGAGAGATTAGATTCATTGGCAAAACCAATCCAAAAGCAGATAATAAAAAGGTTGATTCCTGATTGGAAAAAAGCTCCTAACAGTTACATTTTTGATCCAGCAAATAACAGTGAGGGTATATTGGTTCCGGTAAGAAAAGCTTACGCAATGTGGAGTGGAGGAAGTTATATTAATGGTAATGGTATTCCTTCCGGAGTAATAACTGCAGATGTACTTTGGGAAGATGTACACGGATTGATCAAATCAGGAACAAATTATACTTTGGAAATTTTAGGAACGGGGCAGGATGCTAAAATAAAAGTACCTGTCAATAAATCTAAAAAAGGAAATGCTGTTGTAGCATTAAAAGTAAACGGTGAAATCTACTGGAGCTGGCATATTTGGGTTACCGATGACCCTACTAACGGCTCTTCCTATAAAAGCTTTGATGGAATAAAAAGAATAAGAACAGACGGAACTGTAGAACTAGTCCCAGCTAACGAATGGAAATGGATGGACAGAAACCTAGGAGCTCTTTCCGGCTCTATTACTGCTTCAGATTGGAATAAAAGCATAGGACTGCTTTATCAGTGGGGAAGAAAAGACCCAATACCACCACTCGTTACAAGAGGAAATGATTTTTATGAGGTTTCCGGATCTGTAGGAAGAGTAAGACACAGAGGGGCAAAAAATTTCACAAATGCTGTGAGTATTGATGAGCTCAGACAGTTTGTTTTACTTTCCAATGCAGAAGTTTCTAACAATATAAGACTGTCTTTAAGGAATCCATTGAGCCTGATATACGTAAATAAGGATGACAACTCCGGGCAAGCATACTACAATAACAATGTAAATCTGCCTGTCAATTGGTTTGGGAAATCTGCAAATTTACCAGATAACAGGCTGTCAGAGCTTAATCTCTGGTCTGATAATTCTTTAGGCAAAGTTGATCAGGTTTACAATACTGATAATAGCACCAAGCCTTACAGAGATAAATCTTCATTTGACCCGTGCCCCAATGGCTGGAGAATCCCCTCCATGCTCGTCGCAAACCTTGCATCTCCAGATTATATAGATGATATCAGAATAGACTTTTCGCCTTTCGGAGTGAGAACAGATATGGCAAAAAATGTTTTTGAAAATAATAAATATCATATCATAAAACCTACAGACTCAGGAATGCCTGATTTTATGAGCAATTTTAAAGTTTATCCTAATCTGGGATTTGATCTTTCCAATGCGGGGGGCTATAATATGGGGATCTTTCCCGGGACAGGGCAGCTAATCAGAGGGGCTCACCTTGGGCAATATAGTGATCAGCATCATATTGCATTATGGGCAGCGACGATGACAAGGCATTTCGATGCTTCCCCTTCAGTAGGAGTAAGAGGGTTGTCTATGATACCCGATAAAACACAGCCGGACATTCCGGACTCAAATTTTCCGGGAATCAGAGGTAGATATTTTTATTTTCCTCTTGCGGGTATGTATACTTCAGATGCCAACGGTTGCAGATGTATCAAAGATCCCCTGTATCTGGTGAATGATTATGATTTTCCCACAGAATATTTACCCGCAGTTAAGGAATATAAAGTAGGAATAGATAATCCGAATACCTATCAGATCGTTAAAAACTTATCACCTTCATCCGTAGAAATTCCTGTTAGTAAAGCATTTTCAGTACATAGCCAATTACTGAATAATCGTGATATTCTCAATTCTTCAAATTTTAATAGCCTAAAAGCAAACGTTCTTTGGACTACCAATGTTAACCTTATTAATAAGCTTTCTGTGATAAACCCCTCCCCATCATCATTACAGGAGTTGGATAATTCTAAGATTTCAGTAGAAATTACACCTAATCAGAGTGGGAATGCAGTCATTACATTGCATAATGGCAGTATTTCGTCTCCTGTCTATTGGAGCTGGCACATCTGGGTCACGGATACCCCTGTTGGGTCTTATACTTATACAACGGAATCTCCGGTTTCTGAAGCTACTAATTATATCAATTATGTGAATAAGGCAGATGTTATTTTACAGACTGTTTTTATGGATAGAAACCTTGGTGCTACTGATGCATTCCCGGTTGTTATCAATCCACTTACACCTACTCCTACGGAATTAACGAAAATAAGAGCCTCCACAGGATTATACTATCAATGGGGAAGAAAAGACCCGATTCCTGTATTTCAGAATGCCGATAACAGAAGTTCCTACAATATATTTTTAGGGTCGGTGTCAAATAATGGCAGTATTTCCTACAGTACACTTACTTCATCCGTATATAATGCCATGCCGGGAAATTATATCGTTCCTTACAATACGTATGCTGAAGTATCAAATGTTCTTGCAACCGATAAACCAGCAGACAAAATATCAAAAATCTTAAGCTATTCCGTTAAAAATCCACTCGTCTATATGATTCCCAGCACATTTTCCCCATTCAATAATAACACTCCGAATTATACCAATGGGACTGACTGGCTGTCAACAGAGTCTAATCTTGCATCAGACAGATGGGGTAGAGGAGGAAAAAAATCACCATTTGATCCATGTCCTGATGGCTGGAGAATTCCTGATCTTACCAGTGTCGCTTTAGTTTCAGGATTAGATTTCGGGCAGACGCCATGGTATAAAAAAGATAAAAATATTGCGACTTCATACAACATTGCTTCAGATTATTTAGGTATTCGGGTTCGTAATCCTTCTACAACTGCTACAATAGGTTATATGTTTAATAATAATTCGTACTCTGTAGGAAATTATCCCAACTCAGGATCCCGTGGTTTTCGTAGTGTTATTGGAAATCAGACTGCACAGGGAACTTTTAATGTTATAAACTTTCAATATCCTGGAATCTGGACTGGTGCTTTAAATGCCAATTATATAGGAAGACCAATAAATATCCTTTTTGATACCGCATCTACCGCCAATAGATTGACTGCCTTTAATGATAACAATGATCCCTATTTTGGAATGAACTGCCGTTGTGTAAAAATACAATACGACCCTAATGGGAATGAGCAAGGTCCAGCCTCAAAATTTGATGTTTCTCAGGATTCAGGGCTAAGTACTAAAGATGTAGAAGCTAAAGCTGTAGAAAATAAAATCTCTATATTCCCTAACCCCGTTAAAAATATTCTTTACATCAACACTAATGAAAAGAAAGAATATAATTTTGAGATATATAACGAATTAGGACAATTAGTGAAATCTGGAAAATTTGAAAATAAACAGATCAATATTTCTTCGCTAATCTCCGGTATCTATTTAATAAGAATAAATAACTCTGAAGCCGTTATGAAAATTATGAAATATTAAAACCTAAAGAAACACTGAGAAAATACTGAATGTATAAGCGTATTCCATATTTTTATAATAAACCATATTTCTTGCATCTATAACAATGGATGAAAAATTCTATATCACTAAATATAATTCATTTGATAATCAGCTAAAAGATACAAAACAAAGCACTTGGTCTTTTAAAAGAGGCTTGAGGAATGTCTGGGAACGGGGTGAATAATCAAATTAAAATTACAGAACAAAAAGTATATAATAAAAAAGCTTTACTTTTGCAAAAAATTTTTAGAATGTCGAAAAATTTAGTAATCGTTGAGTCCCCGGCAAAAGCAAAAACTATTCAGAAATATTTAGGTAAGGATTTTGAAGTGAAATCCAGTTTCGGACATATCCGAGATTTACCTAAAAAAGGGATGGGGATAGACCTTGCTACCTTTAGCCCAGATTACGAAGTTTCAGCAGACAAAAAGAAATTGGTAACAGAACTGAAGGCTGCTGTAAAGAAAGCCGATATGGTATGGCTTGCTTCCGATGAAGACCGTGAAGGAGAAGCTATTGCATGGCACTTGGCAGATGAATTGAAGCTGAAACCGGAGAACAGAAAAAGAATTGTTTTCCATGAGATTACTAAAAATGCCATTCTAAAAGCTATTGAAAATCCTAGAGATATAGACCAGAATCTTGTAAATGCACAGCAGGCAAGAAGAGTGCTGGACAGAATCGTAGGTTTTGAAATGTCTCCGGTTTTATGGAAAAAAGTGAAACCAGGGCTTTCAGCAGGTAGAGTACAGTCTGTAGCAGTAAGATTAATCGTAGAAAGAGAAAAAGAAATCCGTGACTTTAAACCAAAAGCAAGTTTTAAACTTGACGGAATTTTCTTAAATAAGACTGAGCAGGAGATTGCAGCAAAGCTTAAAAAAGACTTTGAAAAGGAAGAAGAAGCAGAAAAATTCCTTGAACAGGCAAAAACAACGGAATTTAAAGTTCTGAATGTTGAAACAAGACCAGGAACCCGTTCCGCATCTGCACCTTTCACCACTTCTACACTACAGCAGGAAGCTTCTTCAAGATTAGGATATAATGTGACCAATACCATGCGTCTGGCACAAAGACTGTATGAAGAAGGGTATATTACTTACATGAGAACAGACTCAGTAAACCTTTCTCAGGAAGCTATTGAAGGAGCAAAAAAACAAATTATCTCAGAATACGGAGCAGAATATTCTTCTCCGAGAAACTATACTACAAAATCAGCCTCCGCACAGGAAGCTCACGAAGCGATCCGCCCTACAGACTTTGGCGTGAAAAGCATTGGAGACGCACAGCTGAATAAGTTGTATCAATTGATCTACAGAAGAACCCTTGCCTCTCAGATGGCAAATGCTAAAATTGAAAAAACGGTCATTGAAATTGGAAACGCTTCTTTACCCCATCATTTTGAAGCACAGGGAGAAGTAATCATATTTGATGGTTTCTTAAAAGCTTACGGAATCGTAAAAACAGAAGATGATGATGAGGAAAACAACGATAAACTGTTGCCAAAAGTAACTGTAGGAGAAATTCTGAATTATAAAACCATCACCGCAACAGAAAAATTTACAAGACCAAGTGCAAGATATACTGAAGCAGGGTTGGTAAGAAAGCTGGAAGAGCTAGGAATTGGTAGACCGTCTACGTATGCTCCTACCATTCAGACGATTCAGAATAGAGAATATGTGGACAAACGTGAGATAGAACCACAAACCCGTGAAGTGATCAAAATGTCTTTGGTGAAAGATAAGATCAAAAAAGTAGTTCTTGACGAAAAATTCGGGGGTGATAAAAATAAATTCGTTCCTACAGATATAGGAGAAGTTGTAAATGACTTCTTAACAGATAATTTCAAAGAAATTCTTGATTACGGCTTTACAGCAAGAGTAGAAGAAGGATTCGATGAAATTGCAAACGGAGATCAGAAATGGAAAGAAATGATGACGGACTTCTATTCAAAATTCCACCCGAGAATTGAAGACGTAGAAGAAAATGCAGATCGTGCTACAGGAGACAGGCTTTTAGGAGTAGATCCTAAAACCGGTAAAAATGTACATGCAAGAATCGGTAGATTTGGTGCAATGATTCAGATAGGAGAAACAGAGGATGAAGAAAAGCCAATCTTTGCCTCATTAATGGCGGGACAGAATATTGCAACCATTACTTTTGAAGAGGCATTGGAATTATTCAGATTGCCTTTCGACTTAAGCGAGGTTGATGGTAACCCTGTTTCCGTGGGTGTTGGTAGATTTGGACCTTATGTAAAATGGGGAGAAACGTACATCAGCATTCCAAAAGGAGAAGATCCGCTTTCCGTAGATCAGAAGCGTGCTGAAGAAATTATCAGCGAAAAGAAAAAAGCAGATGCGCCTATTGCCACTTATAAAGGGGAACCTGTAACAAAAGGTACCGGAAGATTCGGTCCGTTTATCAAGTATAAAGATATTTTTGTGAACGTTCCGAAGAAATATAACTTTGACAATCTTTCTCAAAGTGATATCAACGAACTGATTGACGCGAAACTTGAAAAAGAAGCCAACCGATATATCCAACAATGGGAGAAAGAAAAAATTTCCATTGAAAACGGAAGATGGGGACCTTTCATCAAATTTGGAAAAGCAATGTTCAAAATTCCAAAGAAAAGTGATGATACCAAATATGACGGAGAAGAACTGAAAGAAATTTCTCTTGATGAAGTTAAAAAATGGATCACGGATCAGGATAAGAACGCTTTTGCAGAAAAGAAAAAACCAGCAGCAAAAAAGACAACTGCCGCTAAGAAAACTACTACAGCAAAGAAACCTGCTGCAAAAAAGAAATAATATTGCATATTGCATAAAATATATCAAGCCGTTTACAATTTGTAAACGGTTTTTTTATGAATAAAAAGCACCACAACATAGCCAGTTGCGGTGTTTTTTTGTATGTTTGTTACATCAAGCAATTAATAAATTATTATAATTTTAATTTAAATATGGATTTTGAGGACTTTATCATTTCACCTAGAAATTTCAAAACAGAAAGCTGGCAGATTGGAAATCAGATCACAAAAAATATAAAAGAAGACAGCATTGTTCTTCTGTTTGTGTCAGATTATAGAGGAGTAGGCGGTGATGCGGAAGTGCAGGACTTTACGGCAGTACGAAAAGAATTTTACAAACTTTCACAGCTGGATTTTGAAATTCCGGTGGTAGATTTAGGTGATCTGGTTTCTGGAAAATCCGTACAGGATACTCATTATATTCTACAGGAAGTATTATCAGCATGTCATTATAAAAGAGCCCTTCCGGTAATTGTCGGTGGATCTAATGACTTCGCTTTTTCATTATTTTCTACCTTGAATTTCCATCAAAAAAGCCTCAATTATACCCAAATCAGCAATGTCATTTCTCTTAAACAAGGAGATGAAATTAATGAACATACTTTTCTTGGGAAAATTTTTGGTTCTAAGAATTTCTCCATTAAAAACTATCACCATTTAGGCTATCAGAAGCATTTGAATGAGATGGATTCCGTAAGGCTGATCAAAGAAGTTGAATTTGATATCATTCGTCTTGCTGAAATGATGAACTCTACAGAAAGAACAGAACCTTTCTTCAGAAAAGCAGACCTGGTAACCGTAAACTGCGATGCCATAGAAAGTTTCAGTGAGCCTTTTTCAATGAATCCTCAGGTAAACGGATTAAACAGAAGAGAAGTATGCGCTTATATGAAAGAAATAGGATTAAGTGAAAACCTTAAATCCGTAGGAATCTTTAATTATAATATTTATTCGGAGAACCAGCTTAATCATCAGCTCTTGGCGCAAATGCTGTGGTATCTGATCGAAGGCATCAATATCCAGAGATCACATCCGAAGGAAAGACAATATGAACTGTTTTATGTTTTAATAGATGACAGGCAATTTGCTTTTAAGCGTGACACGTTCAGTAATTTGTGGTATTTTGGTGATGATGAAAATATAGAAAACTGTATTCCGTGTTCCAGAAAAGATTTTGATGATGCTAAAAAAGGCTGGCTGAATACAAGACTGACGAAATTTTAATGTATGATAGACGTTCCCTCAAAAGTTTCCATCATTGTTCCCGTTTATAATGTCGAAAATTATTTGGGAAAATGCCTTGATTCTTTATTGAATCAAAGCTACCAGAACATCGAAATAATTGTGGTAAACGATGGAAGTAAAGACAGGTCCTGGGGAATTATCGAAGATTACACTCAGAAATTTCCTGAAAAAATAAAACCTTTTACAAAGGAAAATGGTGGATTAAGCGATGCCCGGAATTATGGTTTAGACAGAGCAACAGGAGATTATATAGGTTTTGTAGATAGTGATGATTATGTCACGGAAGCCATGTTTGAAGAAATGCTATTGCTGGCAAAAAAGCATGATGCCAAAATGGTAATCTGTAATATCCAGAAAGTGGATCAAAATGGAAGTGTAACACAAAAGCTGACCCAGATTCCCAATATGCCGGAAAAGATAGAACTTAAGAATAATTTCTCTGTTTTTTCGGATCTTAGCTATTTTGCATGCAATAAACTGTTTAAAAGAGAACTTTTCAATCAGAAAAGATTTAAAAAAGGAGTTCATTTTGAGGACATTCAGTTGATACCACAGCTTTTATTAGCATGTGATACTATTGTACAGACTCAGAACTTTCATTATCAGTACTTAGAACGTACGGATTCCATTACAAAGGCTCATACGGAAAAAGGTCTTGATATTCTGAAGGCAGTACAGGATGTTGAATCTGCATTTAAAGAATCAATATATTCTCATAAAATGAAGGAATTAAAAAACTTTCAGATTTTTGAAGGAGTGTATTCCTTTTTGGCTTATCTCGCATTTGTGAAAAATGAAGAAACATTTTATAACATGGCTGATAAGCTATCTGTTTTTATAAGAGAAAGAGGGATAAAAATTCAAGATATATTGAACTATAGTCGTTTTGGTAAGAATTATCTTTTATCTTTGCCAGTGAAGAAAAAGATTTTTTATCTGTTGTTTTTTGCAGGACAGAAAAAGTTGATAAGAAAATTAATATAAACACAAATGAGAGTACTATTGTTTCGAACATTAGAAGAGATGATGTGTTGCATACTAAGCATCATCCGCATGAATGGGAGTAACATGAGTACGGGATAAGAAAAAGAATGAAAAATTTTGAATTGTTCTTAAGCGGATCGGGGATACCTATTTTCTATGTAAAAATAGGGTTAGGCTTCGTATTCTCCTTTTTAATTACATTTTTTTCCATACCTACCATTGTAAAGATTTCCAGAAGGAAGAATCTTATGGATGAACCCGGTATAAGAAGCTCACACCTTAGAAAAATTCCTAATCTTGGAGGGATTGCCATTTTTTATTCCATTGGAATCTGTGCATCCATCTTTGCCTATGAGCTCTTTGATCTCTATAAATTTTTATTTGCCTCACTGATCATTCTTCTCTATGTAGGAGTAATGGATGATATTGTGGTAATGAGAGCGTATAAAAAACTGGTGGCTCAGATTGTTGTGTCCTCATTAGTTGTTATAGGCTCGGATATCAGGATCAGAAGCCTTTTTGGAATATTCGGAGTTTATGAGTTAAGTTATTTTGTAAGTGTATTATTTAGTATTGTTACCTTTATTATCCTCATCAATGCCTTTAATCTGATTGACGGAATTGATGGTCTAGCAGGGGGATATTCAGTGATCTGTAGTGCATTATTCGGAATCAGTTATTACAGATTGGGAGAATATAATTATCCGTTGGTCGTACTATCTGTTATTATTATAGGAACGGTTCTGGCATTTTTATACTATAATCTTTCACATTATAGAACCAATAAGGTTTTTATGGGAGACACAGGATCTATGCTGTTAGGCTTCTTACTTGCCTTTACTTCTATCTGTTTCATTGATATTTTTATAGATAAGAAACTTATAGATGTGCCAAGATATCATCTACAGTCTGCTCCAGTAGTTGCAGTAGCCATTCTTATTCTGCCTATTGTGGATACCTTAAATGTGATCTTTGTAAGACTTTATAATAAAAAGTCTCCATTTGATGCCGATAAAAATCACATACATCATAAACTGCTGAAACTTGATCTTACTCACAGAAGATCTACATTTTATATTATCATTTATTATTTAATGATCGTAGGAATTGCTTATTATCTAAGGCACACCAATGTTAATATATTACTCTTAATCATTGTTTCATTAGGTTTTTTAGGTGCTTATTTGCCGGATTTGATATATCGATTAAGAAATAACAAAAATTAACAATTAAATATTACTTTTGTAAACAATATTCAAATATGATGAAGAACTTTAAGTATTTATTTTTAATATTACCCTTTTTGGTTATCTCGTGCATCACGACAAAGGATGTAAGATATTTACAACCAAGTGAGAGTCTTGTGATCAACGAAGAAGGTCTTGTTCCCTACAATATCCCTATCTACAGGATCACAAAAAATGATATCCTTAACCTTAATATTGTCACCACTCCCAAAGGAGATGCTGCACAATTTTATTCCAGCTACAATACCTCAGGCGGGGTAGGTGGGTCTTCTTCCACGAATGCCGCAACAGCAGGAGGAAGAGCAGGGAGTAATGGTGGATCAAGCTTTGGAGGTAATATCAATTTTTATTTTAATGGATTAAAAGTTGATGGAAACGGAGACATCAATGTTTTTGGAGTAGGCTATATAAAAGCAGAAGGAAGAACATTGGATGATATTACAAAAGAAATACAGACTAAAGTAAACGAAAACTTCCAGGAAGGTAAGTCGGAAGTAAGATTAAATACTGACGGTATCACCTACTATATCCTTGGAGATGTTGAAAGTACCGGTCTTTCCGGAGAAAAAGTGGTTCATAAAAATACCCTTACTATTACAGAAGCTTTAGCAATCAATGGAGGTTTGAACAGAACTATTGACAAAAAAGAGATTGTAATCCACAGAAAACTTCCTGAAGGAATTAAGATTGCTAAAATAGATCTTACCCGCGAAGATTTGATGAATTCTCCTTTTTATTACGTTCAAAACGGAGACGAAATATATCTTAATACAAGAAGAAAAAGCTTGAACGGATTCGGAAAAGACCCTATCCAGACCTTGCTTACTGGGGTGACAGCCATTACTACGGCATTAACTTTATACACAATCCTACAAAGACTTTAATCCTTATGATCCCTGGAAAAGACACACAAGTAGGAAAAGCAGAACCCCCGAAGGAAAAGTATGGGACTTTTGCAATGTTTGATGTTGAACATTTTTTAAGAAGAATATTCAAAAACTGGTATTGGTTTGTTTTTATGTTTCTTATTGGTTATGCCGTATCTTGGGTATACAGTAAGTATTATGCACAAAACGTATACGCTTCAGATCTTTCTTTGAGTATATCCAATAATACATCCAGTTATTTTACGCCTAATCAATCCATCAACTTCATTTGGGGGCAAGGTGGAAATCAGGATGGAGTTTACCTGAAGAAAATGCTTTTTTCAAGATCTCATAATGAGTTTTTGGTTAAGAATTTGGACCTTTTTGTCAATTATTCTACTAAAGGATTGATTAAATCAACTTACCTGGATAAGACAGATTCACCTGTTTTTTTGGAAATAGATAAAAAGCATCTTCAGCAGATCAATTATCCAATTACTTTATTACCAAAAGGAAACGGAACTTATGAAATAAGCCTGCCGGAAGAAGGACAGTCTACAAGTTTGTATAGTTATGAATCTGAAGGATTTCAGACCGTAAATGCCTATGCCAGACCTGCTAATAAAATAATTAAGGTAAATGAATGGTACAATTCTCCTAACCTTAGATTCAAATTGGTGCAGAACCCTGTTGCTCCAAAGATCAAACTGGATAAGATTATCGTAAACCTCGCGGCAATTAATCAAAGTGTTAATGATATCGTTTCTACTATTAATGTAGACTTCGATAAAGAAATCAGTACCATTATGATTATTACCAAAAAAGGATATAATCTGAACAGTACCGTAAACTTCCTGAATACATCAGTACAGGAACTTCAGAAGAAAAGACTTGCCGACAGAAATACTGTGGATAAAAATACAGAGTTGTACCTTAAAGGAAACTTAGAAAATATCCGAAAGAAACTAGACTCAAGTGCCAATGTTCTGAACTATCTGAAAACATCAGAAAAACTGTATGATATTAAAGATAGAGACGAAAAATCTTTAGAAAAAATTAAGGACCTAGAGGCTAAAAAAGCTGATATTGTAAGTAAAATAAGCTCTTTAAATAATATCAAAAACACACTTCAGTCTCAGAATTTGGATAAAATGATTGCAACCAATGCTGCTGGGTTTGAAGATGGAATGTTCTCCGCTACCGTTAGTGAACTTAAAGCATTGTATACAAAAAGAGCTGAAATGGCATTAATCTATAAACCAACTTCAGAACCTATGAAGGAAATCAATAGATTAATTAATGAAGCAAAAACAGGATCATATGGTAGTTTAAATAATTATTATACAAGATATTATAATGAAATCAATAAACTAGACAAGCAAGTTGCTGAAGCCAATTCAGACCTTTCTTCATATCCTGAAAAAGAAAGAAGATATCTTGATGCGGAAAGAGGGTATAATATGATTGAGGCTACATACAACAGTCTGTTAGGAAGACAGAACGAAACACAGATGAAAGTAGCGACAAACCAATCTGATATTACAGTAATTGACCCCGCTAAAAATTTAGGACAAGGACCGATCAGTCCGAATATTAAACTGGCAAAAACAGGAATTATATTGTTCATGCTGTTACTTCCGGTGATTTTTATCCTGATAGGTGCATTGCTTGATAATAAGATCCGAAATATTAAAGAATTGCTGAGCGCAACAAAAATTCCGCTTCTTGGAGTAATTGGTAACAATACCAATGAAAATATGCTTACCGTTTTGGAACAACCAAAAGCATCAGTTTCCGAAGCATTCAGAGGAATAAGAGCGAGTGTAAGATTCTTAATGGATAATAATGACGGAAAAGGTAAGATTATATTAGTAACATCTTCCATTGGAGGGGAAGGAAAAACTTATATCTCCATCAACCTGGCTTCTGTATTAGGATTAAGTGATAAAAAAACAATCCTTTTGGGGATGGACCTTAGAAAGCCAAAGATTTTTGGAGACTTTAAAATTGATAATAAATATGGTATATCAAACTATCTTACAGGAGAAGTGAATATTGACCAGATTATCAATAAAACAAAGATCCCGAACCTTGACGTTGCTACTTCAGGACCTATTCCTCCCAATCCGTCTGAGCTTTTGATGAGCAAGAGAAATATTAAATTCTTAGAAGAACTGAAAGAAATATATGATTTTATTATTATAGATTCTCCACCGGTAGGTCTTGTTGCAGACTCTTATGAATTAATGAAATATTCAGATGCTAATATCTATGTGGTTCGTCATGAATACACGGAAAAGTATATGCTGAAAATGATTACAGAGAAATATCATAATAATGAAATCGATCATTTAGGACTTATATATAATGATTATAATACGAAGCAGGGATATGGCTACGGGTATGGCTACGGATATGGATATGGCTATTTTGATGAAGATAAAAATTATAAAGAACCTCTGTTAATCAGAGTAAGAAACAGAATGCAACGAATGTTTAATAAAAAATAGAGCCTTAAACCCTCATTCAATGGGGGTTTTTTCATACTTTATTTATTTTCATTCTATGGAAAAAAGAATATTTTTGCCACTTTGCCGTTTACTTTATAACAAATTATGTTTTTTTGTTTATTTTTAACTAAACATTAAGATTATCATTAATATAAAAATGTTTTATATTTGCAAAAATTAAATTTTAAAATAACCATAAATCCATATTCTTTTATGAATAAAAAATTATTGTTTAGCTTCCTTGCCTTCCTTGGAGTGGTAAGTGTTAAAGCACAAAGAAACGAATTGGGGGTTCGTCTAGGTATGAGTAACCTAGTGGGTGATGTAGGAAGAACAAATTATATTTTACAAAAGCCGTTGGATTTAAATAGAATGTCGGATTGGGGGATCCCGTTTTATGGTGGTATTTTATATAGATTTAATTTTAACCCCCATCAGACTGTTAGATTGGATTTAGGATATAACCAAATTCAGTTTAGCGATAAAGCTGCAAAAGAAGAATATAGAAGAAATAGAAACTCATACGGTAAAAATAACGTGTATGAGGCAAGTTTAATGTTTGAATATAACTTTTTCCCTGTAAATAATGAGCAGGTAAGTATGGTAAGCCCATATATTTTTGGAGGGGTAGGTGCATTGATGTTTGATGCGCCCAAAGCTACACTTACAAATGATTTCAGAAGAGATGTAGACGGTGTGGCATTAGCGCCAATCAATGAAATGGACTTCAAAACCACGACTGAATATACATTAGGAAAAAAAGTTACCATGCATATTCCTTTTGGTGTAGGTTTAAAGTATAAATTTAACCATACTTGGGCTATATTTGCAGAAGCAACCTTTAGATATACATTGACAGATCAGCTTGATCATAGTCAAATCCTTTCCAGTGATGTAAAAACATCCTTTAATGCAGATATTTTAGACCCTGCTACAGGAGGTTCTTTATTACAGTCAGGAAACTATTATGCCGTTGCTAAAGAAAGAGAAGAAGAGTTTATTAAAAAGAGAAATATTGGAGATGAAAAATCCAAAGATTGGATGAATACGTTCAGTCTTGGGCTGACATTCTCATTTGGAAGACCTCCATGTTATTGTGATTAATATGTCGTTGATTAAAGATAAAATAAATTCTGAGAATTTACCGAAACACGTAGCCATCATTATGGATGGTAATGGGAGATGGGCAAAATCTCGTGGCGAAGAAAGAACCTTCGGTCACAAAAATGCCATTAATGCTGTAAGAAATGCAATTAATGCTTGTAACGAGATTGATATCCCGTACCTTACACTATATACATTCTCTTCAGAAAACTGGAGCCGTCCGACTGAAGAAGTAAACACTCTCATGAATCTGCTTGTGGAAACCTTGCTGCTGGAAGCAGAAGAGATCTTTAGCAAAGGACTGAGAATGCATGTAATAGGAAACCTTGATAAACTGCCTACTTTAGTAAAAGAGCAGTTGCAGCGTGTGGTAGACCTTACAAAAGAAAACACAAAAGGAAACCTGGTATTGGCTATAAGCTATGGCTCACAAAACGAAATACTGGAAGCCGTTAAAAATATTAGTTCTGACGTAAAGGAAGGAAAGGTAGAAATAGAGAATATTGATGAAAAACTATTCGAAAATTATCTTTATACCAAAGATTTTCCTCCCGTAGATTTACTGATAAGAACCAGCGGTGAAATCAGAATAAGCAACTTCCTGCTTTGGCAGATCGCTTACGCTGAATTACAGTTTTTAAATGTTCTATGGCCCGATTTCACTAAAGATATTTTCTTCCAGTGTATTGTAGATTATCAAAACAAGGAAAGAAGATACGGGTTAACCGGAGAGCAGGTACAAGGCCAATAAATTTAAAAGAAAAGAAAGACTCGATAAAATGAAGTTTAGACTATTACCCATCATTATGTTTGCTGCTTCTGCACATTTTTATGGACAAGTAACTCCACAGGATAGCACAAAAGTAAATAATGCTGTACACGCAGAAAATGAGGTGGGCACTTATACACTTAAAGACATCGTTGTAGATGGGGTAAAAAAATATACACCAGCTCAGATCTTAAGATTTACAGGCTTAGCTAAAGGAGAAGTTGTAGACATTCCAGGACAGAAAATTAGTAATGCTGTTAAAAAGCTTTGGGATACCCAATCTTTTTCTGAAGTGGAAGTGTACGTGGAGAGTATTGAAGGACAAACAGTTGTTCTTAAATTCTATCTTCAGGACCTTAAAGAACTTGGAGAAGTTAAATTCAAGGGAAAAGGGATTGGTAAATCCAAAGGTGAAAAATTAGCCAAAGACAATAATCTGAAGCCAGGTACTAAGATTACTCAAAACTTAGTTTCAAGCCTTAAAACTAATATTCCGAAAGATTATATTAAGAAAGGTTTTGCTGATGCTAAAATTACTATCGAGGATAAAGTAAATGCCGGAGATCCTGCTTTGGTAGATTGGACAATCAATGTTGATAAAGGCAAAAAAATTAAAATCGATCATATCGAATTTGAAGGAAACGAAAGTGTTACCGATAGAAAGCTAAGAAATAAAGCATTCAAAGAAACAAAACAAAAACGTTTCGGTATCGGTGGTATCTTGAAATCTTCCAAGTTCATTGAAGATAAATACCAGGAAGATAAGCAGAATTTGATCAATTATTATAACTCATTAGGGTATAGAGACGCAAAAATTGTTTCAGACTCAGTATGGAGAAATAATAAGAAAAATTATGAGATCAATGTAAAGCTTAACGAAGGTAAAAAATACTATATCGGTGATATTACATTTACCGGTAACACCGTATATTCTACAGACTATCTACAAAGATTGCTTGGGTATAAGAAAGGTGATATCTACGATGCAGTAGGATTCAACAAAAAAGTTGGAGAAGACGGTGGTAAGGAAGATGATTCCGATATCAAGTCTGTATATATGAATAACGGTTACCTTTTCTCAAATGTAACACCAGTTGAAAAATCAGTGTCAGGAGATGCTGTAAACCTTGAGATCAGAATCAATGAAGGAGAGCAGGCAACTTGGAACAAAGTAACATGGCAAGGGAATACAACAACCCATGACCATGTGATCCTTAGAGCGTTGAGAACAAAACCGGGAGAATTATTCAAAAAAACCGAAATCAAGAGAACTTATTTTGATCTTGCAGGGATGACATTCTTTGATCCACAGCAGATCGGACAGGATATTCAGCCTAATCAGGCAGATAACACTGTAGATATCAATTGGAAATTAGTAGAAAAAGGATCTTCTCAGGTTCAGCTTCAGGCAGGTTATGGTGGAAATAGCTTCATCGGAACATTAGGTTTGACGTTTAATAACTTCTCACTAAGAAACTTCCTTAAATTCAAAGACTTTAAACCGGTACCGCAAGGAGACGGACAAACCTTCTCTATTCAGGTACAGGCAGGACAATACTTCCAAAACTACGGAGTATCATTTACTGAACCTTGGTTATTTGGTACAAAACAAACTTCACTTTCTGTAAGTTTAAATAACTCAAGAGTTAAGTATAGCGATATGTACGGAGGATCTCAGAAATTGAATATCTTCTCCGCTTCAGCAGGTTTAAACAGACTTCTTAACTGGCCGGATGATTATTTTTCATTATATACAGGATTACAGTTCCAGAAGTATGACTTTAATAACTATCCATTCCAGTTTGGGGATGCTACAGAATACTTTGGAAGTGCCAATAACTTTAGTATCAACCTAGGTTTGAGCAGAAACTCCGCAGGAATTGATCCAATATTCCCTACAATGGGTTCAAATATTGAACTTTCTGCTAAGTTGACACCTCCATATTCATTGTTCAGTAACAAAGACTACTCTTCAATGAAGCCTGTTGACAAATACAAGTGGATGGAATTCTATAAAATCAAGTTTAAAGCTGATGTATATAATGAAATCATCGGAAAACTTGTATTAAGATCTTCTGCTGAAATGGGATTCATGGACGGATACAGCAAAAGTCTTGGTGCACCGCCATTTGAAAGGTTCTATGTAGGAGGTACTGGATTATTCGGAGGTAGATATGACGGTAGAGAATTAATTCCGTTAAGAGGTTATGATAATGCAAGTACATACGGTGGTGAAGCTTCTGATATTACTCAAAAAGGTGGAGGAACAATCTATAATAGATTTACTTTAGAATTAAGATACCCGATTTCCTTGAACCAGACAGCTAAAATTTATGCATTAACATTTGCAGAAGGTGGTAACGTTTGGAACTCTTGGAGTAATTATAACCCATTCCAGTTGAAAAGATCAGTGGGGGTAGGTGTTAGAGTTTATATGGGAGCATTCGGATTGATCGGATTTGACTTCGCATACGGATTTGATAAGACAATGTCCGGAACACCATCAGGATGGCAAAACCACTTCTTGATGAACCAATCATTATAATTATAGCTATGAAGAACTTTAAAATAACCATCACTTTCGTATTGCTTTTAATTTTTGGGCTTGGAAATGCTCAGAAAATAGGAGTAGTAGATACTAATGAAATTTTAAATAAATTACCTCAGTATAAAGAAGCCGAAGCAAGATTAAATTCTCAGATCGATACCTGGCAGTCAGAACTTCAGAATCTGCAGTCAGAATACGAAAGAAAAAAAGCGGCTTTTGAAAGTGAAAAAGTGTTATTAATAGGCGATCAGCTGAAACTTAGAGAAAAGGAAGTCGTAGATCTTGATAAAAATATCAAAACAACTACCAGTTTGCGTTTTGGAGCCAATGGTGAGATTACAAAACTGAGAACAAATCTTGTTCTTCCGTTCCAGGATCAGATCTGGGGAGCCATCAAAACAATGTCCGAAAAAAATGGATTGGGCATAGTTCTTGATAAAAGCAATAACATTAGTGTTATTTTTCTTCAGGGAAAATATGATTACACTGAAAAAGTACTGGCAATTCTGTTAAAAGGAACAGATAAAAAAGAAAAAGCCGGTAGTAAAAACAAAAAGTAATAAGTTAAATTAACTTTTACTTAAATTTAAAATCTAAAAACAAATTAAATTATTTATTTACCAATTATGAAAAAATTAAGTGTATTATTTGCAGCAGGGATGATGGTTGTGTCTGTAGGTATGGCAAAAGCTCAAAAAATTGCTACTTTAGATGTATTGGGAGTTCTTAACGCAATGCCTGAAAAGAAAAAAGCAGATGCTGACCTTAAAACATTCTTAGATGCAAAGCAAGCTGAAATCAAGAAAAAAGCAGATGCAGCTCAAACTAAATATCAGCAATATCAGACAGAAGCTCCTAAGAAAACAGCTGACGAAAACAAAGCTAGAGAAGAGGAGATGAAAAAATTAGCTGACGATATTCAGCAGATGCAGGATAAAGCTCAAAAAGACTTACAAGCTAAGCAAGAATTAGCTTTCGGTCCTATTGAAAAGAAATTAAATGACGCAGTAGAAAAAGTATCTAAAGCTAACGGTTACGAATATGTAATGGATGCTAACTCACCAGCATTCCTTTATAAAGCGGGAGCTGATGCTACACCAGCTGTTAAGAAAGAATTAGGAATTCAATAATTTCAGCAAATTAACAAAATTTATAAAATCAACCGTCTCTATTAGAGGCGGTTTTTTTATTTTTGCGGAATGGAAAAAGAAGTATCAACCGTTGTAAAGGTTAGGTTTAGTGATTGTGATCCTATAGGACATCTGAACAATGTTAAATATCTGGATTATATGTTCAATGCCAGAGAAGATCATGTAGAAACATTTTACGGATTTACCTATGAAGAATATACTAAACAGACAGGCTGTACATGGATTGCAATTCAAAATGAAATTGCTTACCTGAAAGAAGTGAGATACAATACTCAGGTTGTAATCAGCAGTAAAACCATCGAAATACAGGACAGAACTGCCAAGGTTGAAATTCTAATGAAAAGTCTGGATGAAAAAACAATCCATGCCGTACTTTGGGTAACAGTGATTTACTTTAATGTTAAAACAAGAAAATCAGAAGTTCATCCAGAAGATATAAAAGAGATCTTTCACAAATTCTATGTAGATTTAGAGCAGAAAGACTTTCAGTCAAGAGTTAAATTCTTAAGATCTCAAAATGCGAAAAATTCTTAAAGAGTATATCTGATAGAATTTTAGGCAATATTTAATTAATATTATATGAAAAAAATAGCTGTAATCGGTAGTAATGGTCAGTTAGGAAACTGTATCAGGAAAATAGCACCCGATTTTGAAAATCAATACGAATTTTTATTTACAGATTCTACAATCTTAGATATTACAAACGAAGAACAGGTTAATGATTTTTTCTACGACAATAAGCCGGATTACTGTATCAATGCTTCTGCATACACCGCTGTAGATTTGGCTGAAAAAGAAAAAGATAAAGCTTTTGCAGTGAATGCAGATGGTGTTGCTTATCTTGCTCAGGCATGCGCAGAATATAAATCGGTTCTCATCCATGTGTCTACAGACTATGTTTTTGATGGTAATACAAATCTGTCATATTCAGAAGATGATTTTACCAATCCGATTGGAGTATATGGCGAATCAAAGAGAAAGGGTGAAGAGCTGGCGTTGGAAATTAATCCTAAAACCATTATTTTAAGAACTTCTTGGTTGTACTCGGAGTTTAATAAGAACTTTGTTAAAACAATGCTAAACCTATTTTCGCAGAAAAAAGAATTAGGTATTGTTGCAGATCAGTTTGGTCAGCCTACGAATGCTAATGATCTTGCAGAGGCAATCATGGATATTATTGAGGCGCCAACAAAAGTTTATGGGATATTCCATTTCTCAAATTATCCAGAAACTACTTGGTTTGAGTTTGCAAAAAAAATTGCTGCATTTGCAAAGTCATCAGTGAAATTGAATCCACTAACGACTGAGCAATATCCAACGCCAGCAAAAAGACCAGTGAGAAGTACAATGTCTCTGGATAAAATAGAAGAAACTTATAAAATAGAACCAAAACATTGGGAGAATAGCCTGGAAGAATGCATTGAAATCCTTTCCCAACCATCATAAATATGAAAAATATAGCAATCATCTTTTCCGTATTGTGTATACAGCTTTGGAATGCACAGAATGTTTATCTCTCAAAAGTTGAGAAAACCAATGATAATACAGACAAATTTCTATATAAAAAAGAAGATAGTAGTGCAGATGGTATCTATTTGGGAGAAATAGAAGTTCAGGGATACTCAAAAGATGATGAGTTGGTCTTTTCATTAATATATAAGAAGGCAAAAGAAATAGGAGCCAATACCTTTACAATAAAACCTTTTGAAAATGTTGATAGCTCATCTCAGGATTTCAACGCTGCCAATTATAAGATAGCTCTATATTATACTCCAAAAGAAAAAATTACTATTCAGGACGGATCAATGTATATATTTGCTTCTTCAGAAAAGAAACAGAAAATAAGCATCAACCAAAAAGACTATACATTATCACCCCGATCATTTTTGAAAATGAAAATTGTTCCTGGAGATGTATATACAATTTCTACTAAAAAACTTTTAGGTTCAACGGTGAAAGTTCAGCCGAAAACCAATGACGAGAATCTATACTTTCAGATTTCTTCTGCAAAAATTAAAGCAGATACCTCGGGTGTAGGAGGATTAAACCTTAAATCTGGTGATGTTGTAGGTTTGGAAAAGTCTTATGCGGAATTTCTAAGATCAATATATAAAGAACAGGACTGATAAATTTTAATTTATAGGTTTATATTATTGGGGAACTTAATTGTTCTCCTTTTTTTATTTTTTCTGTTTATAGTCCA
>NZ_JCAKRW010000007.1:0-281186 GCF_059515185.1 Chryseobacterium sp. CS2K3 | reverse complement strand
ACGTACTGTAGCCATACCAATCTCGATATTCATTCTTCCTTCTAAAATATCCTGTGCAGACATTGTTTTGTGCAGACCAACGCTTACATAAAAGGCTTCTTCCGGTTTACTTCCCGCTAATGCTCCGTCTCTCCATTGCTGATCAAGGTAGTTTTCGATCATTGATTGTACACGAACCCATGTATTGGCTGTATTCGGTTCAAAAACGAAACGTTCTGTAGCTTTTTTCACGGATTCTTCCACCATGTTGAAGAAACGTCTTACAGAGATGTATCTCCATTCATTGCTGTTTCCGTCTAATGTTCTTGCTCCCCAAACGAGTGTTCCTTTTCCTGCAAACGCTCTGATCGCGTTAATGGATTTTCCTGATTCTGCATCTACATTAAGCAAATCCTGATCTTTTGTTGAAAGCTTTACAGTAGGTGATTCTACTAAGTTAAGACCTAAGTTGGCTGGTGATTTCCATACTCCTGAAGTACTGTCTACTTTAGCATACATTCCTGCAATGGCAGACGATGGCGCTAAAATCACTTTTTTAGATTCAATTGCCTTTTTAGCCTGATTATAAAGCTCGGAGTTTTTTGATTTTAATTCGGCTAAATTTCCGCTATCATCTATTCCTGTTACTAAAACAAAAAGATCTTCGAAGTCATAACTTAAAACGGTGTTCAATTTCGGGTAGTAAGCTGCTCCATATTGTAAGCCTGTAGATACTACTCCATCTCTGAAGGCATCAGCATCTCCAAGAACATCCATAATAACGAATCTGTCTTTTAATGATTCTGCCTGATCTAAAGCTCTATTGTACACAGAATATGCTTCATTAATAGCAACAGCATTACCAGCTCTGCTCAAAACTTCAGCTTTAACATCACCAGCATTTTTAGCTACGGTTTTAGCTGTCTCCAGGTTTTTATTATAGATAAAAGCAGCTGCTGAAGCGGCAATCTTAACATCGCCAACAGTAGCATTCGAAGGTGTTGCAGCTACTTTTACAGCATTAACAACTGCTTGAGCAGCCTTAGCTTTAGCTACTTGTTTAGCGTTATTCTCATCTGTAACTTCATACGTTTTTGCTTTAGCAACTACTGCAGCCACAACATCTTTTACTGTAGTAGGTCCTTCAATATTTGCCGCATCTGCAACCGCTTTTGCAGCAAGATTTACGTCTTCAGCCAGTCCTTTATTGATTTCTGCAGTCTGAGCAGCAGCTGTAGCAGCAGCAATATCAGTATCGGCAGGAACTAGACCTTGAAGGTCAGGAAAGACAATAAGCGTAGGCTCATCTTCTTTTTTTAACAATTCAAGACCATATGATAAAGTTTCTGTGCTTGTGGTAGATTCTACGGCTACTTTAGCATCATAACCTCCTACAGAAATAATATAACAAGGACCACCACCATTGGCAAAATACATTTGCATAGCATAGTACATCTTAAAATCATTTACCTTAGTCTGCATTGCAGTGGCAACACCGTCTTTGAAATCAACAGCGAAGGTTTCCGGATTTGCTTTTCCAAAAGATTGCTCATATTCCAACATAGATGTAATTCTCATTGGTTTATTTTTCTGACCAGCTGCTGTATATCCGATAAAAGCAGGGATAGCCGTTTCAACTTGCGCTACGGAAGGTGGGAATTTAGTTTCTTCCTCCACGTAAACTCCAGGGGTTTTGTAATTCATTTTAAAAAAATTTTATGTTAATAATTAATTATTCATCGAAGCATAACTTCGAATACTTATTCGTGATTGATTTTTATGTTTTTAGGATTGTTGTAATTTGTGCGAGAAAGTAAGGGTAATAAATTCTGCCGGACGTACTAAGGCTATTTCCAGGTTTACATTCATTGTTCCTGTACCTTCAAGTCCTTTTACTGTTACTTTGTAAGCTTCTTTCGGAGTATTCCCAACTAATGCCCCTTCCATCCACTGCTGATGAAGGAAATTTTCCAACATTGTTTTTGCACATAACCAGGTATAAGGAATATTAGGCTCATTGATAAAGTTTTTATCCAGCGCTTCTCTTATTGCCTGTCTGATCATATTATAATAACGGCGTACATGAACATATTTCCATTCATTATCTTTGTCGTTATCATCCTTGTCTTTTCCGTCAAGAGTTCTGGCTCCCCAGATTAACGTCCCTTTTCCTGTAAAGGTTCTGATGGCATTGATTGATCTTCCAAAGTCTGCAGCGTTTAAAGCGGCGTGTTCCTTATCAGAAATTTTTTCAGTGGGATGAATGACATAATTAAGACTTACGTTTGCCGGAGCTTTCCATACTCCTCTTGTACTGTCTACTCTGCCATAGGCACCTGCAATTGCTGATGATGGAGGTAATACAACATGCAATGACATCATTTCTCTTTTTACATGATTGTATAATGCGGAATTGGATAGTTCTAAATTTTTAAGTGTCAAACCGTTTGCATCTCCTTTTTCATCTCTTACTCCCAGGATGGCATTTTTCAATGATTCAAATTCTCCGCTGAAGACAGGTGTATTTTCGTTTACTTCTTCAGGCATAACGAAATCATCAATTATTCCGTCATAGATGGCATCAAATACTGCTTTTGCCTCGGTAATCATTGTTACTAAAATATCTTTTTTCTCACCCGGATCAGCAGCTTCGTTTACTTCTTCAGCAATTGCAATAGCCTGACCTAACAAATCAGCAAGAACTAAAGCATTGGCAGATTCGCTTGCAATTTCTGCACTTGCTAAACGTTTCAATTCGTCTAAAGCGGCAATCTCACCTGAGTAAAAGGCACTACTATCTTGTCCTGCTTTTTGTAAACCGGTATGAGTGATTGTATTTTCAGTTTCATCAAATCTATAATTCAGGATAGTTTCTAAGTGAGGGAAGTAAGCGGCAGCGTGATTCGTTAATTTCACTTTACTTCCAAATGATTCAACCGTAGTAAGGTTTTCTGATTCGGTAATAGAATTTCCGAAATAAGTATCTAATATGACAAATCTATTTTTCTTATCGGTTTCTGCTTTTTCAATGGCTTTATTATAGATAAGATAAAAGTCGGTTTCTTTGTTTAATGAGATGGCATCAGGAAAAATAATAAGAACAGGTTCTTTAATAACTTTATGATCTATCATATTCAGCCCTGCTTCCAGAGAGGCTAACTGCACTTCCTGTGAAGTATAGTCTCCTACAGAAATGATATAACATGGACCGCCACCATTGGCAAAATACATCTGAAGCGAATAATACATTAAGAATTGCGCATCAGGAGCCACAAGTGTTGTTCCCTTACCTTCTACATCCTTTAATTGGATATTTTCTTTCTTTGCTTTCCCAAAATTCTGCTCATAATCCAGAAGAGAACTGATTCTGAGCGGTTCTTGGTAACCAGCAGGGATTTTTTCGGTATACCCAATAAATGCAGGCATAGCCGTTTCAATAAATGCAACTGAGTAGGGAAGTTTTGTAGTTTCTTCAACAGAAACACCTGGTGTTGCTGAATTTAACATGTTTAAAAATTTAAAGGGTTATTAGTTTTTGTTTTTAGTTTTTTTGGAGGGAATTAATCAACATTAATGCTTTCTATATTAACGTTATCAATTAATTTAACCTCAACTGCTTCATCCGGAGCAACAATTTTCACCACACTGATTTTATATAGCACAGAAGGCATTATTTTTCCGCCCAGTAATCCCCAGATGTAGCTTAATTGATCAAATGGAACGGAATGCAGCTCGATTCTGAAAGTAAAGTTGTTTTTAGGTTCTCCATTATCCACATATTCTAAAACATTATTTTTTTGGAATACCTCAATTACTTTTGAAATATCTGCTAAAGATTTGCTATACATATTTCTGTTTGCAGAGACCACTACATATAGGTTTATGTAAGCCGGAGCACTCTCCTTATCATACCGGACTGGTTTTTTATCTATCACAACCTGCTGATATCTTGATCTGTTTTTCAATGTTGATTCTTCTTCAACACTCAAAAGACTAATGACCACCTTGTTATCAGTACTTTGGCTGTCACCTTCATGTTTTGCAATGTCATCTACAACTGCTACTTCACTTACAGAGTCATCATGTAAACCGCCCGGAGCATTTAAATGATTTTTTAAAACTGTTAATACTTTATAGATCATAATTTCTTTGCTTAATTATTATGGTGCAAACATACAATCACGACCCCTCAAAAGACAAATATTTTGCCCCCTCAATACAGTCTTTGCAGTAAATAGGATTTTAATTTTCATAAAAAATGACAAAAACAAAAACACAAAACATTCTATAAATCATATAATTAAAAACATATTTTAAAAATATAATTTTAGCGATGAGAGTTTCGCTGTCATATGATGGTCAAATTTGATCACCATAACTGCATTGAGTTTTCTTTTAAAAAACTACTTCGTTTCAACATAGCATTGCTCAATCATGGAATCGGTAATTTTCTTGATCCTTACTTTTTCTTCGTTATAAATCATCAAATGAAATGATGTATGGTCAGAGATATTAATTTTTTAAAAAGAGGGTTTCTCATTAGACCTTTTTATGTTTTTATTGCTTAGAATTTGGAAACCCGCATTATCAGGAAATGATTTTTGTGTTTTACTGCAAAGACAGAATAGACCCGTCTAATTATTCGAAAAATGGCTTCTCTTCTTTATAATTTTGACCCAATAATTTTAAAAACTAATCATATGAATATTAAAAATCTTTTTAGCAAGCGTAATGAAATTATTGACGGTCATTTCAATGAACTGCGTTCAAAATTGGGAATGGCGGATCAAAATGAGGAAGTTATTTTCTCACTAAGGGAACAGATCTGTAATGCATGCCCTCTAAAAAACGGTAATAATTGCAACGCGATGAAATGGCTTGACCCTAAAACACTGGAGGTTGCAGATGCTCCAAAAGATGGTTTTGTAAGAGGTTGCGGATGCAGATTAAGCGCAAAGCAAAAATCAAGATTAAGCCTGTGTCCGGCAGGTTTCTGGGGAGGCGAGTTTGACAGGAAATAGTCCGTTTAAGGCTATCAATATTGATAATTTAAACCTATTGGATGTGAATCAGGATCATATAATTCAGAAAGTTTTTATTGAAATTAACGTCAATAATAAAGAAAAGGCATTGAGTATAAAAGACGACGTTAATAGCTTTTTATCTATTGATGTTTTCCCTCAAATAGAACAGTATATTAATACGTTAGAATATAAACTAACTGGAAATACCTTACAAATTCCCAGGTTAGAATTAAATGTGGATGTAAAAAGCAGTACATTAAATAGCGAATTAAAAGACAAAATCACTCAGGTCTTTAAGGAAGAACTTTCAGAAATTACCAAATCTATAGATATTGAACATAGAATTCAAAAGCAAAATCAGGAAACAGAAAATACCTTTCAAGCATATCTTATGGATAGTGAAGAAAAGTTACTTCAGGCGTTTATTCATTTTTTAGAAAAAGGATCTATGCCATGGTGGAATTCTGAGAACAGTAGTATTTCCATTCTGGAATCGGTAGTTTTTGATCAGCTTGTTGCTGCTGATCAGTTTCAAAAAAAGATTGTTCCTGTTTTATCAAAGGAAAATGTCCGAAACAGAATTATCAATCAGTTTTCTGATGAACAGATTGCACAGTTATGCCTGACTGTTTTGAAAAATAAAGATCTGGAAATCAACCTGGAACCGAATATAATACATCATATATCAAAACAGAATCATACAAACAGAATCATCATATGGCGTCTGATCTTGAATATAATATCAAAGTATTTGAATGCATCAGGTAATAATAGTCTTCGGGAGTATCTTTTACAACAGATTTCAAAAATGGAACAAGCTGGTTCGCAAACAACAAAAGCCAACCTTAAAAACAGGAAGACAGTTGTTCAGATATTCCCTTTTATTAAAAGTATTGATATTCAGGAAAATGAAATTCCGGAAAACAGTAAAACCGAATCTATAGAGAAGTCTGAGAATATAGTCAGTGCAATGGAAGCTGATTATCAAAAGGATTTGGAGGTTCAAGAAGGCACAGACCAAAACGAGGGACAATATGTTCAAAACGCAGGGCTTATTTTGATCCATCCATTCATCAAACCACTGTTTGAGCATTGTGATCTTATTCATCCAGAAACCAGAGAACTTACTGATCCTGAATTATGTGCGCATCTGCTCCACTATATTGCTACCGGAAAGACCAACGCTCCCGAATGTGATATGATATTTGAAAAATTCTTGTGTAATATTCCGCTACACCAAACGATTAACAGACACATCAAACTGTCGCGAAAGCATAAAAAACAGGCTAAAAATGTGATAGAAAGTGTTCAGCATAATTGGAGTTCCATGAAGAAATCATCAGTAGAATTATTACAAAACGAATTTTTTCAACGATCAGGAAAGCTTGTCATCACAGATTATGATTATACGCTTACAATGGAAAGGAAAACACAGGATATTCTTCTTGAAAAACTTTCCTGGGGAATTGGTCTTATTAGGCTGCCGTGGCAGGAAAAATTCATGTATGTAAACTGGTAACTGTCTGTTACAAATAACATTCTCCGATTGATTTGAATCTGAAACAATATCAATTTAATAGATTCACCTATCTCTTCTCGTGTTCTATCACTATCTAAAGATGTAGAGAAAATTCTTTATTGAAGATCCTGCATCAATATTCTAAAGTCAAATAATTCTTCAGAGAAAAAGTGAATTTTAAAGAGATATTAAAGAATAGCGCCACTTAAAAGTGGCGCTATTCATATTTGTACTCCTGTTATATAAGTTTCCTTCAATAGCCGTCCTGAAACAAACTTATACAAAATCTTTCAGTGATTACGGTTCTGTTTTACAGTGTATTTTCAATTACTTTCTCTCAAGTTGCTGTATAACCACTCTTGCCATTTCCTTTGAGCTGAATGGGTTCTGTCCTGTGATGAGGTTATCGGTCACCACAACATGAGAAGTCATGGGTATGAAAGCTTTTTTCAGATCACCTCCACGTTCTTTAATCGCAGCTTCCAGATTGAAAGGGACTTCTTTTTTCCTTCTTGCGATAGTTTCTTCAAACCAATCAAATCCTGTCATTTCTTTTCCTTTAATCAGATACTCACCATTGGAAAGTTTTACATTCAGTAATCCTCCGACTCCATGACAAATAGCGGCTACTATTCTTCCACTTTCATATTGGTTTTTAATAATAGATTGTAAGGTTGAATTATCAGGAAAATCATACATTGTGCCATGACCGCCTGCTAAATATACAAGATCATACTGTTGGTTCTCAACTTCTTCCAGGCTTTTACTATTATTTAAAATTTTCCTGAAAGAAACGTCATTCCAATAGGTTGTAGAAATTTTATCGAGTGTAAAAAATTTAAGACTTTCAGGATCAATGGGAATATTACCTCCTTCCGGACTCGCAATATCAATATCATATCCTCTTTCTTTTGCTGAATGATAAATATGGGTAAGTTCACTCAACCATAGACCGGTTTTCAGATGTCCGCTGGCATACATGCTTACATTGGTAACGATAATCAGGATCTTTAAAGTATTCATAGCATTCATTTTAGTATAACAAATTTCAGAATAAAGATGATAATCGATATAACAAAATCAGGGAAATTTGTAACGCAATCTCTGAATTTCAATAATTGCTAAAAGTTAATTAAATGAAGCCCTGAACTCCAACGGTGAGAAAGAAGTACGGTTTTTAAACAGGCGATGAAAAGATTGTGGATGTTCAAATCCTAAATGATAGGCAATTTCAGAAACCGACATTTCCGTGGTAGACAGTAATTCTTTTGCTTTTTCAATCAATCTGTTCTGAATATGCTGTTGTGTGGTCTGCCCTGTCTGCACCCGAAGCATATCGCTTAGATAATTGGCACTCAGATTCATTTGCTCGGCTACAAAGTGAACGGTGGGAATACCATTGATACTTAATTTCTCATTTTTAAAATAATCATCAAGCAGATTTTCAAGTCTTGAAAGCAGATCGTTGTTTACTTTCTTTCTGGTTAAAAACTGGCGGTTATAAAAACGGTCACAGTATTTCAATAACAGATCAAGGTTAGAAACCAGCAGATCCTGTGTAAAAGAGTCCATATTAGTTTCTATTTCCTGCTCTATATTATCAATGATGTCCATAATAGATTTTTCTTCTTTTTCAGAAAGGTGCAGCGCTTCGTTCGTTGCATAAGAGAAAAAGCCATAGTCTTTCACCATCGATGCTAAAGGATACCCCTGAATAAAATCAGGATGTACAACCAATACAAATCCTTTTACGCTATTCAGTAATATATCTTCAAACTGCAATACCTGATGAGGTGCAATAAAATACATAATACCTTCATCAAAATCATAATATTGCTGTCCATACTTACACTTTCCTCCTGCGCAGTCTTTTTTGAGAGCCACTACATAAAAATCTGTGATAACTGAACTGAGAATTGTTTCCGGATCCAGCTTTACGTCATCAAAATTAAACACACTGATCAGAGGATTGGATGGTTTTTTCAGTCCTAATGCCTTATGTAAAGCACTTATTGAATTTACTTTTATTGGAGTCTTCATTATTTACACATTACCTTTTGTTAGCCTATGTCTATTTGATTTGAAACAAAATCCACTGATCTTATTATTTCCCAGGAAATTGTTCACTCTTAATCTTACTTATTCCCTGTTTATAGCTGGTCACCTGAAAATCAGGAAATCTGTTTCTGAATTTTGAATCATCAAATATATTATCATGTTCATACCTTGGAAGCAATTCCAGCAGCTCTTTTACCCTTTGATTAAAGAAAGATCCGATTGTAAAGAAAAATTTGGGAACTACAGTATATTTCAGGTCTTTACCGTAAATTTCGGAAGCTGTTCTGATAAATTCCTGATAGGTCGGATGGCTTTTATCAACAGGAAGGTGCCATGTTTGCCCGAAAGCATCGGGAGTATTTCCAATCAATGCTGTGGCACGGCTGGCATCAGGAGTCCAGATAAGACTTCTTTTCTTATGGGCACTTAATGGAACTTTCAGCTTTTTACCTTCTTTGATATTATTAAAAATCAGTGTATTGGTAATACTCTGTGTCTTTCCCGGACCATAAAACTCGGGAGCGCGGCAGATAACAGCCTGCAATTCACCGGATTCTATTTCTTTCAAAACCATTTCCGCCATTTTTCTTCTTACGGCGCCTTTTCTGCCTACCGGATCAAAGGCTGTACTTTCTGTAAGCACTCTGTCATCTTGCGGATACATATAAGTATTGTCAAAGAACACCAATTTTGTCCCGTTAATTTTACATGCGTCAATCACATTACGGAGGATAAGGGCAAACTGCTTTTCCCAAAGATCCGAACTTATCGGGAGTCCTAAAGTGAAATAAGCAATCTCACTGCCTTTTACAGCTTCAATAGCTTTTTCGCGGATGGATAAATCTGCAGAAAATACCTCATCTGTATCATTTACTTTTTTTGCATCTCTGCTGACAATACGAATATCCGATGTAAAATTTCTTTTTAATTCTCTTGCCAGTTCTTCACCAATCTGTCCATTGGCACCTAATATTGTTTGCATATTATTTTAATTTTAAATTACTGAAGAATTGAGATCATTATTCATACGAATTTATCACTTTTCATCTCAATTTTAAATAGATCTACATTACCTTTTTCAGCCAGTTCATTTTTTTATCTGTATACGGCGGATATTTCCAGTCTGGTTCGCCCCAATTCGTTTTTTCAACCACTGATTTCTGATGCGAAAATGTAAGGAAGCCAAATTCTCCGTGATAGTTTCCGATTCCTGAGTTCCCGACTCCGCCAAACGGAAGATAATCACTGGTAATATGCATTAAAGTATCATTAATACATCCTCCTCCAAAAGAAACCCAATGCAGCAGCTTGTCTTTTTCTTCTCTATTCTTTGTAAAGAGATAAGCAGCAAGGGGCTTTTCACCTTCTATTATCTTCTTCAGTACTTCATCATAATCTGTATAAGAAATAACAGGGAAAACCGGACCAAAGATTTCTTCCTGCATAACGGCATCTTCCCAGCTTACACGATCCAAAATAGTAGGTTCCATGTAAAGTGTTTCCGCATTATATTTTCCGCCGTATATTATTTTTGATTCATCAATAAGATTAAGTACACGCTCAAAATTCCTTTTATTGATAATGCTTGTATAATGTTCTGCATTTTCTGAATAATTGATCTCATCCAGCTTTTCTTTCATCAGCTGCAGCAGTTTCGGTTTTACAGATTCCTGTACGAAGAGATAATCAGGAGCAATACAGGTTTGTCCGCCATTTAGGAATTTTCCCCATACCAAACGTTTTGCTGCAACTTCTAAATCTGCTGTTTCTGTAACAATTGCCGGAGATTTCCCTCCCAATTCCAAGGTCACCGGAACCAGATTCTTCGCAGCGGCTTCATATACGATCTTACCTACTTTAGGACTTCCGGTAAAGAAGATCTTATCAAAACGGAAATTCAGTAATTCTGTAGTTTCCGGGATTCCGCCTTCTGCTACGTACAGATATTCCATCGGAAAATTATTATTGATAAGCTCAGCCAAAAGATGCATTGTATTTTCAGGCAGCTCACTGGGCTTAATAATGCTTGTATTTCCTGCTGCAATAGCACTTACCATTGGGCTTAATGTCAGCTGATAAGGGTAATTCCATGCTCCGATGATCAAAGTAACTCCCAACGGATCATAATAGATGTGGCTTTTTCCAGGTTGTAAACTAAGAGATGTTTTCACCTTTTTGGGCTTACTCAGCGTATCCAGATTCTTAAGGAAAAAATCTATCTCATTATACACCAGATTCAATTCTGTAAGAAAAGTATCGAATCTGCCTTTTCGGAAATCTTTGTAAATAGCATCATAAAGCCTTTCTTCATTAGCTTTTAAAAGGTTCTTCAGCTTTAAGAGAGTTTCTTTCCGAAATGCAACATTCTTCGTTTGATGTGAATTAAAAAATTCCTTCTGTGACTGAAATATTGTAGCAAAATCCATTGTTTTTGTCTTTAACTGTTCAAATTTTATTTTTTTGAATCCTCTACTCGCTCAGGAGTATACAAAGCTGCCTGAAATTCCGGCTGATAGTCGTAACGCATCAGTTTTCCAAGATTTAATGATTTGATAAATGCAGACAAAGGTCCATCAGTAAGAATAAGCTTTACATCTTCTTTCTTTTTGCTCGTAGCCTTTTTTAAAGCTCTCACATCCGTATATCCATGTGTAAGTTTTCCTCTTGCATCTATATTTATGAAATTGGAACGAACAATTTCCGGCTTGGTTTCTACAATATCCAGCTTTTTACCCTCTATTGAAAAATCTATCTTTCCGGACTGATCATAGAAATCAAAACCTAAACTGTTTTCTTTATTATTATAATCAATCGGGATCAGCCATTTCGGTAAATTATATCCTACTACTCCACGAACTCTTGCCAGCTCTGTATCTACCGGAAGTTTCAAAACATATCCCCAAAGGTTTTTATTTTTCACTTCGCCCAGCAAAGAAAATATCCCCCAGTTTCCTGAATCAGGTTTAGTGGTCACTATAGAAACAGATAATTCATTATAAGAATCATTATCACAGTAATGGTAAGCATACGCTGTAATAGCGATCAATCCTCTACCCGGAGTAATAGAAATAGGCTTAACAATATCACGAACTTCTTCAGGAATCAGTTTTTTCAATGTTTTCATATCAGCCGTATAAATCGCTGTAATACTGCTGTTGCTGTAATAAAAATTCGGCGAATAGGTGGTAAATCCAACTTCTTTTTTCTGCTTCTGAATGGTTTTGAACCAACTTAAATCAATTTCCGGAGCTTCTTTTTCAATGACAGATAATGGTGGATTTGAACGAAATCTGTCGTAGAGTCCGTTTTTTAATACCGGAACTTTATGACCTGCAAGATCAATAATGGTCTGATTGGGTTTGATTGTATCCATTGTGATTTGGTTTTTATAATCTGCTGTGTTTATATTACTTTTATAAGTTGCAGCCATTCCACTGGAATAAATACTTATGCTTGCTGCGGTAACCGCTATTTTTAAAGGGTTCATATCCTGTTGTTTTTGTTAGGACAAAGTTCTGAAGAACAGGCGTGAATGAAGTATCTCAATTAAGGGAAGTTGTAACAGAATCTCTGTTTTGTAATTTTCAGATAGTTGGGCTGATATTTATTCGTTGAGATCGCGAAAACAGATTGGTTGTATTTCTGAAACGTAGTCTCAGAAAAAAAAGCACCATTTTCGAAATGGTGCTTTTTCTTTATAAAAGTAATTTTTTATCAGGTTTACTTCAGTTCCTGATTGGCTTTTTGTACAAAATCATTCCATTGTGTATTCAGATACTGGATAGACTGCTGTTTTTCATTTTTACTCAAAGAAGAATAATTAATTGAATTAAAAACCAGTTTTTTCAATGCTTTCACATCCAGTTCCCAATATACAAAAGCTACCCAAAAATCATAGCTAAGACCTTCATATCCATATACCGAAGGGTCGTCACTATTAATGGAACACTGTATTCCGTTACTCAGCAAAACTCTTGCAGGATGATTTCTCAAGTCACTTACATAGCCTAAAATCTGATTACTGATCGGGCTTACCTCAACCAGCTTACCTTGGGTTCTGATCAGCTCCATAGATTTTGGAAAATAGATCAGATTAAGCCCATGACCAATTCTAGGATTGTTCAATAAGGTAATATCCAGCACATTTTTGTTAAAAATAGAATTGCTTTCTCCAGCATGAAGAAATAGTGGCATTTCCAATCCTGATTTCCTGGTCATTTCATTCAATTTTGTCCAGTTATTCTGGAAGGAATTGATGCTGTTTCCTGCTGCTTCGTCTGCAACAAGATCAAAACCGGAGATCATATCCGGAAATTCCTTTTTAAGCTTAAGGGCAATTTCCAACTGCTTTTCAATGCTTGCAGAGTCTAAAAACTTAAAGCTTGAATAAATTAACTTCAGGCTGAACTGTGGTTCGGACTGACGCATTTGTTTAACAATATCCTGTAAATCTGTAATTGTCTTTTCTAAAGGATATTTTCCGTGCTGAAAATCATAAAGCTCGTCAAAAACATACCTGATCTCCACATGCTGCACTTTATCTTTAGCCAGATCCTGAAAACCTTTCAGATAGTATTCTTTAAAGAATGGGCGGTAAGGTAATAACAGATTGATACGTTTAAAACGTTTCTCAAATTCAATCCAGTAATCGGTATAGGAACAAAGATTGTCACGTTTTAAAAGGAGAAGCTCTAGCAATTCATTTTCAAAACCCGGGTTGGATTTTAGCTTCTGATCAAGGTTTACAAATCCATTCGGTACTTTTCCTGCTTCGAAAAAAGCCAATTGCCCCAAAATAAACTGATCATTGTCCTTTTGATCATAGACATAACATTCTTTATATTTTCTTGCTGCTGTGATGATCCATTTTGCATCGGTTACTCCTCCGCTGTGGGTATGTAATAAACCTCCTTTTGGCATTAACTGTAAAATATTGAACAGTCTGCTATTTTCTATTAATGGTTTTAACTGATTAAAAGAACTATTATAGATGGATATTTTTTGGCTTTCTGTATCGTGAAGAAGTTGCTTTCTGAGCTGGAATAATTTTTTATCCAATATCTGTTCAGCATCGGATAGTTTTATATCTGCATCGAAAGAGGATCTCTGGTTTGCCTGCTCTAATAGCGTCCAATCCTGTTGATATGAAGATTTTTCAATCTTTTTCTGGGCTCCCAACAGAGGAAATCCCAACAATAAAATATAGGTAAGGTATTTTCTCATAATAATTAGTAACCTGTATTGAACAAAAAACGTTTGTCTATACAGTTTTCAAAAATATAATTAATTTTCTGGTAAAAGTGCTTCTATCTGAAAAAACAAATGATAAAAACTTTAAATGACAAATTTTCATCATCTGTACTTCATCCCCTAGCCCCGATAGGAACGGTTACCCCGCAACATGCGTTAGCCATAGCGCTGGCGTGAGGAGTATGAGTGGATAGCGGGATAAAGCTTCCTAAAAAGAAATCGGGCGTAAAATACATAAAAAGTCTACAAAAACAATAGACTTTGTTTGTTAATTTTTATTCATCCCATAAATTTAAACTTTTAAAGAATTTTTTATCAAATCAAAAACAAAACACAAATTATTAACAACCAATACATTACATTCAAAACTATCCAGTAAAACATTGTATTTTTTAATTACCCCACTAAATTAGTAGACTAATATGATTTATCTCATATCCGCTTTTAACAAAGTTTTATGAATTATTAAATAATTTTGACCCAGTTAAAAAAAATAAACTCTATTCTCATGAATAAGAATGACTTTAATTCTTACTTAAACACTATCATAGTTACAGCTGCACAGCAAAAATGTTGTACAGTAAGTAAACATTCACAGCATAATACGACTTCTAAGGATATGTGTTCTGCTTCTATGATGTGTAAAATGATGATGCCATAAATTCCCAAAGAAATATGCACATTATTGTAGGAATTAAAGCCCCGATAAGCTTTATGCCAGATTAATCCGGGTAACACCTCCTCTATTTTAACATTTTCTTTCTGACACCTCCCCCAAAAAGGAGGCTGGGAATCTATTTTTCCTAATCGGGAAAGGTAACGAGTGATACTCAATTCAATTTTTTAAACCTAAGATTAATATAATGAGAAAAAAACAATGCAAACTTGGTGTATTGGCTGTACTCTTATTCGCAGAATATGGCTTTGCACAGAAAAAAGACAGTCTTTCCCAGGAGACTTCCATCAAAGAAGTGGTGGTGGTAGCCTTTGGAAAGCAAAAAAAGGAGGAGATCACCGGGTCTGTACAGTCTTTAAAGGCTAAAGATCTTTCTAATCTTCAAAACGGGAACGTTCTTCAGGGAATTGGCGGTAAGGTTGCTGGTGTACAGGTAATTTCTTCCGGACAGCCAGGTTCCAAACCCACGATAAGAATGAGAGGAATAGGTTCCATCAACGCTTCAAGTGATCCGTTAATTGTACTGGATGGTATTCCGTATAACGGTGATCTGAACAGTATTTCTTCAGCAGATATTGAAAGTATTTCTTTTCTTGAGGATGCTTCATCTAATGCTCTGTATGGTTCCAGAGGTGCCAACGGTGTCATTATTGTAAATACGAAAAGAGGGAAAAATAAAAAATTAACGATTGAAGCGGATGTAAAAACCGGAGTAAACTTTAGGTCTATTGCGGATTATTCTGTATATACTTCGCCTCAGGATTATTATACAGCTTATTATAACAGAGCCAGAATCGGGGAAGCTGCAAAATTAACGCAGCCGGGAGCTATACCTTCGGGAACATCTCCTCATGCAGTAGGACTTACGGCTTTGAACGGTTTGGGATATAATGTGTATAATGTTCCTTTTAATCAATTAATTTCGGCAGATGGGACATTCAATCCTAATGCTCAACTATTATATCAGGATAATTGGAAAAAACTACTTTTTAAGCCTGCCTTAAGGAGGGAGGCAACTGTTGGAATCAATGCCAGTGGTGATCAGGTGAAATCATATACTTCATTAAATTATCTGGATGATAAAGGGTATCTTATTTCATCAGGTTTTGAAAGATTCGGGATCAGATCAAATGTAGACTACTCTATCACTCCAAAATTAAAATTGACTTCTGCACTTTCTTATACGTACAGCAAGCAGAATTTTGGGGAAACGGGAGGCTTTTCAAATCCATTTCAGTTTGCCAGAAATATAGCTCCTTTTTATCCTGTTTTTCTGAGGGACGACAATTACCAGAGGCTTTACGACACCCATGGGAATGCTTTGTATGACTATGGAGATGGTCAGGGACCTAATGGGGCTTCCAGATCATATGCCGTTTTTGAAAACCCTGTAGGAAATCTTCAGCAGGATAAATCTCAAACCGTCAGCAATATTACCAATGCCAATCTTGGATTAAATTATGAAATTATCAACGGACTAGATTTTACGTACAATTTCGGGGCTTATCTTGAAAATTTGAGAAATCTTCAGTTTGGAAATACAGTAGGTGGAACTTCTTCATCTGTAGGAGGTACGATTACCCAGGAATCTATATTTAATTATACTCTGAATCATCAGCAATTGCTTACGTATCAGAAAAAATTCGGGAAACACAGCTTCAATATTCTTGTGGGTCATGAATTGAACAAAACAAAAAATGAAGGATTTTCCGGGTCAAAGCAACAACTTTTATTACCTACGTCAACGTCTTTTGATAATGCTGTAAAAATCACGGATTTATCAGGAAATGGTTATGAATATGCTGTAGAAGGCTATTTTTCAAGGTTGTTATATAATTATGACAATAAATATTTCTTTAATGCTAATGTTCGTAGAGATGGTTCTTCAGTTTTTGCACCGGAAAGCAGATGGGGTAATTTTTATGGGCTGGGACTTGCATGGAATGTTGCCAAAGAAGACTTTCTTAAAGACAACACCGTCATTAATGCTCTGAAATTAAAAGCTTCTTACGGACAGCAGGGAAATGATAATATTCTTCTGAATAATCTTACCAGGGATTATTATGCTTATCAGGATATCTATGGAATCAACAATTTTGGTGATGGGAAACCTGTACTCTCGCTACAAAAACAGGGAAACAGAGATCTGAAGTGGGAAACTTCAAAAAATTTCAATGCTGGATTTGAGCTTTCCCTGCTGAACAACAGAGTGAATGTAAATGCAGATTATTTTGAGAGAAAGGTATCTGATATGATCTATACACTTCCTTTGCCTATCTCAAATTCCGGATCGTATGTGAAGTACGGAAACATCGGAGATATGTATAACAGAGGGGTTCAGGCTAATATCAGTGTGGATATTCTCCGCAATGAAAATGTTCAGTGGAATTTCTATGCGAATGCGACTCATTACAAAAACAAGATCACAAAACTACCTGCTGAGCAAAGAGCTACAGGTCTGGTTTCAGGATTGTTTATCTTATCTGAAGGCGGTGACAGATATACCTATTATCTGAAAGAGTTTGCAGGGGTAAATCCTTTAAACGGAGATGCTTTATGGTATAAAAATTCTGTAAATCCATCTACTCAACAGATAGAAAGAACTGTTACTAATAATTTTAAGGAGGCAACTGATTATAACACCGGAAAATCAGCAATTCCGAAGGTATATGGTGGATTTGGAACTGATGTTACCTACAAAAGGCTTAGCTTATCTCTGAATTTTGCTTATCAGTTTGGCGGATATGGATATGACAATATTTACAGAAGCTTATTCCATTCTGATTCTTATGCTTCAAATTATTCTACAGATCTGGATAAAACCTGGACTCCTGAGAACAAATCAGCGGCTTTACCACGTGTAGATCTTACTTCAACCAGCCAGAATGAGAACTCTACCTTATATCTGATTAAATCTGATTATATCAGTCTTCAGGATGTAACATTATCTTATCAGCTGCCGGACGACTTTGCACAACAGGCTGGTTTATCAGGCTTAAAGGTGTATGTGACAGGAAATAATCTTTACCTGTGGTCCAAAAGAAAAGGATATGATCCGAGGGCTTCATTAACGGGAGTATCCGATGCTTACAAATACTCTTTATTATCAAGTGTTTCCCTAGGTTTTAAATTAACATTTTAAAAAAAATTATGAAAACGATAAAGTACTTTATAGCAGCTATAGCCGTAGGACTTCTTACCAGTAGCTGTGCCAATGATCTTAATACTTTGCCAGAAGGAAATATTTCCGGTGAACAATTGAACGACGATCAATCAAAGCCGGAAAAGATCCTTGGTGGAATATACCTTGACCTTAGAAGTAATGGTGCGGGAGGAACTACTTTTCACTCAGACTTCGGAATTATGGGAATAAAAGCAGGCGCAGATTTAATGTCTAATGACGTGATCCAGGCGAAAAACCAGCATTTGGGAATGTTTTATAATTATGAAGCCACCAATGCCAGTAACATCGCTTCAGAAATCGTATGGACTACTTTTTATTCAAGGATATTTGTAATTAATAAGCTTCTTGATGATTTAAAGAATGATTCCGGGGCTAAAAATAAGGCAATTAAAGGTCAGTTATTAGCATTAAGAGCATATTCTTATTTTTATCTGGTTCGTTTTTATGCAAATGATTACAAATCTCATCAGTCTGAGCCGGGGCTTCCATTGGTTCTTACAAGTGCAAACCCAAGCCAGGGGCTTCCGAGATCAACGGTAGCTGAGGTGTATACACAAATTTCTAAGGATATAGAAGAATCCATCGATCTTTTGGATGGTTTTGCACGTCCTTCGAGAGCACAGATTGATCAGAGAACGGCAAAAGCGATTGCCGCTGAGGTCTTTTTACAAACGGGAGATTATACAAAAGCCGCAAGATATGCCGGTGAAGGAAAACAGGGTATTGCTTTGATGACAGAGGATGATTATACCAATACAGGGTTTTCAAGCATTAATAATCCTGAAGTGATCTGGGGATTCCATAACACAATTTCTACGATAAGTATTGGAAATTATTATGCGTCTTTCTTCTCTATGTTTGATAATACCAATGAAGGATATGCGGGAGCGGCTCAAATTTATAAGCAGATTGACAAACGTCTGTATGAAGCAATTCCTGCTACGGATTACCGTAAAAAAGTATTCAATGGCAGCCAGAGTGCAAAGTATACATTTAACGGAAAAACAAAAAATTATCCTGCCTATGTAAGCTGGAAGTTTAAAGATCCAAGCCTTTTTGAAGGAGATTACATTTATATCAGAGCTTCATCTTTATATTATGTGGAAGCTGAAGCATTGGCAAGACAAGGCAGAGAAGCTGAGGCAAGACAGGTATTATTCGCAATTGCTTCAAAAAGAGATCAGGCGTATACCTTATCTACAAAAACAGGGAATGAACTGATTAATGAGATCATCCTGCAAAAAAGAATTGAACTTTGGGGCGAAGGATATGCATGGTTTGATATGAAACGATTAAATATTCCTTTGGAAAGAGTATACACAGGAAGTAACCACACGTTTGGAAAGTTTAACCTTACAACGGATAAATTCAGATTCCAGATCCCGAATAAAGAGATTAATAATAACCCGCAAATCAAACAGAATGAATAAATAGAACATCAGCAAAAACAATTTTAATATATTTCAAGCAAGACGCCGTTTAACAGTAAACGGTGTCTTTTTTTGTGCAGGATTTAAATAAAAAATCCACCTCAACACGAGATGGATCGGGTATCATGAAGAAGTTTTTTAATCAAATTTGATAAACATATGATCAAAGTTCAGGGTCATTTTTTTAAACTGTTTAATCACGTCCTGACCGATATTCCCATACACGGTTTCTTTATTGATTTTGGTTTTCAAAACACTGATATCCTTCAATACAATAGGTTTTCCCAGAATGTGAAAGGTATGATCTATTTTAAATCCGTCATGTTCTATTTTTCCTCCAGCTCCACCCATTCCTATCTTTGTCAACTGGTATTTTGCATCAATATTCTTTTTATTTTCCAGATAAAACGGAGCATACAGAATGCTATGATCTGCTCCCGTATCAAATGAAAAGTGCTTTCCATCAATAAAAATAAGTGGTGATAAGCCGTCAATCGCCATATTGGAAGAGGAATTAATCGTAGTTTCCTTGTCGGGAACTATAAAATAATCATCCTGAGTAAGTTGCACTTCTTTCAATGCCTCAATTACCGGAAAACCAAGAATCCCATTGATCTGGTAATTAATCTGCGGAAAGCTGAGCGCATCGTCTCCAAATACAAGAAATACAGCATTTTCCACTACAATATTTCCTAAAACCATTTTTTTGCATACAGCAAGACTGGCTTTTACAGATTTTCCTGTAATGGCATCCACATCAATATCTGCAGGAATAATTTCCAATTTTAAACGTTGAGCAGCAGAAGCAGATATCGTGGAAATATTCGCTCCTGTATCAAAAATAAAGTTCATCGAATATTCGCCCACATTTATTTTTAAATTTTTAAGTCCGGCTACATCTTTTTCCATTTTAAGACGGGTATCTCCATTGATGGAAACCTTCTGTTGAGGTATATTTTCGAGTGCTGTCCATATTTTCAGAGTATTTTTCACATCGTCTTTTTCTTCTTCTGTAAGCAGTTGGGCATATTTATCCAAGGTGGCATTTGCCGCTTTTTTGGCACCCGCATAATCATATTGTTTCATGCAATTGTCTTCTTTAAGACGCCAGATTGTAAGCATAAGAGAATCCGGTAAGCCTGCTTTTCCTGTCTCTAACTTTTCAATCTTCAAATTGGATTCTTCAGGTTTATTGAAAGCATTATCAAGGACCGCTTCTGTAAAATACTGATATTCTGCCGGCAGTTTTTTCTGAGTTGCAGCAAAGATTTCACGAGCTTTAAAAAAATTCTTCTTTTTGATCTGAGTATACAGATTTTCAAATGCCGAACTATGCGCCTGCCCATAACTCATGGCAGATAATAAAATCATAACAGGCAAAACGGTTAAACGGAATATTGTAAGCATTATCTATTTTTTTTTATTATTATTAAACCTTTTACTTTTCGGTGAGAAATTTATACCGTACAATCACGATATCAAGAATCCCGGCAAACAGGTAGTAGAAGCCACCAAACAGCATATTCATCAAAATATCCCTGTCTGAATACCCTATCAGGAAAGACAGAGAAAGGATAAGCGTCACAAACCACAGGAGAAGCTTTGCCGCAAAAACACCCGCAACTCTGGCTGCCATTTCTTCATCTTTAATCATTTTCGACTGAAAAAGACATTGAATTAATGTGAGGATATATCCATAGAAAAGTGGCTTTTCATCAAACAAATCGAAAGAATAAAAATACAGAAGCGGGACCGCAGCCATTAATGCCCAGACTAAAAGCTTAACGAAAAAGCCGCCTTTAAATTGTTTGGAGAAAATAAGCGCTGAAATCATAAATAAAGGGTAAACCATAAACACAGAATACAACATGTATTTATAAGTCAGAAGTTCCCCGGTAACTTTACCACTGGAGATCCAGAACAGCCGGAAATATAAAAATGACAGATAAAATGAGTTTAATCCGAAGGCAATAGGCACTACTCTATGTTTCATAAAAATCGTTTATAAATCTGCTAATCAACTTCCGTATTATCATCCATCAGATATTGGAGTAATTTATAAAAAAAGCATGAATCTCCCACCATTATTATTACAAAGAAAAAAATGACACCATTATTAAATGATGCCATTCCTACAATTTGATTATCAATAGTATTAATCTTATTACTTATCTGATCAGTGAAAATACAAACTAATGTTTGATAGGTTTTATGCTTATAATCATAAAGCCCATGAAAGCTAAACGTTTATTATTTCTAAAAAGTATGTAAAGGAAAACATTTCTGTTATTTCAATACTTTAGGCTTTATTTCCTTAATGATTATTTCCTGAATTTTTCCAGGCTCCGTATTGAATATAGTATGTCCGGATTCCCTGAACCAGAAGATATTTTTATCTTTTGCTTTTAAAAATTGATAATATTCTTCGGCAATGGTATAATAAGACTGATTATCACCACTTCCTATAAAAAAATAAACCGGGCATTTAATTTCCGGAATGGTCTTAAACAGATTGGTTTCTGCATTTTCCTTCCAAACCGGAAACCAAGTATTCATCCATTGATAGTAGCTTTTTTTAAAGTCTTCTGTATCTGCTCCTTTTACTCCGTTATGAACAAACAACCATTTTTGAGCCAGAAAAAAATCATCTTTATCTTTAAAGGGAAGCTTTACCTGTTTTAGTTCTTCAGCAGCATTATTATTTCCGGTGCTTAAAGCCCATTTTTTTAGATCGTTCACAAATAAATCGGCACTTTTATGAGCATCAATCACAGGGCTTACAGGAATATAGGCATAGAGCAATTCCGGATGCCTGGCTGCAATATCAAATCCCATTACAGATCCCCACGAATGGGACAGTAGAAATATTTTCTTCTGATGAAACTTCTTCCTTAGATAATATACAACTTCCAAAGCATCTTTTTTAAGCAGATCGGTGGTCAGACTATCCTTGGTTTTATTTAGGTTTAAGGTTCCGCCCGTTTCTCTTTGGTCCCAATTCACCACAACAAATTCATTCTGTAATTGATCCGTAAAACCTTCTGAAAAATTAATCAATGACTTTCCCGGACCTCCATGCAGAATGAGAAGGACAGGTTGCTCCCGGTTGTTCCCTTTTATGCTGATAAATTGCTTTATTCCTCCTATCGGAACAGCTTCCGTAGTATCAATCCGTATTGTTTTTTTCTCTTTTATCTGAGACCAGCATCCTGTAGAAAAAAAGAACAGAATCAGCAAAAGGAATTGTTTGATCATAGTGATTAGATTTTAAGTTATTCCGGAAATGATATTTTAATTTCCGCGGGAATGAATATAATAAATTGTTGTCCCTTTACAGTAATAGTTTATCAAAAAATAATAGCTTTACATCAAATGAGACATAGGAAATACATATATTTGAATACGAAAAACTATTATTAACCTATTTCAAATGAAATTAAAGAAAGTTACTTTCACGCTGCTTATTCTGTTTTTAAGCCTTCCTCTTTTTTCACAAACCAATACCAATCCGGAATTTAAAAAGATCATCGAATCCATTATTGCTAATAAAAAAGCGGATGTAGGGGTTTCGATTTTCATATCCGGTACTCCCAAAAAAGAAGTGACTCAGATCAACGGAAACAACCTCTACCCTATGTTGAGCACTTTTAAATTTCATATTGCTCTAGCCATTCTTCATAAAGTAGAAAAAGGAGAGCTTTCTTTACCACAGAAAATTTTCATTAAAAAGGAAGAACTCTTGGAAAACACATACAGCCCTTTTAAAGAAAAATATCCGGAAGGAAATCTTGAACTGACTCTTGAAGAGGCTTTAAAATGGATTGTTATATACAGTGATAACAATTTAACAGATATTCTTCTTAGATTAATAGGTGGTCCCGAATACGTTGAAAAATTCATTAACAGCAAAGATGTTATCATTAAAAATGATGAAGAAGACATGCATAAAGACTGGGATTCTCAATTTATTAACAAAACAACACCTAATGAAGCCATCAGACTATTACAAGAGTTCTATAACGGAAAAATACTAAATAAAGAACATACAAAATGGCTTTATACCAATATGCTGAATACCGCATCCGGTGCTAAAAGACTGAAAGGAAAGCTACCACAAAACATCAAAGTTGCTCACCGCACCGGAACTTCTTTTACAAACGACAAAGGAATGACCGGAGCCATCAACAATTTCGGAATCATTGAGCTTCCGAATAAAAAGAAAATATACATTGCTGTCTTTGTTCATGATACTTACGAAACCTTTGACAACTCAGAAGCAATCATTGCTGATATTTCCAAAGCAACCTATGATTATTACAATAAAAAATAAATCCATGACCAAACTGAAAATAATTTCGACACTTACTGCTTTCACCTTGTTGTCCTTAACTGCAAAAGCACAAAAAACAGAATCCTATTCCAAGAAGATCGATAGTGTTATAACAGCTTCTGTTCCTTTGAAATTCAACGGAGTCGTTTTGGTATCACAACATGGAAAAGCAAAATACTTAAAGGCTCACGGATATAAAGATTTTGAAAAAAAGACTCCTGTAAAAACTGATGACCAATTTGAAATTATGTCCAATTCAAAACAGATAACTGCTGTTTTAGTTTTACAGGCAGCTGAACAGGGAAAACTGGACCTTCAGACTCCGATAAAAAAATATCTTCCGTCTCTCACTCAACCTTGGTCTGACACGGTCACCATTCACAATCTCCTGAACCATACTCATGGAATTACAGATCTTGACAAACCTGCTGCATTCAAAGCTGGCTCACAGTTCAAATATGGAAATCTTTCTTACATGGTATTAGGAGAAATTCTTCAGAATACAACCGGTAAAAGCTTTACAGAACTTGCCAATTCCCTTTTCAAGAAACTGAAAATGGACAAAACATTTATATACAACAGTAAAGACAATCAGGCATTAATTCCCGGATTCAGAAGTGAAAATAATCAGTACGAAAAAGTGAAAGAGTCATTTTTAAATGATAAATTCGCCCCGGCAGGCGGCGTTATTTCTACTGTAGAAGATCTTGCAAAATGGGATCAGGCATTATTTAAAGGAAAACTTCTTTCCCCGAAATTCCAGAAACTGATCCTTACACCTTCTACTTCTTCTCAGCACAACGTTTTCGGAAAAGAAAATATGGGATTTGGCTACAATATACGATTCATCAAAGAGGCAGGGCTTAATTATTATGCAGTGACAGGGCTTGGTGACGGGTTTACATGTCTTAATGTATATTTTCCTTCTACAGATACAAGTTTGATTATTCTTGAAAATCAGATGCCTAAAAACAGTGAATATTGGAGCTTAAAGGAAGCTGCTATTAAAAATATAGTACTGAAAAGTGTTACTTCTAAGTAGTCTTTTTATTGCCACGAATGCACGAATTTTTTTAATCTTTGGGGGTTATTATTTTCACAGCTGCATAGATAAAGCATAATTATTTATTTGCAATTTTTATTCGTGTATTCGTGGTATAAATACATTGCTTCTAAGGCTTTTTGTTGCCACGAATGCACGAATTTTTATAATCTATAGGGTTTATTTTTTCACAGGTTTATCTTTTACTTTTAAAATTTCACTTTTAAGATTTGCAAACGGCTTTTCAATCATAACCCGATACAGCAATCCTACTGCAACACATGCCAATAAACACACGACAAGAGATATCGTATCAGAATTTTCAAGATCCAAATATTCAAATATATCTTGAGCGATGTGAATAACTCCTTTATGGGAAAGATAAATGGCATAAGACAACGCGGCGAGCTCAGCGGTAATATAAGACTTGGTTTTCGAAAGGAAAGAAGATTCTGAAACTGCAGCCAGCACAATAATACCATAACTTACCGCAACCCACGTAAAGCCAAAAGTAGAAGCAGCCTCTGAAGATTGTTCCATACAAATCCAGAATGCAATGCTCAGCATCAATATTCCAAAAAGCAACAGTAGATTTCCATGATGGTTAATGATCTTTTTAAAACGGTCAGAATATTGCATCAGATATCCGATGAGAACACCTATACCAAGACCATCCAGTCTCGTGTGGGTTGGATAATAGATTTTCATGTACCATAAACGCCAGAATTCTAAAGAATTATTATCTATTCCATCCACAGAACTACTCCATATTATCATCCTCATCGTCAAAGAAAAAGCGAGACTCAGAATCATGAGAATTACAAAGTATTTAAATAGTTTCTTGGGCATAAAGACCAATATCAATGGAAGAATAAAATAAAACTGTTCTTCAATACATAAAGACCAAGCATGGGAAAATGTTCCCTGATTGATTACATCCAATCCATAATTCTGCGTAAATGAGACGAACTTCCACAAAGATGGTAAAGCTTCCCGCTCTCTAAAAACAGGAAAGGTAAAATATAGAAAAAGAGTAAAAAAGTAAGACGGAAAAATTCTGAAAAATCGCTTGATATAAAATGTCTTTACATCTATACTTCCCCCATTTTTCATATCTTTAAATAATTGTCCTGAGATCAGAAAACCACTTAAAACAAAAAAAAGATCCACCCCGGTCCATCCGAACCTTCCCACTGTTTCAATCCATACAGGATGTTTAAAGGCACGATAATGATAGAGTAAAACCAATACAATTGCCAATGCCCGCAGATGATCTAATCCGTTAAATCTTTCAGAATGTTTTGTTATCATATTTTTTCTGCAAATGTTATCAAACTTCCGAATGTTCTTCACAGTTAAGTTTAGAAAGCTTTATAATCAATATCAATCGTAAAATATGTTGTTGGCACTGAAAATGATGCTTTTTGTCAATATTTTATAACACTTCACACGGCTTCGATCTGGAATCTCTCAAGTTTTTATATTTTTGATGATGATGAAATCCGAAGCAACTCCTTATACCAAACAAAACATTTACTTTCAGCTGGTTTTCTGGATGGCTTTATTTTTATTCGGAGCAGCAAGAAGTTATGACGATTATAATGGCGTGATCTTTAAACAGCTGATCATTTACAACTTTTGTCATTGGATTTTTCAAATTTTAGGAGCTAATTTTATCTATTATACTCTGGTTCGTCATTTTTTTGACCGAAAAAAATATCTCCTTTTTTCGATCTATCTTATCATCAGCCTGTATATTATTTCTGTAATCAACAGAATCTTTATTGTTCATATCGCGGAACCTCTTTTCACTAATGAATCCAAAGACAGTCTGCTGAATATTTTAACGGATTTAAAATACCTTTTGTTTCATTATACCTTCCCTATCATCAGTGGGGCTTTTATCTTCATTTCAATTATGTTTATTATTCGGTATAAAGATGAAAAAGAAAACAGCGTGAGACTTCAAAAAGAAAAAGCCGAACTTGAATTGAAATCTCTCAAATCACAACTCAATCCTCATTTCCTCTTTAATACGTTGAATAATATCTATTCTCTTTCCCTCAGCAATTCTGATCAAACATCTACTTCTATCAGCCAGCTTTCAGATATTCTGGATTATATTCTATACAAAGGGCAGAAAAAATGGGTGTCTGTTGCTGAGGAAATAGCAGTTATAAATCATTATATCGCATTAGAAAGCCTTCGTTACCATGATGAAAGATTGAAAATTGATAGAAAAATTATTCTAAACACCTCCAATTCCGTTCCCCCATTACTATATCTTACCTTAGTGGAAAACGCGTTTAAGCATGGTGCAGGAAAGAGCTCAGACCCCACCACCATAAAAATAGAACTTGAAACCAATGAAAAGCATTCTGTATTTAAAATTGAAAACTCGTACAGCAAACCATTGAAATATAATGATCAGGGAATTGGACTCCAAAATATAAAAAAACAACTGGAATATCATTATCAGGAACATTTTACCTGTACTATTTCCGAAGAAAGCAATATTTTTAGTGTTGAAATTATTACTCCCTCACAATATGATTAACTGTATTATTGTAGATGACGAACCTCTGGCTGCCACATTACTGGAAAATCATATTTCCAACATTGATCATTTAAAACTGATAGGGAAAGCTAAAAATGCCATGGAAGCTTACCATCTTATTCAGAACAAAACCGTAGACCTGATGTTTCTGGATATTCAGATGCCTCACTTGAATGGAATTGATTTTCTGAAATCCCTCCCCCAAAAGCCCAGAACTATTTTTACCACCGCTTATCGGGAATTCGCCATCGAAGGATTCGAATTGGAAGCCGTAGATTATATTTTAAAGCCAATAACTTTCGAACGTTTTTTTAAATCTGTAGAACGTGTATTAAGAAATATTACTGATACAAAAGATAATTTTATCATCCTTAAGACAGACGGAATGCACCGGAAAATTCATCTTAGAGACATCATATATCTTGAAAGTCAGGGAAATGATATTAAAATCACTTTATCTACCAGTGAAAATCTCGTTTCAAAAAGTAAAATAACAGATCTGGAAGTGCTTTTAGCCTCAAAAGGTTTTATAAGAATTCACAGGTCGTTTATCATCAATACAGCATTTGTTACCGCTTTCAATAATAATGAACTTCATCTTGGAACCTACCAGATTCCTGTTGGAAGAAGTTACAAGCAGGAATTTGATTCTTTTACTTCTCTTATTCTAAAAAATCGTTTACTATAATCTATCCATCGATTTTATCACAGTCCGATGATGTATGATTGCGATTTCATCAGTTAAACAGCTGAACTATAGGTATTTTTATTATATTTGAAAATAGATATATAAAATCTACCCAACACAAATGAATGAAGAATTTTTAATACATGATGTATTATCAGGTGAAAGCCTTTCTACTATTGCAGAAAAGACAGGAATGACTGATGTACAACTCAGAGACTTTCACAATGAAAATTGTAGAAAAGTCAACTTACCGTGGTTCTATAATTTTTTGGGTGTTCAAAAAATTGTGATTCCTAAAAAATATAAAAGCCCGGAACAACTTTGGAATGATATTTCAGAAAAACTCCCACCAAAGTCTTTGCAGCCAGGAATCTATGAAGAAAAATATACAGTCCAAGAGACTTTCCAGCAAATAGGGAAAGAAAAGATGGAATATGAATATTTTCTTGAGTTGAATCTTAAAGAAATAAAAGAATCCTTCATTGCAGAAATCAAACAATCCGGACATACTATAAACCAGACAAAACCGGACAAAAAAACCAGTAATTTGGGTATAGCATGCATGGAAGCCATTTCTCCCATCCGAATTCCTATTTCTAATAAAGGCGAAATGTTTGTAGCGACAACAGAAGATTTAGAGAAAAAATTTGAAAGCAGACGAATAGAAATTGAAGAGTTTTACACGGATGATATTTCAAAAAAATATCTGGATATTTTTCAAAAAGAACTCAGTAAAGACGGCAATTTTTATCAACAGTTCCGCTCTACATTATTATACCAGCTGATGTTTTCTGATTTTGAATTATTTTGGAAAAAGGAAAAATTTGTGAAAGAAGTATTCGTGATACTGAATTCTTTTCCCATACAATGTGAGTTTTCACCACAGCACCAGATCAATGAAGACCTCATTAACATAAGTTTCTCAGGGAAAATAATTGAAAACTGTACGCTTTCGGAATTATTGCAACATGTTCGGGATGAAGATAATGAAGACAAAAATAGAATAATTGGTCAAGTAAATTTTAGGTATATTTTTAATTCCAAAAATAAAAAATTCCCCGACGCCGAAGCTGAAATTTTATTATGGAATGATGATGATTTATATCTACAACACAAATTAAAAATATCGAAAGATGAATGAAAATAATTATTCTGAACAAGAAGGTCAAGCAGATTTCATGAACGTTTTTGATAGCAAAACCCATGAAAACAATACCTCTAAAAAAGAAGACTCTGAAGAAAAACAGGATCATGCAAATAGTAAAAGCTCTGGCGAACATGACGGAAAATATTTCGTTGTTCAAAAAGGAATGTGCCAATGCAATCAGGGTTTTAAGTTTCCCAAATTCAAAGTTACCAGCCATCAAAAACACTATTGGAATGATGAGAAAGGACAAGCAGATTATCTTGCCGTAACAGAAGATGATTTGACTTTTGATCCTTCTGCAACTCCTTTTGGAAACTGTAAGCTTAAACCAACTTCGGGCGGTTATTTACCTTGTGCTTATGCTCCAGCAGGAAAATGGACAAAAACCTATGAAAAAGTAAAAGTAATGGGTAAAAGCTGCCTTACAGAAATCTCTGAGCTCATGTGTACAACCGGAGGAAAAATCACTATTCTAAAACACGGACAAAGAAATGAAATAGGAAAAAGTAATGTAAAAAACACTGACCCTAATGAACAACATATTTATAATCCCATTGTAAACTTTGAAAAATTTCAAGAAGATGTACTTGGAACTGATTCTTATGAAGTAATCTAAAAACAGAACATGATGAGAACAATACAAGGAGATATAAAGCCAAAAGCAGAACAGAAAACCCTCTATGAGCTCAGTACCATCATTCTGAACTTTACCTCGTCCGTTTTCTCGCCCCAAAAAGAAGAAAAATATGTTTGGACGCTTTATAAATTGGTAAACAATCAATGGAAAAAAGTAGAAAACAATGTAAAATACGGCGAAAAAAACACGTATCAGTTTGGACAAGGCGTTGTAGGAATACCTTTCAAAATTATGGTTCATTCGGAGGAAAAGGATATTCTTCAGGTAAACCGAAATAAACTGATTGCTGAATTAACGGTTGTTCCCAAAACAGCTAAAGAGCCTGTTATTGGAAGGGTTATTCTCCTAAACAAGGGCAATAAAGATGTGAACAAAGCAAAATTTAATGAGCATTTAACCGCCCAGGCAAGAACTTCCAATTTATTGGGTAAAGAGTTCACGTTTTATTTATGGGAAGAAGGAGCATCAGAATTTGAAAAATACAAGAACCCTAAAAAAGCAAGAGTAAATAAACATGGAATTGCAGAAGTTCAGTTTAATCTCTCAGAGTATGCTTCTCCCGCTACTTTTATGATTTTTTTTGGAGGTAATAATGCCACCAAGAAATTTTTTGTAACCGCAACGTACGAAGGAAAAGGAGAAACTAATAAAACACCTGTAACAGCAACAGACGAACAACAGCAAAACCCAAAAACCACTCAAACACAGGCTCCACAGCATCCGACGCAATCATCGAACAACCAAGGTAAAGGAGTGATAGCAAAAGGAGTAGAAATAATTGCTGAAGGTATTGGAAACATCTTCAATACAATTGAAAATACAATAAGTGCTACACAAGTAAATCAACCACCAGCTAGCAAACAACCAGACGGAACTTGTCCAAGATGTAAAAGTGATTTTACATGGGACGAAATTAAAGCAATATTTGGTGATAGTGAAAAAACTTTCAGAATGGATTGTGTTAACTGGATTAATAAATATAAATTAGATTTTGGAATAGACACCTGCGCAAAGAAAGCTCATTTTTTATCTCAAATTGCAGCTGAAACCCACTTTAAAGAAAAAGAGATGGCAGAAGGAAACGTAAAATACATTCCCAGAAATATCCGTAGTTCCACTTTTGGAGATCGTGGTAAGCTATTGGATAAAAGAGGACAAATTGAAGAGTTTTGCAATGAAAGACCTGACCAGAAAAAGCTATTCAACTTTTTATATGCTAGTGAAAACGGATTTGGAAATGGAAATGGAAATGAAGCTAGCGGAGATGGCTTTAATTTCAGAGGAAAAGGTTTAATTCAGTTAACAGGTAAAGGTAATTACAAGTCTGCAATGGGGTTGATTAAAGAATATGTACCCACCAAGATATATATAAAATTAATAACTTCGGAAAAAAGAGTAAAACATTTTGCTGAATTTAAATTTGAGGAAAACAGAAAGCAGAAAACAATAAAAGATGTAGACTTATTTGATTTTGTAACTTACTACGATATGCCAACAGAGCCCAAGTATGCTGTTCTCAGTGCATTGGCAGATTGGAAAGGCAAGGGATTAAGCAATTCTACTTTAATGGTTAATGATGTAACAAATGTAAGATCTGTCCGAAAAAAAATAAATGTAGGTCTAAAAAACTTAGATGTAGCAACTGATTTTTTTAAAAAAAGTGTTATTCATTTAAGAGTAGATGAATGTACATTAGGAAAAAACAAATCTACTTCCAACGAAAAAGGAACAGTCGTTTTAGTATCCGGTACAGATAAGAAAAGTGAAAAAGATCCTGCACAAAATATATACTGGGTTATGTATAAAACAACAGTTTATAAAAATATTACATTAGCAACATTTAAAAAACTTAAAGGGGAAAATAAACTTCCCTCTCCAGACTATACAACATACTTAAGTAGAGATACTCATCAAACATACTCCAAGTCTACTAATGAAACATTTAAACATTCGGATAAAAGGTTTGGAAAATATAATGAAATTCCACCGGGTGAATATTTTTTAGTTCCAGGTTTAGAGAGTCAGAAGTATCTAGTTTATGTCATCGATTCCGAGTCAAAATCAGCAGGTGATGAAAATGGAATAAATGGACCTGACGGATCAAGAGGAGGAGTAGCATTACACCATTATTGCCCTCGATTTTCAGTAGGTTGCTTTACATTCAATTCTGGCAAAAATACAACACCTGTCCAAAATTTCGTTAAAGAAATACCAGATCTTAAATTAGGAGATAATAAACCTGTACATTTTATTGTAGAATCACGCCAAGTCAAAGAAACACAGTGGGATAATCCGGCTCATGGCACAACAAAATGGACAGGGATTTAAAAAAAAAGATATGAAAAAAAACTTTCCATTAATAATATTATTAATATTCACATTATCATGTGGACAAAATAAAACGAACAAACAGATGAATCTACAAAATAAAGCTCCGTATAATTTGGTTGAAGAAGGTGATAACACTCAATTCAATTATGACAATCTATCATCAGATATTATTGAATACGGAGCAAAGTCCTTAATAAGCTTTAAATATAAGTTTCCGGATTCTGAATTATTTTCTAAAAGAATTGTAGAAGTCTATAAGATTAACATTGATGAATATACTAACTCCATCATTGCTTTAAGAATGTCGGACTTTCCTGAAATAGCCATAAAAAAGAATTCATATTTATTAGTACAGGATAGTGATTCTGATGCTAAATATTCTATATCCCCTGATATCTTATACTACTATAACCAGTATATTTTTTATAAAGATAATATAGCTTTAAAAATGCTGAAAATGAAAGATCCTTACCTTATAAAAGATTTGGTTTTATATTATGGATATAATGAAGATAAAGATCTTGTTGATTTCGCATTTAAAGGTTTTGATTTTTCGAATGCAACATCTTTTCACGAATTAATTTTCGGAAGAACAAATAAAGATCAACAATTTGTCTTAAGAAAAGGTATAATCAACGATATTGAACAAATTATTTATAAAGGTAAAACAAAAGAACTCCTTTCCGAAGCCAAAGAAGGCAACGGATATGATTCATTAGGAGAAATTCTGAATATGATGTATAAAAGCCCTCTTAACTATGCAGAATGTGAAAAAAACATTGCCTTTTTATGTGAGAGTTCATTGAATGTCGGTGATATTGGCGATGTTCAAAGCTTTATCAATAAAAACAAAAATGTCATAAAAAAAATGGAACATAATAATTTTTATGGTTATGAAAGGTTAAAAGCTTTTTGTGAAAATTTAGAAATATTCAATGGACCTGATGAAGACAGAACAATTAATGATCCCGATGGTTATACCAATCTTAGAAAAGATAAAAATACAGTTTCCGAAGCTTTACAAAAAATAAAATCAGGTGAAAAAGTAAATATTTTAGACAATTCTGGAAATTGGTGGCTTGTAGAAACAAAGGAAGGAAAACAAGGATACGTCCACAAAAGCAGAATAAAATAAATTACATTTTCATAGCTTTTATTTCGGCTATATGAAATTAAAAAGATGGTAAAAAAAACATTTTCCCATATTATATATATTGTTTTAATATTTCTATCCGTTTTTCTTAAGGGACAGAATAATAGAAACGATAAAGAAGCATGTCTATTTACAGAGTATTTCGGAATCAAAAAATATTCCTATCCTTCAACCATTGATTTTAATGCCAGAAATAAAGATTATTTAGGCATTAATTCAAAAAATCTTGATTTTAAAGGATACAGCGAAATTATTGTTAATAACGAATATATTGACTATCAAATTAGTCAGAATTATAAATTCATTAAGATTGGTCAGGATGATCTTCCTGACTTAGACCATGTAAAAACTGAAATAAAACAAAATAAAAAACTTCCCTATTTTGAAGACGTTTTAGATCTAAACAAGGTACTATACCAGGATGATAAAAATGCAATTGCAAATATTATAAACTGGAAAAAAGATCTTGCTGCAGATATTGTAATCCTATTTGACTATGAAAAAGATGATCAACTGATAAAAACAGCTATCAAAAACATTACTTCAATAGACGACCAACCCAAATATTTTAATTGGAGTATTTTATTTTATAATGATAAAAGCAAAGACCAAACAATACGAAAGGAATTGCTTCTTAAAATATTTAATAATAATGCAAATTTAATTTCTGATCTTGTCAGGTTTATAGCCAATAATAAAACTCCCTTTAATCAGACAAAAACAGATGAAGCTTTAGTTTATCTACTTAATTTACAGCTCAAAAAGAATGAAAGTAAAGACTGGCAACAAAATGAGGGATTTGGAATGCTATCTTATTGCTATGATAAAGACAGAGATCTCATGAAACGTTTAAAAAGCACCAACTTTTATAATGATCCCCTAATCAAAAATGCCACTGAAGCCTACAATACATTTAATCAGCAAGAAACTGCAGAATCATATACTATTCAGGATCCCGATGGTTATACCAATCTTAGAAAAGATAAAAATACAACTTCCGAAGTTTTACAAAAAATAAAATCAGGAGAAAAAGTAAATGTGTTAGATCAAAATGGAGATTGGTGGCTTATTGAAACAAAAGATGGAAAACAAGGCTATATCCATAAAAGCAGAATAAAATAAATATGTTTAAATCGCAAAATATAATCTTTTTTCTAATTGGCTTATTTCTATTGAGTTGTAAAGACAATGCACAAACAAATAATTCTCAAAAAACAACAAATCAGAAAGAACTCAATTTTGATAAACTTTTAAAGTGTAGTGATTACTCTTATGATGAAGATTATTTCCTAACTGCTGATTACGGTTGTATTTATGATCCAAAAGGGAATAATAATTTTGGAAATGTTATTATTTATCTTGTGCAAAAGAAGAAACAACCTATTTCGGATGAACAAATAAGTTCCCAAACTACCAGAGTGAATAATTTATCCATTGCTGAATACAAAAAAGAGTTCAAAATATATCTTTTTTTAATAGATAAGCAATACCTTAATTACGCCAAAGCAGATCCTTCCTATTATGAAAAATCGAAATATAAAGAAGAAGCTTATACATTTGACGATAAACAAAACAAGTGGATTTTAATTGATTCAATAAATATACTTAATGAGAATCAAAATCTGAATGAACAGACCTGGAGAAAAAATATTGTTTCAAAATCAAATACAAAGGAAGAAAACAAAGAAGCTTCATCATTAGAAAATTGGGAAGGAATTTATATTAATTCAGATAATTCGGAACTATCTACATATCAAGAAATAAAAGACAGGATTGGTTGGTATGAAATTAAAATAACCCAAAATGAAATAAAATATATTAACGATTCTAGAATGGAAAGTGAGTTTCCATCTGAAGCTCCTGGTGGTTATTCTATAAATTATGATTGTGATTATAATATTTCTGGAAATACATTAAAGTTATATGAAAAAAATGAGAGTGATACTTCTCCTTCAAAAAATGTATCTGGAAATGGACAAAAATTAATTCTCAAGCTTACCAAAAAAGAGAATAAATATTATGGAGAATCAGTTTATATTGATGCTGCGGAAAATTTAACCAATTCAGCACGGGAAAAGTCTAAACGACCTTATGTATTTTATAAGTTTGATATTATTACAACCAAATGATATGGAAACAATATCACAATGACAATCTATCACCAGATATTATTGAATATGGAGCAAAGTCCTTAGTAATGTAAATAACCAAGTTATAAACTAAAAATTTATTACATTTTATCGTTTTTTATTTTAAAATTTTATTTTTAACATGATTCACAAAATTTTTTAATTATTATTCATTGAATAGTAATTTACTTCCTGTTTTTCAATGCATTGCATTTATCATAATATTTAAAATACTATACAACTTAAAGTAGAAATATTTTCATGAAATCAGCAATAAAAAAATGATTTACAACCCATTATATAAGGAAATCAGAAAGCATCTGCTTATCGTCAATTTCTAATAGATATTAAAAAAAAGTATTACTTTTGTGTAAACGAACAAAATTGCTTTTTAGCCTTTTTATTCGTAAGTTTATGTGCACCAATTTGATAAAACATTAAAATTCATTCTATGAGAAAAATAATTCTACTTATTACATGTATGTTCGGTATTTCAGTTTTCTCTCAGATTAAAGTATTGAAAAATGAAAGTTTGGTGGAAATCGGAAAAGACAACTCCGTTGGTTTATATAAAAAAGAAGACAAATTTACTGTCAATTATCAAGACCTGAACACAAGCAACCTGAATACGATCAGAGCCTTTTCATTTCAAAATCTGAATGGAGATGTTTCCGGATTATATAAGCTCATCAGCGATGGTTTTATATCTGCTCCTGAGGAAAATATAGTTTTGGAACTTCCCAATGATATTATTGAACTTCACTATGAAAAAAATTACGGTCAGCCAACCGTACAATTTATTCAGTACATTAATAAAAACCGAAAATATGTTGGAAAATCTCAGTTTTTAACACAAAAACAGGTTGACAAAATCTTCGGAAGAACAAACGGAAAGTATTCCATGTACGATAAGCCAGCAGTCATTCAGGGCAGTGCTAATAAAGGGGGCTCAAATACAGCTTCTACAGCAGCACCAGCTTCAGGAACTAAGAAAAAAGCAAGAAAATAATTATATTTTAAAAATATTGCGAAACTCATTCAATAGAATGAGTTTTTTTATTTTATTTTTGCAGAAAGACATTAAAAATTATGCCGCTTCAGATAATTAATTTAACCAAGAAATTCGGTGAACAGACTGCCTTAAACAACATCAATATATCCATTGATAGCAATGAGATCATTGGTCTTCTCGGACCTAACGGTGCAGGAAAATCTACATTAATGAAATCCATAGTAGGCGCATTGAAAATTGACGAAGGTGAAATAATCTTTAATGGGCTGAATATCTCAACGCATGAAATTGAAAGCAAGAAAAAAATAGGTTTTCTTCCCGAAAACAATCCGCTTTATCTGGAAATGTACGTAAAAGAATATCTTCAGTTTGTTGCCAACATCCATAAAATCCCTGAATCTAAAGTAGATGAGGTTATTGAACTGGTAGGCATTACCCCGGAAAAATCAAAAAAAATCGGTCAACTTTCAAAAGGATATAAACAACGTGTAGGACTGGCTCAGGCTATTATTCATCAGCCGGATTTATTAATTCTAGACGAGCCAACGAATGGGCTTGACCCTAACCAGATTTTGGAAATCAGAAACGTTATAAAAGAAATCGGACAGCAGAAAACGGTCTTACTTTCTACACACATCATGCAGGAGGTAGAAGCGCTTTGTTCAAGGGTTATTCTTATTCATAAAGGAAATATTCTTCAGGATTGCCCAATTGATGAATTTAAAGGAAAATTTGATAGCCTGGAAGAAGCTTTCGCAAGCTATACTGCCGTTGCCAAATAAAAATATATCTTCACCTCAAAAACGAGGTAAAAAAAATTTTTATTTTATATAATATTAAATCCTACAAAAAGGCAAATTATAAGTTTAAATCTAATAAACCTTGCCTTTCTGTAGGATTTCAGTTATACTATTCATAAAATCGTAAAAATCCGGTCATAAGGCTGAACATAAGATTGTTCTTCACTCACAAAACATTGGCTTTATATTTGATGAGGTTTTAATCATTCAACCAATAACCATTATAGTATGATTAAGTATCTCTTATTAGGAACTTTCACTTTAGCTCAGTTTTCTTTTGCTTATGCTAAGGAAACCTCAAACGATTTAAAAATCAAAACATCTGTCACCAACTCGGTGAATCAACAGGTACCGAAAACGGTCATCATTAAAACCAAGAAATTTAAAATAAGAATTGATAAACAGCCTAACGGAAAATATCTATATCAATCCTGGAATGCGAATACAAAAATTACGGCTAAGCCTAGTATGATCATCAGTGACGGAGAAATGATTTCTGATGGAACTGGAGGCAATTATTATATAAATTTTAATAATGAAGGTCATAATTATCAGGTTTGGAGAAATTATTTAACTAATTCTGCCAAAAAAGCACCATATACGCTGGTTGTCTATGATACCAATGATCGCGAGATTGTACGTCAGGACGGGCTGGTCGTTAAAAATTAATATAAGTTTAGTTCAGATAGAAAGCTGGAAGAAAGGTGGTTCCTAATCAAAACATAGCCGTAAATCTATAATTTGATTTATTCCTAGAACTTTTCTCTTTCAGTTTTCTTTTTATTTATGTTCCTGATTGTCTCAGTTCTATAAAGAATCGGCTGTCATCGTAGCTTTCTTTTGCTGCTTTATATCCGATATTGAATATTTGTTCCAATCTGTCCTTACCTCGTTCAAAAGTTCCGTAAGTAGATAGTTTTTGAGAGGAAATAAACCAATCGCAGTAATCGAATTTTACTCTTTCTATTCTATATGAAAGAAGATCATAAGAGCGGGAAACAATTGCTTTTATAGAATTCAGATCCTTAATCTTTGCATCGTTAGGTGGTGATACAAAAACTCCAATAAGTTTATCACAATCGTCCCGGATAATATCCGCAGGAAAATTATTAAGTACTCCTCCATCACAATACATTTCATCTCCAATGATATAAGGCGTTGTAATTCCTGGAATGGAACAGGAAGCAATAATAGCATCCACCACTTCAAAATCTTTATCAAAAATCTTCTGAGTTCCGGAAACAAGCTCTGTGGCTACAATTTTTACTTCAATATCCAAATCACCCAATTTCATATCATGAAAAATAGGTTTAAGATAGTTTCTGAAAATCACTGAGGAAACTAACCCCGGCTGATTGAATGCAAAATGTTTCCAATTGAAGAAATACACTGAATTGAAAAACTCCATGATTTCCTCCGGAGTCTTTCCTACAGCATGTAGACATCCTACAATAGATCCCGCACTACAGCAAGAAAGTATGTCTATTTCTATATTTTTCTCCTTCAAGAATTTTAATACCCCCGCATGAGCGATTCCTTTGGTACCGCCACCTGACAAAACAAGTCCTACTTTCTCAAAATTCATAGAATAAATGTAAGGAATCATGATGAGATAATGCTATTAATTTTAGTAAATATGCTTAATTTAAATTTATTTTAACAAAAGTAGGAGTAAAAGCCTTTAATAGTAAGGAATAGGCTTATACTTTTATTTCCAGATTATTATACAAAACAGAAAAACCAGACAGGTTTTGGAAACCTGTCTGGTTTAATTTTTCACTTCTTATTAAATGTTTAGGAATGTTACCCAATGAAAAAAGCCCGGATATCTCCGGGCTTTTCTTATATAAAATTCTGTATATCAGATTAGATGTGGATCACTTCTCCATAAGCTGCTGCTGCTGCTTCCATGATTGCTTCAGATACTGTTGGGTGCGGGTGGATAGATTTGATGATCTCATGACCTGTAGTCTCCAGTTTTCTTGCAACTACAGCTTCAGCAACCATATCAGTTACTCCTTCACCGATCATGTGGCATCCTAACCACTCTCCGTATTTAGCATCAAAGATTACTTTGATAAATCCGTCAGTATTTCCGTTTGCAGTAGCTTTACCACTTGCAGAAAGAGGGAATTTACCCACTTTGATTTCATATCCTTTTTCTTTAGCCTGTTTTTCTGTAAGACCTACAGAAGCTACTTCAGGGTGACAGTACGTACATCCAGGGATATTGCCATAGTCAATTTTCTCAACGTGCATACCTTTGATTTTCTCAACGCAAGTAATACCTTCTGCCGAAGCAACGTGAGCTAATGCCTGAGTTGGGATGATATCACCGATTGCATAGTAACCAGGTACTGAAGTTTCATACCATTCGTTTACTAATACTCTTCCTTTATCTGTCTGGATTCCTACTTCTTCTAAACCGATGTTTTCGATGTTAGCAGCAATACCTACAGCAGATAATAAGATATCCGCTTCAAGAGTAACGTTTCCGTTAGCAGTTTTAACATTAGCTTTTACTCCTTCTCCTGTTGTATCTACGCTTTCTACAGAAGCGTTTGTCATGATCTCGATTCCAGATTTTTTCAGAGATTTCTCTAAGTGTTTAGAGATTTCCTCATCTTCTACAGGAACGATGTTTGGCATAAATTCTACAACAGTTACTTTAGTTCCCATTGTATTATAGAAATCAGCAAATTCTACTCCGATAGCTCCAGAACCTACAACGATCATAGATTTTGGCTGCTCAGGAAGAGATAATGCCTGTCTGTATCCAATTACTTTTTTACCATCTTGCGGTAAGTTTGGTAACTCTCTTGAACGAGCTCCTGTAGCGATGATAATATGGTTTGCAGTATGTTCTACTACTTTACCGTCTTTATCTGTAACAGAAACTTTTTTACCTTTTTGTACTTTTGCAGTACCCAGAATTACGTCAATCTTGTTCTTTTTCATCAAGAACTCGATTCCTTTGCTCATTTTGCTGGCAACACCACGGCTTCTCTGAATAACATTCGGGAATTCGAAGCTTGCTTCTACTTTATTTAATCCATAATCTTCAGCATGGTTGATATAATGAAAAACCTGAGCAGATTTTAATAAAGCTTTAGTTGGAATACATCCCCAGTTAAGGCAAATTCCTCCTAAGTTTTCTTTCTCGATAATTGCGGTTTTGAAACCCAATTGTGCTGCTCTGATCGCAGTAACATATCCACCAGGACCACTTCCAATGACAATAATATCGTAATTCATTACTTTAAAAATTTTTATGCGAATTTAAGGAAAAATATTGGATGTTTCATGTTTCTGAAAATTGAACTTTAAATCCATCAATAAGCCATTTTCATTTAATTTTCAACAAAAAAAGAGAACACAAAAAGCATTCTCTTTCAATAAAAATTATTTTAAAATATAGATTTCGTAAAATTATCTTTGTGAAAATTTACTCATCAAATTTTAATAAGTGTAATAAATCTGCATTATTTCGCTTGTCTAAGCAATCGTTTTTCTTCCTGATATCTTTTATTTAAAGCCTTCATCTGATCTCTTTTCATTTGTTTGGTTGCAAGCGGGTGATTCAGGATCAGTTTCTTTTCAGTATTGTATTTTTTATCCAACTCCTTCGCTTTTAGATTGATTAATTCACTTTTTGCCGGATGTGGCGGAGCAGGCGGATGTTTTTGAGCAAAAACATTTGTTGATAAACCTAATAATAACAAGGTTGAAATAAGTAACTTTTTCATAATGTTTAATATTTTGATGGATATAACTAATTAATTAACCAGTAAGTTCATTCAGGTTTACCTATAAATAAACATATATCATACCATTATTTATAAAAATCTGAGGGAATATTGATATTATGACATAATAAAAAAAGTAAAAAAAGAATAAGATTATCACTATAATAGGAGTTACATTATTATACAGCACCTGAAAAAGGGCTTGCATAAAGAATAAAATCATTAAACAGATTTATTTAATTAATATTTAATAATAAAAGATGTTTGTAATGTATTTTTTTAATAATTTTATAATAGAACCACTAAAAAAATAAAAAATGAAAAGGCACATCTCAATTCTTTTATTTGCAGGAGTATTTTTAAACGCACAGGTAGGTATTAATACCTCTAATCCCAACAGTACTTTAGCTGTCAATGGGTCATTAGGTGCAGGCTATAAACAAGTGACAGCAACGTCATATAATATTCTGGCAACTGACCATTATATTACATACAACGGAACAGGTAACGCAACGTTTACACTTCCTGCTATCGGAAGTGGAACCACAAGCTATACGGGAAGGATCTATAAGATCAAAAATATTTCCACATCAAACATTACTCTACAGGCAACAGGTGGTAATACGCTGAGAATAGATAACACGCCTGTTTCTTCTTTTGTGATTCCTTTGGGTGCTTATGCAGAAGTGGTTAACAACAGTAATTCCAGCGGCGGAACGTGGGATTTATCTTTCACAGTTCTTCCCAAGCCAAGTAATGTTGAAATTTATGGAGCACAGCTTACTATCCCACCTCACAATAATGCGAGTACTGCGGTTGCTGACTGGACCAATCATGCCAATACCTCTTTTGATACCGGAACTGGGGCTGACACATGGTGGATCATCAGTAAGACATCTGTAAGTTCATCATTCGGAGCTGTAAATGCTACACCAATTACTACTGGTTTTACAAAAAGCAGCAGAATGACTCTTGTCTATGAATATCAGGGACCGGCATTTAATGTAACCAATATGTATCCTATCCTTACGGCTGGAAACAATTCAAGTTACCCTGATGTATTTACCGCTTCATTTGTAAGTTTAGCCAATGTAGGTGGAAAAACCAGACTTACAGTATCTGTCGCGCGTGTAGATTTTATGGGTACGGAAGGAGGTACCAACAGTAACTGGGCTGGTACATTCCTATTGAACGTACTGCTAGCCAGAAAGTATTAAAAGCTTTCAGTTTTTATAATTCATTGAAGAGCGGGATTCATATTCTGCTCTTTTTTATTTCTGTATCTGGATTACGGTAGCATATTTTAAGTTCTTTCTGCTTTCCGGAAGTTTTACTTTGATCTTATTCCCTGCTTTTTCCCATTGTATTTTATTAGAGGATATTCCAAGAATTGTTAATGATTTTGGATTAAAATCTTCGGGAAGGGAGAAATTGATCTCAGCGGGTGCATGATATTCTGAAGTTTCATTAAGGTGGAAAACATTGATTGTATTGCCATCTTTGCTTTGTGTATAGTAGATATTTCCTTCGTGATAAGGGGCAACACTTCTGGTAGCAAAAACAGCGGATTGGTTCTTATTCATCCATTCTGAAATTTCGTTCAGCCTTTCGTAAACCACAGCATCATAATCTCCATTGGGTCCGGGAGCAATATTCATGAGATAGTTTCCGCCTCCTGAGATAATTTTGATCAGCGTTTCAATGATTTTCTGTGAAGGTTTATAGTTGTCATTAGGAACATAGGAAAATGAGTCTCCCATTGTAATACAGCTTTCCCAGGGAATAGAAAGTGGATGTTCGGGAACAGCCTGCTCTGGAGTGACATAATTCTCCCACTTTCCGGTAACGGTACGATCTACAATGATAATCCCTGGTTGGTTTTTTCTTGCCATAGTACCTATTTTATCCATATCAATATCCTGTTCTACTTTAATGGTACGCTGCCATTCTACTTTTGGGTCTATGGTATGAAAAGGGCGGACCCAGCCTCCATCCAGCCATAAAATATCGATGTTCCCGTAGTTGGAAGTAATTTCGTTCAGTTGATTGAAGGTGAATTGTTTAAAACGGTTCCATTTTTCAGGATATTTCTTTGGATCATAATTGACATTTCTGTCTTTCGGTGGAAAATAAGACCACCAGTAGTCGTCAGAATGCCAATCCGGTTTTGAAAAATAAGCTCCAATTTTAAATCCGTCTTTCCTGAATGTATTGAAAATTTCCTTCGTTACATCTGCTTTCGGGTTACGTGAAAAAGGTGTTTTGGATGATGTTATTTTATAATCCGATTCTTTTGTATCAAACATGGCAAAACCGTCATGATGTTTTGTTGTAAAAACTACGTATTTCATTCCTGCCTTTTTTGCTGCATCTGCCCATTTCTTAGGGTTAAACTGAGATGGATTGAAAGTGGTCTGAAGTTTTTCATAATTCTTTACATATTCATTATAAGATGCTCCATGTTCTGGTTTTCTTTGCGTCCAGGATTCATCTTCAGGACATAAGCTCCAGCTTTCTACAATTCCCCACTGGCTATAAGTTCCCCAATGCATAAAGAGTCCGAACTTAAGATCCTGCCATTCTTCTAAGTTCTGAACAACAAGAGGGTCTGTAGGTTTCTGATATCCTTCGGAAACATTGTGTGCCTGTGAAAAAATCACTGAGCCGGAAAGAGTAAGAGAAAGGAATGTGGTCTTAGCTATTTGTCTGATAAGCATGTAAAAGTAGTTTTTGCTAATTTAATTATCCTTTTACACATCCACAAATATTAGATTTTTAACAGATTATAAATCGTTTCCTCCAGTGTCGGAAAGGAAAACTTAAATCCACTTTTTATTAATTTTTCAGGATAAACATTGCGGCTTTTCAGTAATAATTCTGTTTCGGTTTTCATAAATATGGAAGCTATTTCAAGCTGCCACACCGGTGCATTAAGCCCAAAAGGAGCCTTGTATTGTTTTCTCAATTCATACATCATCATTTCATTGGATATCGGAACCGGAGCCGTTATATTTACTGGTCCGGCGATGGTTTCATTCCGAATGATCCAATCTACAGCATTGCAAAAATCTTCTATATGTATCCAGCTTACCATTTGATCCCCCCTGCCCTGTTTTCCGCCTAAACCTAGTTTTGTAATCGTTTTTAATTTTGGAAATGCGCCACCATTATTACCAAGCACTATAGAAGTTCGAAGTGCAACTTTTCTTATTTCTTCATTTTTACTTTTAAAAAATTCCGCTTCCCAGCTTTTACAGATGTTCATTGAAAAATCATCACCGGTAATTCCATCGTTTTCTGTATTCAAATGTTTTTCTGAATGTACGTAAATCGTGGCAGAACTTGCATTCAACCACACTTTTGGCTTTTCGGTACAAAGATCTATAGCTTCCTGTAATATTTTCGTACTGTTGATTCTTGAAAAATATATTTCCTGTTTGTTCTTATTATGATAGCGACAGTCAACAGATTTTCCTGTAAGATTAATCAGAATATCTGCTTTTTCAAGTACGCTTTTCCACTCACCTATTGTTTTTGCGTCCCAATAGATTTCATTCTCATGTTGAGGTTTACGGGTAAGGATATAAACCTGATTTCCTTTCTCCGTAAAATATGTCTTTAAATTTTCGCCAAGGAATCCGGTACCTCCGGCTATGATGATTTTCATCTTTGTTGATTTTTAAATTCAGAAATAAGATGTTGTTTGCTTTAAATCTGATTATTGTTTTAGATAGTATATTTTTTCGTTTTCACTTCTATTTCAGAACCTTCAGCCAGCATTACTGAAATTGGGATCTGATCATTCAAACATTCAAATTCTTTACCGTAGATCTTATGAAAATCTATATCAAGCTGATGTTCCTTCACCTGATAACAGTCCCATTTCGGATGGCAAACTTCATATTCAGATGTTTTATCTTCTTTTTTGGTGAATCCCCAATAATGTTCTGTAATAAATTCAAATTCTGAATTTTCTTCCATCGGCTGTGCGTTGGTTTCTGCTTTTATCTCAATAGAATGCCAGCTTTTATCTTTCCATGAATATCTGATCAACAATTCATCATCTTTTTCACGGATCACATTTTTCATTGGCATCGTATGATAATTTTCTTTGTAAACTGAATTTGCTACAAAGCTCAAAGCTGGTTTCGGAACGATTTCTTTAATAAATACCACTCCTCTTTTCCAGATTCCATTTTCATTTTTCTTGACATAAAATCTGAGGTTTACTTCTTCAAAATTGCGGTGGAAAGGAATGGGTACCCCTAATAATTTTGTATTTAAAAACATGAAGCCTACTAAGCTCACATAACATTTTCCTTTATAAAAATCCAGTTCTGTTCCTTCAGGAAGGTATTTCTGCAATATATCAGGATTGATTTCGTAATTAATGATGGCTAATTTTCTCCATTCTGCTTTTAAAAAATTCATGATGCTTTTATTTGATGGTTTTGGTGATATGTTATGATATTAGGTTGATAGAATTTTAACCTATCCTGGAGTAAGTCGTCAAGTTGTGACTCATTGTTGTGGATTCTGCGGTGGTTTTTATTAATTTGTTTCTTTCAAGGAGGAATTTTTTCATGTAATTTTTGAGAAAGATCCTATTGAAAGCTTTACCTATTAGTCCCAGTGGAGATTCAAAATCAAAGATGTCGATCATCAGGGTTTTTCCTTCGATTCTTTTAAAAATATGCTGATGATGAAGGGATTTGAATGTTCCTTTCTGCATTTCGTCGGTAAACTGATGAGGTTTATCCATACTGATAATTTTCGTAGTAAGGGTTTGATATATTCCTAAATGTTTTGCCCGCCAGGTTACGGTTTCATTCTCTTCAATTAAGCCTGATGTTCGTCCTGCAATTGCTTTTTCATTCGTTCTGGAGGTAGATTTCTGATGCAGATCAATATTTCGTGCTAAATCAAAAACAATTTGAATATTTGCATTAATATAGGTTTCTAAATAAATTCTAGACATGGTGACAAAGGTTTTATTCAGTTTTATCTGAGTTGTTTTTAAATAGTTAGGAGAATAATGATTGCCAAGGCAGTCATTCGAAATAATATCCAAGAGATGGTAGGAAAATAATTCAGTTTTAATATTTTACATCTTCTTAAGTGTTCCAAAAACATGGTTAATACTATGATTGCGAAGTAAATTATATAAAAGCTCAAACTGAAACTGGTCAATAAGGCTGGAATTAAGAGCAATGTTCCTATTAGAGAAACGGTCATCATATTCCCAAGGTAATCCCAGATTTTATCTTTTAAATACGCTTTTAAAAAGAGAGTTTGCCAAAAAATCTGTCCTAAACAGACTGCCAGTTCTCTTAGGAAACTGGATGTAAAATTCATTCCCATTTTCGCAGTATACAGATTTAAAATATAAGCTGAAAATAATACAACAAATGTGATATAACTTAATCTGTATTTTAAATTAAAATCCGGAACACAGGATTGATCTGTATTATCTTTTGCAGATGGAATGATCTGTTTTCTATTGTAAGACACAAAAGAATAGAGCTTTTTGAAAAACCAATACAAAGGCTGTATTCTTGCCATTTTTTCCAGTAAAGGAAAGGAATTTCCGATAATGGCAAGTAAACTATCCAGACCATAAATAACCGTATTATGATCATGATCTACCAAAGCAATTTCGTTTTTTGCCCGGTTAAAATCTACCAGATTTTTATTTCTGACGGATATTTCTGTAAAGGCTTCTCTTCCATTTTCATCAAGCATTCCGCATTTTGTAAAACCTTTAGAATAGATAGTACACATTGGACATTCGCTGTCGTAGATCAATGTGTGATTTTTGAGTGTTTTCATGGTATTTATTTTAAAGATTGGTACATATTATGACTTTCAATAATGTACAATAATGCCATAAAAGGACTATAGAAAAATGCCGCCATTAAAATAATATATGCTGGAGTAGTTGTAATAGGATAATCAGCTCCAATTGTTATTATAAAGAGTATAGAAATCCAAACCGGCAGTATTGCTATTCCATAAATCAGGAAAAGTCGTGATATTTTGATTTTTAAAAAAATTTTGATAAAAAAACTGATTAGCTGAGGAATTCCCACAATCAAGTAAAACAATATCCATCCATCCCAGCCTTTAATGGCAATGCCAAGACATCCGATTATAAGGAAGAATAGCTGTACATAAAGATCATATTTAATAAAATTTTTCATGGTATTTATTTTAAAGGTTAAGAAAATCTCCTCTGGTTCTTTTATGCTTTGATCGGAAGGTAATGTACATCCAGATCTTAAAGATTAATGTTTTCATTTTTCAAACATTTTAAAAATATTATATTTTCAATAATTTTTGAAAGTTTAATTGAAATAAAAAAGGACTTTCATCCTTTCTGTTCTATTTTAGCAGGTTGGTAATTTTGCCTACCAGCCAGTGATCATCACTTTTTATAGCCAAATCCATGATATTATTGATTTTACCGGTTACAGAACTGAAATCATTCATGAGCTTGATAAATTCCTGAGCTTCTTCCGTATCGTTATCTTCAATATTTTTAAGTTCTTCCAGAAAGGAAATTACCGGTTCTATTTCTCTCTTTCTTCGTTCTTTAGTGATTTGTTTAAACAAATACCAAACATCTTTTTCGGCAACGAAGTATTCTTTTCTGTCACCTTTTATAAATTCTTTTCTGACAATTCCCCAATCGATCAGAGCCCGAAGATTCATATTGGCATTCCCTCTTGAAATTTCCAACTGTTCCATTACTTCGTCTGTAGATAATGGTTTTCCACTTGCCAAAAGCAATGCATGTACCTGTGCCATTGTACGATTGATTCCCCAATTGGTAGCAAAGGTTCCCCAGGTTTGAATGTATTTTTCTTTGGCTTCTGAAAGTTGCATGTTGTTTTACTTTAAATTCCTGATACAAATGTAATGATAATTTTTGAATTTTCAATAATTTTTGAAAATTAATTTTAAAAGAAAACAGACATTCGATGTGAATGCCTGTTATTATGGTTACTTAATAGATTTATAAGTTTCTACCAATCTCATAAATTCACTTCTATATCCTTCTTTATCATCGCTTTTCCCTTCTTTTGCAAGTGTACTTATAGTATTAAGATCTTTATCTTTAATTAATTTTGAGTCTCTTAAAACCAATCCGAACCATGCTACGGATGATGCGAATTTAAAATCAGGGCTTATCTTCTCGGAAGGTACTTCTGTTTTATTAATCACTTCACTGATCTCCATACTTGTATCTCCATCCGGTTTTTTATATCTGAATTTTACAGTAGCAAGCTCGTCATCATATTTTTTTGTATTTGATGAAACGGCAGAATATTTTAACTTATTTACTTTTGGAAGAAATTCAGACTCTACATCCACAGGAATAATTTCATATAAAGCTGTAACAGTATGACCACTTCCTAATTCACCGGCGTCTATTTTATCATCAATAAAGTCTTCATTTCTAAGCTTTCTGTTTTCATACCCAATTAATCGATATGACTTCACCCACGTAGGGTTGAATTCGATCTGGATTTTCACATCTTTAGCAATAGTGTAGATACTGCCCGTAAATTCTTTGCCCAAAAACTTATTCGCTTCCTGCATATTATCGATATAGGCATAGTTTCCGTTTCCTTTATCGGCAAGTGTTTCCATTTTGCTGTCTTTATAATTCCCCATTCCATACCCAAGACAGGTAAGAAAAATTCCGGTTTCTCTTTTTTTCTCAATCAAAGATTCGAGATCACTTGTAGAAGACGGTCCCACATTAAAATCTCCATCTGTAGCCAATACAACTCTGTTGTTTCCTCCTTTGATAAAGTTTTCCTGAGCCAGCTTATAAGCCAGTTCAATACCTTCTCCTCCGGCAGTGCTTCCTCCAGCCTGTAATGTATTCAAAGCTTTGATAATGGTTTCTTTTTCTGCAGCGGAAGTAGATGGCAATACCACTCCGGCACTTCCGGCATACACTACAATTCCTACTTTATCCTGAGGTCTAAGCTGATCTAATAAGACTTTGAGGGATGATTTTAAAAGTGGTAGTTTATTTTCAGCATCCATAGAACCTGATACATCTATCAGGAACACAATATTAGAGGGCGGAAGATTATCCATAGACATTTTTTTGCCCTGAAGTCCTATTTTTAATAATTTGTGATTAGAGTTCCAAGGAGCATCACTATATTCTGTATTAATAGAGAATGGCTGATCATTTTTCGGCTGTGGGTAATCATAAGTGAAGTAATTGATCATCTCTTCTACCCTTACCGAATTTTTGTCGACCTTACTTCCATAATTGATCATTCTTCTGATATTGGAATAGGAAGCATTATCTACATCAATAGAGAAGGTTGACAAAGGTTGATTTTTCGTCAGCTCAAATGGGTTTTCTACTAACGATGCATATTCTTCGTCATTGTAATTAATTTTATAATTACCTTTTTTGGCGCCATTTTTAATCGTTTCTTTAACGATTCTTACTTCTCTTTCTTGTCTATTATTGTTTTTTCCTTGTTTAGTATTGGGTCTTGAGGTCCTCGTTGAACTGTTGATCTCCAGAGCAACCAATGATTTTGGTTTCGGGCAGCCATTATATTCAGGAGGTCCCGGAACAGTAGGACAAGCATCATCTTTGTCTAAAATTCCGTCTCCATCGGTATCGGGCCATGGACAGCCATTATTTTCAGGAGGTCCTGTGACTGTAGGACACGCGTCATCTTTATCAATCACTCCGTCTCCATCGGTATCGAGCCAAGGACAACCATTATTTTCAGATGGTCCTGCTACATCCGGACAGCTATCGTCTTTATCAGCTATTCCATCTCCGTCTGTATCCGGGCAGCCATTAAACTCAGCTAAACCTGCTACTTCAGGACAATGATCTTCTTTATTGGGGATACCATCCTGATCTTTATCTTTTCGTATACTGTATTTTGTAGTTTTTGAGGATGGTTCTGAAACAGTTTGAGTTTTACAGCTTACCAACAAGATAAGCCCTAAAACGGTTATAATAGTTTTTTTCATGGTTATAAATTTCTGGGGGAAATTATTAAAATTTATCTAAACCCTATAAATAATTTAAAAAAATAAAAATTTCCCTCTTTAGTATTAGAAAGTAGCAAAGAAAAAGAATAGAGCAGAAAACAAAAACTGATTTCATGTTTACTCTGCAATACACTATCATTCATGTCCTTCCATAAATTTCAATTCATCATTTACTTTCTAAGCCTTATAAGTCATTCTCAGCTTTTTCATCTTTCAACAAAAAACTTTCATTTTAAATTTAACTTTTCCTGTTGTAACAAATCTGTAATATGAACGACTATTAATACAAATAATCTTTTTATAGTAATGAAAAACGCGAAAATTGCATCATTACTTTTTGTTTTGTCTGCAGGAAGTATGATGTTTGCCCAAGATGACTTAATCAATAAGTTAAAAAACAACCACTCACAAAATGCTAATTTTCAGTTCACAACGTTAAAAGACGTTGGAGCTACTTCTGTAAAGAACCAGGGTTCATCAGGAACTTGCTGGAGCTACTCAGGAAATTCTTTCCTTGAATCTGAAATGCAGAGAATGGGCAAAAAACCTGTAGATCTTGCTGAAATTTTTACTGCAAGAAACTCTTATCATGATAAAGCGAAGTTATATGTATTAAATAACGGTGCTATCAGCTGGGGTGACGGAGGAGAATTACATGATGTAATTAATATGTACAAAAAATACGGTGCAGTTCCTCAGGATGTTTATTCAGGATTAAAACCTGGGCAAACCACCAATAATTTCAAGGAAATGCAAGGAAAACTGAAGCCCGTTCTTGACAGCCTTGTTCAGGCATCTTCTAAAGGAAAACTTACAGACAACTGGATGGATTCTGTAGATGCTATTCTTGATGAATATCTAGGGAAAGTACCTGCAAACTTCACGTATGAAGGGAAAAACTACACGCCTAAAACTTTTGCGAAGGAAGTAGTAGGGATCAATGCTGAGGATTATGTAGAACTATCTTCTTACAAAGATTATGCGTATTACCAAAAATTTGTAGTTCCGATTCCTGATAACTGGAGCCATGATTCTGACTGGAATGTTCCAATGAAAGATCTTACAGCAATTATTGATAATGCTGTAAATAAAGGATATTCTGTAGGTTGGGCAACGGACGTTTCTGAGCCTTACTTCTCTTACAAAAATGGTGTTGCTTATGTTCCGGATATGGATTTAGACCAGATCAACGCGGATAACAAACAAACTTTGTTTACGGAACCTAAAAAAGATAAAACCATCACTGAAGATATGCGTCAGAAAGCACTTAATAATCTTTCTACAACAGATGATCACGGTATGCACATCGTAGGTTTGGCAAAAGACCAGACGGGTAAAGAATATTATATGGTAAAAAATTCTTGGGGAGTAACGAATGACTTCGCAGGATATCTTTATGTAACAAGACCCTATGTAGAGTACAAATCGACTGCTATTTTGGTTCACAAAAATGCAATTCCAAAAAGTATTTTAAAGCAGTTAAAGCCAACAAAAAACATTGGTTTGTAAGAAATCACTTCTGTCATTTTTAATATGACAGTTTTAGATATTTAAATCTGTTAAAAAATGCGCTCCTTTACTATTGGGAGCGCGTTTATTTTTATCTATCAGAAGATTACTTTTCGGTTATAAGGCGATGATAGTCTACCAAAGAGTATATTTTAGGTTGAGAACCTTCCTTATAATCAATAACTACCCATTTATCTTCAAATTTATCTTTGTCAAAGACATAGTTTTCTTTCGGAAAATCAATTGTTTTATGATTAAAATAAATGGTTTTGGGAGCAGCTTCATATATTTCTGCTGAATAATAATTGGCATCATCAGCAATGGTATAGAAGTTATCTTCTCCCTGTTTCTTTTTCATTTCTTCTATCTCTTTTTCATCAGGGCTCAGCAATAATACAGCTGATGTGGTGATTACCGTATCTGCCTTTATTTTCTGATTCTGCTCCGTTTTTTGTACAACAGGTTTATGGTCTGTTTTGGTACAGGAAAATGTACTGATCAAAATTGAAAAAGATACAATGCTTATGTAATTCATCATCTTCATTTTTAAATATAATAGTTTTAGTTTTAATTTCTCTTTGCTTCTCTTCTATGATCATCCGAATAGTATAACTGTTTCTAAAGTCTCTTTTTTCGAATATAAATTGATTAACAAAGAAAAGAAAAAATGACACAATACTATTAACTTATACTTATTTCAAAATCCAAATAAAAACCTTGCAGTATTCATAAAAAATATTACATTTGCAACCACTAACAAATCACTACAACATGAAAAACCTTAGAAAATTAGCAAAGTCAGAATTAAAGAAAATTAATGGAGGAAATGCTCCAGACTGCCCAGCAGACACAACTCCTTGTTTATATTTTTCTGGCGGGCGCGCTCGTTGGAGATGTATTTTAACCACACAGGAATGTGAATAATGCACTATCTAATTGAAAAGAAATCTCAATACTGAAAACTATTAACTATGAAAAATTTAAAGAAATTAGTAAAATCAGAATTAAAGAAAATCAAGGGTGGGAATGCTCCACAATGTGGAGAAGGACAAATTGCCTGCCATCATAAAGGTGAAAACGGAGGACCGAGCTACTGGACCTGCGAAATGGCAGAAACCTATTGCAGATTTTAAAAACATAAAACCCGCTTTCAGAATTTCTGAAGGCGGGTTTCTTTAATAAATAGGTGAAAATTAAATATAAAATAAAGTGAATTATGATGATTAATATGAATAGTAAATCGTAAACTTTACTTCGTTAGTGAATAAAATATGCTGTTAAAAATCAACTACGAAATTTATTTACTTTCATTCATCATATTAAAATAATACGCTCATACTTTCTGCTGTAAAGTCCGAAATATCTGCTGTATTGCCGTCTTTGATCTTCTTTACCCACTCGTAATCCTGCAAAATAGCACGTCCTACGGCTACAAGATCAAATTCTTCATTATCCAGTCTTTTGATCAGTTCAGTCAGATCTGTTTTTTCAGTTCCCTGTCCTGCAAAAGCATTCAGGAAATCTCCGTTTAACCCTACAGAACCTACAGTAATGGTTGGCTGCCCTGTAATTTTCTTAGCCCAACCTGCAAAGTTTAAACTTGATCCTTCAAATTCAGGTTCCCAGAAACGACGCTGTGAACAGTGGAAAATATCTACTCCGGCTTCTTTTAAAGGCAATAACCAATCTTCCATTTCGTTTGGCGTAAGAGCCAGCTTTGTTTTATAATCCTGCTGTTTCCATTGTGAAAGACGAAGAATTATCGTAAAATCCTCCCCTACTGCTTCTCTGATTGCTTTTACTACTTCCACAGCAAATCTGCTTCTTTCCTTTAGCGTTTTCCCTCCATATTCATCTGTTCTTGTATTGGTTACTTCCCAGAAAAACTGATCAATAAGATAGCCATGTGCGCCGTGAATTTCAAGACAGTCAAAACCAAGATCTTTTGCTGATTTTGCAGAAGCTGCAAACTGTGCAATGGTATCCTGAATATCTTCAAGAGTCATTGTGGAAGCTTTCTCCATCGCAACCAAAGGATAATCTTCAGACATTCTAGTGTCGCCAACATGCCAGATCTGGGGTCCCATTTTACCACCGTTCTTATGTACGGTATCAATTACATTTTTCCAGCCGTTTAGCGCTTCATTTCCGTAAAAATCAGGAATATTCTGTAAGTTTTTAGACCCTGGTCTATTGATAACAGTTCCCTCTGAAAGAATCAATCCTACTTCTGAAGCAGCTCTTCTTCCATAATAATCTGCGATTTTCTGGGTAGGAACGCCATTATCAGACTGTGCTCTGGTCATAGGAGCCATTACGATTCTGTTTTTAAGCTCTAAACTTTTATATTGAAACGGTTTAAATAATGATGATGTACTCATATTTAAATATGTATTTTATAATTGTTACACAAAGTAACTAATAATAGTTTGTTTTTGTATCTTTTATTGAAAAAATAGTGGTAACTTCGCAGTAACTTACATTAGTAACATTAAAGTAACGTTTGCCATTTTAACTCTACATGACATCATAATAACAAGCGTATCTCTATGAAAAAGAATGAATTAATGCAATACAGCTGCCCGCTAGGAAAAGCAATGGCTGCTTTGGGAAGTAAATGGAAACCCATTATTGTACTGGTAATTAAAGACCGAAAATTACGTTTTGGGGAGCTTGCTGTACGTATTAATGTGATCTCCAGAAAGGTATTAACGGATCAGTTACGCGAAATGGAAACTGACGGTTTAGTGATCCGTGAAGAATTTAAAGAACTGCCACCAAGAGTAGAATATTCTCTTACGGAAAAAGGATTGGCGCTATTGCCTATTTTATATCTGTTGGAAGAATGGGAAGCGAAATATCAGGTGAAAGGACAGTATTCTGAAGATTGTGTGATGAATAAAGAAAAAAAGAAAGCGGTGAATGTATAATGTTTCATAATGTCACATATATATTTTTCACCTCTTATACAGCTTAATGCTATTTTGCTACGAATGCACGGATTTCTATTCGGAAAGAACATTTTATTTACACGCAAAGACATGATGGAATTGATTGTTGATAAGGAGCTAAGAAAGCCACAAAAGTCACTGATGAAGTGATGTAGGTACGCGTACACTTAGAAAGAATCAATACAATTGATTCAAGTTTTGCTTCCTAAAATACAACACCAAATAATAGAAATCCTTTGCGGTAGATTTTAAAATTAAACAGATCTAAATATTTTAAGCCCACAACTTTTGCGCTTTGATCCCACATTTTATAATTTGCAACCAAGAGCATAAATTCTAAATAAAAAAAACCGCTTTCAACATTTGAAAGCGGTTTTTTATTTATCTTAAATCCTAATTAGAATATCGCAGGATATTTCTGAGGATTGGTTTCATTAAACATGGCATAGATCTTTTCTACCATATCGTCTGTAGATGGCTTACTGAAGTAGTCTCCATCACTTGCATAAGCTGGTCTGTGATCGTTAGCAGAAATCGTCAACGGATCTGAATCTAAGTATCTGAAAGCTTTTTGCTTTTCTAAGATCTGTTGTAGGATAAATCCTGTTGTTCCTCCTTCCACATCTTCGTCGATTACTACTAATCTGTTTGTTTTCTTTACACTTTCAGCAATTTCGTGAGATAAATCGAAAGGAATCAATGACTGGATATCGATTACTTCTGCAGAGATTCCAAGTTTTTCCAACTCGTTAGCTGCTTCTGTTACGATTCTCCATGTAGAACCATAAGTTACCAAAGTAACGTCTTTACCTTCTTTTGTCACTTCAATTTTACCTACCGGAACAGTGAACTCACCTAAGTTATCAGGCTGTTTTTCTTTTAATCTGTATCCGTTCAGACATTCTACGATGATCGCTGGTTCGTCTGCCTGAAGCATTGTGTTGTAGAATCCGGCTGCTTTTGTAAGGTTTCTTGGTACTAATACTAAAATACCTTTTGAAAGGTTAAGAATTCCCGCCATTGGAGAACCTGAATGCCAGATTCCTTCTAATCTGTGCCCTCTTGTTCTGATAATCAATGGAGCTTTCTGACCTCCTTTTGTTCTGTATTGTACAGTGGCAAGATCATCACTCATTCCCTGTAAGCAGTAAAGAACATAGTCCAGATACTGAATTTCAGCGATTGGTCTCAGACCTCTCATTGCCATACCAATTCCTTGTCCAAGAATAGTAGCTTCACGGATTCCTGTATCAGCAATACGTAGCGCACCATACTTTTCCTGCATACCTTCTAATCCCTGGTTTACGTCACCAATGTTTCCGGTATCTTCACCAAAGATCAATGTTTCAGGATATTTTTCAAATATTTTATCAAAGTTGTTTCTGATCACAACTCTTCCGTCCACATCTTCAGAATTGTCTGAGTAAACAGGCTTGATTTCTTTAATATTTTCAGCTTTCCATTCAGACTGAGAGTATAAGTGTGAAGAGTAGTTGTCTTTTTCAATTTCAGCTACTTCGTTGTATTTTTGCATCAATTGGTTTCTCTCTGCAGAATCAGTACCTCTTGTTGCCAATAAAGTTTTTCTGGCTAAATGGAATACATCTTTCTTAGCTTTTGTAACTAATTTATTGAAATGAGTAAGAGCTGCCTCCACTTCAGTATTTTGACCTTTAAGGTTTTCTACTAAAGGAACAACAGACTGAATTAATTCTTTAATAGCCCCCTGGTAGTTATCCCAAGCTGTTTTTTGTCCTGATTTAGCTGCTTTTTTAGCTTCTTCATCAATGGCATCTAATTCTTCAGCAGTAGCGATTACTTCTTCTTTACCATCAATTTCAATAGAATAGTTCAGAATCCACTCTTTGAATTTTACCAATCCGTCGAACTCAGCTTCCCAAGCTAAACGTGCTTCATTTTTATATCTTTCGTGAGATCCTGATGTAGAGTGTCCTTGAGGCTGGGTAACATCTACCACGTGAACTACAACAGGAACACTTTCTGTTCTTGCAAAATGTTCAGCTTTAGCATAAGCATCCAATAATGCCGGGTAATCCCAAGCTTTTACCTGAATAATCTCACATCCCTGGTTCTCACCTTCTTTTCTTTGGAAACCGCTTAGCATTTCACTGATGTCAGCTTTTGCTCTTTGGTTTTTAGTAGGAACTGAAATTCCGTATCCGTCATCCCAGATAGATACAATCATAGGAACCTGAAGCGCACATGCTGCGTTTAACGTTTCCCAGAAATGACCTTCAGCAGTAGAAGCATCCCCGATTGTTCCGAAAGCGATCTCATTTCCTTCTCTTGAGAATTTCTCAGAACCGTCAAATTTTACACTCTTATATATTGTAGATGCCTGAGCTAGTCCTAATAGTCTTGGCATTTGTCCCGCTGTAGGAGAGATATCGGAAGATATATTTTTCTGTGCCGTTAAATCTTTCCAGCTTCCGTCTTCATTTAAACTTCTTGTTGCAAAGTGTCCGTTCATCTGTCTTCCAGCTGAAGCCGGCTCTCTTTCCACGCTTGTATCAGCATACATTTGTGCAAAGAAACTTTCAACCGTTAAAGCATTAATTGCCAATGCAAAAGTTTGGTCTCTATAATACCCTGAACGGAAGTCTCCATTTCTGAAAACCTTCGCCATTGCCAGCTGAGGAAGTTCCTTACCATCCCCAAAAATTCCGAATTTAGCTTTTCCGGTAAGTACTTCTCTCCTTCCGAGATAAGACATTTCACGAGAAATCCTTCCTAACTTGTAATCTTCAAGTATCTGATTTTTAAAATCTTGAAAGGATATTTGCTGTGTTTCAATATAGGTTGTTTGCATAGCTAAGTAAAAAAGTTTTTGTTCTTCAAGTATTTTGCTAATATACACTTTTTAAATTAATTTTAATTTTTAATAATCTTTTTTAAAAATTTGATAATAAAAAAAATTGTGCTTTATTTTGAAAAAATTTGTAAAAGATGGAAAAAAAGTCACCCCATATTCTGAATGCATCGAGTAATCTTTTAGGATTTTCATTGATTATTATGACCTCTCTAAAAATCGCCAAGATCAGCCACAATACGTATTTGGATGAATTTGCAGGACTTGCCTGCATCTTATTTGCATGCAGCTGCTTCTTTTCATTTCTGGCGATCAGAACGAAAAGCGAAAGGCGGGAATATACGTTTGAAGGTATTGCGGATTATTTATTTTTAACCGCTTTATTTTGTATAGTTTTAGCCGTTATTATTGTAACCCTGAAAATTATTTAATTTAAAATTTTCGCTCAATTACATAATCCAGCATAATATGTAACGATTTTCTTGCTTCAGAATCCGGGAATTCATTCAAAATATCCTTTGCTTTCTGCTGGAAGTCTTTCATTACAGTAATTGCATATTCTAACCCACCAGAACTTTTAACGAATTCTATTAACTCCTTTACTCGTTTTGGATTATTATTATAACGTTTTATCGTATCGAAATAGTATTTTTTGTCTTTTTCATTGGCAATTTTAAGAGTATGGATCAAAGGCAGAGTCATTTTCTGTTCTTTGATATCAATTCCTACAGGTTTACCAATTACATTGGAGCTCAGATAATCGAAAAGGTCATCTTTGATCTGAAAAGCCATCCCTGTATAGGTTCCAAAGTCCTGCATTTTCTTGGCAAGTACTTCATCTGTACTGTTGGATAAAACCCCTATTTCACAACATGCAGCGATTAAAGTTGCTGTTTTTTGGCGAATGATCTCATAATAGACATCTTCGGTAATATCCAGCTTTCTCGCTTTCTCCAATTGAAGAAGCTCACCTTCAGACATTTCACGGATGGTTCTTGAGATTACACCAAGCAAGTCATAATCTTTATGATCTGTAGATAATAAAACTGATTTTGATAACAGATAATCTCCTACCAAAACGGCAATTTTATTCTTCCACAAAGCATTAATAGAGAAAAAATTACGACGTTTAAAGCTTTCATCCACTACATCATCATGTACAAGGGTAGCGGTATGGATCAATTCAATCATGGAAGCTCCGCGATAGGTCTTTTCTGTAACATCTCCTACCAGCTTAGCACAAAGAAACACAAACATCGGACGCATCTGTTTTCCTTTGGTGGTAACAATAAAACGGGTTACTTTATCTAATAAAGCTACTTTACTCTGCATCGATTCATAAAACTTCTGCTCGAAAAGTTTCATTTCCTCATTGATTGGTCGTTTAATCTCTTCTACTGTATTTGCCAAAATCTGCGAATGCTGGGTGAATAATTATTAATTCTCACAAAGATAATTTTTTTCGCTCAATTGTAAAGGATAATTAATCTTTGAATTGTTCTTTTGGGATAAAATAAAGTGCCGGTTTTGTACTTCCCAGCGGAGATTTAAATTTTTCCCCCGAAATGGAAATTCCGGATTCGTCTACGGCAATTCCTTCAATCTGACCAATTGACAAAGCACTTCCTAAGTAATAATGTTTCGGTTTTTCTTTGAAAAAAATGCCTGGTTCTGTTTCTGTAAAAACATCCATAAAAACTTCTGTTTTCTTGCTATACCCCACCAAATAAAGCTTTCTATCAAAGTATGCTGCATCGGTTACCATGAAATTCGTTTTATAATCTTCAGCCTTTACAGCATCCTGTTTTTCATTTTTTTCAGGATCAATTATATAATGTGCCGTAGATTTTGATACCCATTCTTTGGTAAACAAATGAATTTTTCCGTGGGCAAATATCATCGCTTCGGCATCGTAATCAGTATTATAATAGCTCGATTTATAGTCTGTCTGCTCAGGATAATGAAATTTAATTTCCTTTATCAGATTATTTTGTATGCTGTCTCCCTGAAAAGGAACTTTATAAATAGTAAGGTGTCTTCTGCTTCCGTCATTATTCCCAAAGTCACCGATATAAAAATGGCTTCCATCATTGGTTAACGCTTCCCAGTCGGTATTTTTTGCGTTTACTTTTAAAGTTTTAATCACTTCTCCTGAGGTTTTATTGATCTCATAGAGTTCAGGAGCGTTTCCACTATCATTAAAAGTGTAGAGCTTTCCGTTAAAAATATTCAGTCCGGAAGTTTCCTGGATTTTATCATCCAAGCGGCTGACTCTGTATTTTTTGATTTTCAGGAAATCTGTTTGTTGAGAAAATGCAGTTTGAAAGGCAAGAAAAGCCAATAACAGAAATGTTCTTTTCATGAGACAAAAATAGGGCTTTTAGTTTAAATGAAAGATTCCGGATTGATATTTTAAGTATCTAAGGATGATGTATAAATAAGATAAAGAATACACAAATACTGTATATATTCGAACGTAATTTCTTTTACTTATCTTACAAGTATCTAAAAAGCAGAAAGACGAGCTCAAAGCCCGTCCTTCTATAGAGATTTTTATTGTTTTAAATATAAATTAAGCAGTTTTCTGCTCTTTCTTATTCTTTGCCTGCTCTTTTTGAGCCTGTTTTGCAAAGTATTCTTTTTGGTATTGTCTCACCGTTTTTCCGGTTCCGTCATGTCTCCATCCCGGCGAATTAAAAATATAATTGATTCTGTCAGTAAATTTTAATCCCGGCTGTTTCAGGTCTTTCCATATTTTTCTCCATTCGTAGAAGAGAACAGTATCTGGTCTGTTATCCGGCATTTTTGGATAGATACCATATTTCACAGGAATATTAGGGTCTTCTTTCTGGAAGGTTCCAAAAATTTTATCCCAAATAATCAGGCACATTCCCATGTTTTTATCGAGGTACTTAATATTACAAGCGTGGTGTACACGGTGGTGAGAAGGTGTTACCAGAATATATTCAAGGAATCCCATGCTTTTTACAGTTTGGGTATGCACCCATGTTCCATATACCTGTCCGATAGCATAAGCTACCATGATATGCCAAGGATTAAATCCTAAGAAAGCTAATGGTGAAAAGTATAAATATCTGTAAAGCGGCTGTAATACAGGGCTTCTGAATCCTGTGGTAAGGTTGAAGTATTCTGAACTATGGTGTGTAATATGTACAGCCCAGAAAGCTCTGGAACGATGGTCTACATAATGCAGCACATAGTACGCAAAATCTGTGATTATAAAACAAGCCAGTAAATACCAGATGCTAAACTCCCATGAAAAAAGTCTGTGGTTGTAAAAGAAAAACATTACCCCCATTGCAAACGCCTTCATGATAAGGTCAAGACCGAAGTTCATCAAAGCAAGATAAACATTGGTTGCAAGATCTTTTCCACTATATAATTTCGCCTCGGAAACATGGCTATAAATCATTTCAGCTAAAATAACAGTAGCATGCAACGGAATAGACCACGCATAAACATTTTCTAACCCGTCCTCACTCATAAAAAAATCCATCATCACAAAATAATTTTGTGCAAAGGTAGGGTTTTAGGCTATGTCTTAAGAGAATTTTAAGTTTTTTTTAAGGAAATTTTAATCAGCGTTTTTATTTGCCAACTGTCCGCAGGCAGCGTCTATATCTCCTCCACGGCTTCTTCTGACCATCACTGTAATTCCTGCATTTTCAAGCTGTCTGATATAATTTTCTTCAGCCTGTTTGTTGCACTGGTCATACTTTCCGTCCCCGATTGGGTTATATTGGATGAGGTTTACTTTTGAAGGAACCTGTTTACAGTATTTGATTAAAGCTTTGATATCTTCGTCTCCATCATTGATTCCTTTCCATACACAGTATTCGAAAGTGATTACTGAACCGGTTTTCTGATACCAATATTGAAGTGACTCCATGATATCTGTTAACGGGAATTTATCTGAGAAAGGCATGATCTCATTACGCTTAACTTCAATAGCTGAGTGAAGAGAAAGAGCTAGTTTTACACGCAATTCATCATCAGCAAGCATTTTGATCATTTTGGGAATTCCTGAAGTAGACACCGTAATTCTTCTTGGGGACATTCCTAATCCTTCCGGCTGGGTAATTTTTCGGATAGCTTCCACTACATTTTTGTAGTTCATCATTGGCTCTCCCATTCCCATGAATACGATATTGGAAAGAGGTCTGTCAAAATACATTCTACTCTGGCTATCAATTAAAGCTACCTGGTCTACAATTTCAGCAACTTCAAGATTTCTCATTCTTTTCAGTTTTGCAGTAGCACAGAATTCGCAGTTCAATGAGCAGCCTACCTGTGAGGATACACAGGCTGTGGTTCTTGTTTCTGTAGGAATAAGAACAGATTCCACCAGCAATCCGTCGTGAAGTTTCACTCCGTTTTTGATGGTTCCGTCGGTACTTTTTTGAAGAAGATCTACGGAAACAGGATTAATGGTATATTCTTCGGCAATTTTTTCACGAAGAGGTTTCGAAAGATTCGTCATTTCATCGATCGAGTGGAGATTTTTGCTCCATAGCCAGTCATAGACCTGTTTCGCACGAAACGGCTTTTCTCCTAAAGATACAAAGTAATCTTTAAGCTGATCTAGTGATAATGTACGGATATCTTTCATTGTAAGGTTGTAGATTTTAGGGTTCAGGTTACAGGTAACTACTACCTGCAACCTTTTACCTAATATCTTTTTTATAGAATTAACATTGCGTCACCGTAAGAATAGAATTTATATTTTTCTTTTACGGCTTCTTCATAAGCATGCATGATGAAATCTCTTCCAGCAAATGCAGCAATCATCATGATTAATGTAGATTTCGGTGTGTGGAAATTCGTGATCATTGAGTTAGCAACTCCGAAATCGTGAGGCGGATAAATGAATTTATTTGTCCATCCGTTGAAAGCAGAGATTTTTTTGTTTGAAGAAACAGAAGTTTCTAATGCTCTCATTGTAGTAGTACCTACTGCACAAACTCTTCTGTGAGACTCTACTGCTTTGTTGATGATAGCAGCATTTTTCTCATCAATGATGATCTCTTCAGATTCCATTTTGTGCTTAGAAAGATCTTCTACCTCAATTGGGTTGAAAGTTCCTAATCCTACGTGAAGCGTTACTTCTGCAAAATTGATCCCTTTGATCTCTAATCTCTTCATCAGGTGCTTAGAGAAGTGAAGACCTGCTGTAGGTGCAGCTACTGCTCCTTCTACTTTAGCATAGATGGTCTGGTATCTTTCTGCATCTTCCGGCTCTACTGCTCTTTTGATATATTTTGGAAGTGGAGTTTCTCCTAATTCCTTAAGTTTTGCTCTGAATTCGTCGTAAGAACCGTCGAATAAGAATCTTAACGTTCTCCCTCTTGAAGTTGTATTATCGATAACCTCAGCTACCAAAGATTCGTCTTCTGTGAAGAATAATTTGTTACCAATTCTGATTTTTCTTGCCGGATCTACTAAAACATCCCAAACTCTTGTTTCTTTATCTAGTTCTCTTAATAAGAAAACTTCAATTTTAGCACCTGTTTTTTCTTTGTTTCCATAAAGACGTGCAGGGAAAACCTTAGTATTGTTGAAGATAAACAAATCCTCTTCATCAAAATAATCCACTACATCTTTGAATAATTTGTGCTCGATAGTTTGTGTTTTTCTATCAAGTACCATTAATCTAGCTTCGTCTCTGTGCTCTGATGGGTGTTCTGCCAATAATTCCGCAGGAAGATCAAAATTAAAATCTGATGTTTTCATTTTTTAAATTACGGTTTAAAAATTATTGAAATTACATGGTGTAATTTTCGGAGTGCAAATATACGACATTGAATACCCCTTTGTCAAGTATTATTTTTGATTCAAATATAAAACCGTGATTTTACGGGAAATTTTAAAGCATAAAAATAGTATTTTTGGAAAAATTGAAATGAACTATGGAGTGTATAAGTAAAATATATTTCACTGATAATCCGTATCCTAACGGACATGCAATTGAATCATTTATCTGGAGCGGACGAATTGATACATATGGGTTTATCAGCTTTGATTTTCATTTAAAAACTGAAGATTATGATGCAAATGATGATGAAAACATTGAGGAAGAAGATGAAGATATGTCTGATTGGAACTCCAAAACAGTATGGAAAAACTATCATGCCTGCACTTTATCGTCAAATTATTGGGGTGAAAAAAGAGGAATCAGAATGAATGTACCTGGTGAAAAACTAAATTTCGATGAGATTGTTAAAAATGATATTTTCAGCAATAACCTTTCTTCCGGACAGGATCTTGATGATGAAGATCTCGACTTTAGTATTTATTTGCTGGGACACGATAGCTGCGCAGATCATCAAATTCGATTTTCAAAGAAAGATAATAATGAATATGATATCATCTGGACTGGTAAAATAGCGTTGGGCTATTCTGGCGAGAATGAGTTTTGCCATGACTTCAAAGCACAGATTTTCAATGTAAAGTTCGACGGATTTCATTATCCTCAAACCTGGACCATAGAAGAAGCCACTGAAATATTCAAGGCTAATCTTGCTAATTTTGAAGAATATGAATTTGTAGATCTGAATCCTAAAAGTAACAAGCGGGAGTATAAACTCTGCAAACTAAAGTAATACAAATAACAAATTAAAAAATTATAATTATGAGCAAATATTCAATTGAAGCGTTTATCAATGAGACGAAGGAGAATCCGCAGCAGAGGGATTATTTTGAACTGGAAACAAAGCATCTTTTAGAAATCAATCTTAATAATCAGGCGGTATGGACAAAAAGAGGAAGTATGGTAAGCTACGTTGGAAATATTAATTTTGAAAGACAGGGAATGCTAGCCGGTGGTCTCGGAAATCTTTTGAAGAAAGCCATCAGTGGTGAAGGAAGTAAATTGATGAAGGCTGAAGGAACGGGAAAATTATATGTAGCAGATTCCGGGAAGAAGGTTCGTATCCTTTACCTGAATAATGAATCTGTATGTGTGAATGGTAATGATGTCTTAGCTCATGAGCAAAGTGTAAAAAGTGATATCACGATGCTTAAAAGCATTGCAGGCATGATGTCTGGCGGTCTTTTTCAGGTAAAACTTTCAGGAACGGGGCATATTGCGATTACAACCCACGGAGATCCTTTAACTTTACTGGTAACGCCTGACACTCCTGTTTTCACTGATCCTAATGCTACGGTTGCATGGTCCGGAAATCTCAGCCCGGAACTGAAGACAAACGTTTCTTTTAAAAGCCTTATCGGAAGAGGAAGTGGTGAAGAGTTTCAAATGAAATTCTCAGGACACGGATGGGTACTTATTCAACCTTATGAGGAGGTATATTATATGGAAAAGTAATTCATAAATAGCTATCTTTGAAGTAAGTAATTCAGTTCATTACACTTATATTACGAACCTATGAAAAATATCCTATCAGGGCTATTCTTGATGATCATCAGTGCAGCCTACCCGCAGATACAGAAAGTAGAGCAAGTCATCGATTCGTGTGTGAAAGAAGATAATTTTAACGGTTCGGTTCTATTAGCCAAAAATGGAAAAACTGAACTACTTACTTACAAAGGGCTATCCAACAGGCATTATGACATTCCTTTTTCTGATGAAACACGATTTCACATTTTCTCACTTACAAAGACATTTACAACCGTATTAATCATGCAGCTTTATGAAAAGGGAAAGATTGATTTAGAGGCAACCATCGCCACCTATTATCCGGAATATAAAGGAGAAGCAGCGCAAAAAGCAACCATCAGAAATCTGCTTACTTACAGCAGCGGCAGAGAAAATAAAGACATCAGCTCACCGGAACTTATTCATCAGGCTTATGATAATACCATCTGGAATCTTGATGATTTTATCACTACTTATCTTTCTGAAAAACTGATAGATCCACCCGGAACAAAATTCAGTTACAATAATGGGGATTTCATCCTGCTGGGGAAAATTATTGAAAAAATCTATAAAAAACCTTTTGAAGAGGTTCTCAAAGAGCAAATATTGACTCCTCTTAAAATGGAAGGTACGGGTTTTCTTCATCATAATGATATTATTAAAAATATAGATGAAGGATATTTTGCAGAACCATCCGATCCGTTCGCTCTCTATATGCCCACCAATAGCTATATTGATAATTTCTATTCTGCCGGAGCGATGTATTCAACTCCCAAGGATCTGTTAGTTTTTGATCAGGCAGTATTTAATTCGGTATTATTTAATAAAAAGACCTTGGAGGTTATGCTTACTGCTGACAAAAAGTTAGAAGACACCGCATTAGGCTTCTGGGTATATCCTAAAAAGTTCGGTACCATGAATACAATATTTGCAGAACGGCAGGGAGAGGGCTATGGACATAGCGCTAACTGGGTACATTTGGTTGATAAGAACTTAAGTTTAATCATTCTTTCCAATACAAAAGACATCAAATACCTGAATAAAATGAGGGAAAAACTGATTAAAGCTTACTATGGGCAGTGATTAATTTTTGATTTAGAGATCAATAGTCAATTTTGCTCCGCAAGTGAATGGTGAATTTTATATAAGTTTAATCCTTTATTAACCACCCGTCAAAAATTCAAAGAGTTTTTGCCACCCCTCCAAAAGATGGGAATGATCATATAATGAGATGATTGTTTTTCCAGAAGCTATAATAAGCCATTCAGTATCTTCCTTATACTAAAACATTAATTTTCTCCATCAGGGATTCTCATCCCCATATCTATTACCCGAAAAACGCTCCCACTCCAATTCCCACACACTCAAACACTCAAAAACTCACACACTCAAACTCTCCCCACACCCTTCTCCCACCCTATCGTGATTTACAAAAGATTTAATATATTTAGAAAAAAAATAGATGGAGAATAATACTTCCCGCAGAAGTTTCATTAAAACGGCTGCACTGGCAAGCTTTGGTGCATTGGTATTGCCCAATTCCATGTTTGCTTATTCCAATGATTTTAAAACAGATAAAAAGGTTCGCGTAGGATTTATCGGGGTAGGTCTTCGTGGTCAGGAACACGTAAAATTACTGGCAAAACGTAATGATGTAGAGATTGTAGCGTTTGCTGATCCGGATAAGAGAATGCTGGCTGCATCTCAAAAAATTCTTAAAGACAATAATAAATCGGCAGCCCAGGAATTTTCTAATGGTGAATATGACTACCGAAATCTCCTGAAATTAAAAACGATAGATGCGGTTGTGATTGCAACTCCATGGGAGTGGCACCTTACACAGGGTGTAGAGGCAATGCGTGCTAAAAAGATTGTGGGAATGGAAGTTTCCGGAGCCATCAAGCTTGAGGATTGCTGGGAATTTGTGAAAGTATATGAGGAAACGAAAGTTCCTATTTTCATGATGGAAAATGTATGTTACCGAAGAGATATAATGGCAATTCTGAATATGGTGCGTAAAGGAATGTTCGGGGAATTGGTGCATGGAAGAGGCGGCTATCAGCATGATCTGAGAGGTGTACTTTTCAATGATGGAGTTACTCCTTACAATTCCGGAGCTGAATTTGGAGAAAAAGGGTTCAGTGAAGCGAAATGGAGAACAGAGCATTATGTAAAACGTAACGGGGAGCTTTATCCTACGCATGGATTAGGACCTATTGCAATGATGATGGATATTAACCGCGGAAACCGCTTAACAAGGCTTTCTTCTTTCTCATCAAAGTCTGTAGGATTGCATAAATATATTGTAGAACATGCCAAAGGTGGAGAAAACCACCCGAATGCAAAGGTAAAATTCAATCAGGGAGATATTGTCACTACACAAATCGCCTGTGCCAACGGGGAAACTATACTCTTAACTCACGATACCAGCTTACAACGACCTTATGATCTTGGATTCCGTGTACAGGGAACTGATGGATTGTGGCAGGATTTCGGATGGGGAGATTTTAATCAAGGACATATTTACTTTGAAAAAACAATGAATCACACCCACCGTTGGGATAATACGGAAAAATGGATGAAAGAATATGATCACCCGATGTGGAAGAAGTTTGAAAACGTTGCTGCAGGTGCCGGACATGGTGGAATGGATTTCTTCGTCATGAATACTTTCATTGAATGTATCAAAAGAAATATTGAGTTCCCGATGGATGTCTATGACCTTGCCCTATGGTATTCCATTACTCCATTGAGTGAAGAGTCTATTGCTAAGGGAGGTCAGGTAGTTGAAATACCTGATTTTACCAACGGAAAATGGAAAACCCGTAAACCTGTATTTGGAATGACTGATGAGTTCTAAGAAGACATTACTCATATTAGCAGGCGGATTAGGCAGTCGCTATAAAGGATTGAAGCAGGTGGATGGGATACTTGATAATGGTTCGCCCATTCTGGAGTATTCTATCTATGATGCTTTGGAAGCAGGTTTCTCAAAAGTGGTTATTATTGTCAACTCATTAATTCCTCAAAGTTATATTGAACGACTGAATGTCATTTCTGAAGCAAAAGGTTTTGAGCTGCATTGGGTATATCAGGAAATGAACAGTATTCCTTTGCAGGGTTTTGATTATCCTGAACGCGAAAAACCGTGGGGAACTGCGCATGCTGTTTTATGTGCAAAATATGCCATACAGGAACCTTTTATTATGATCAATGCGGATGATTTTTATGGAAAAGAAGCTTATTTGCTTGCTGCCCATGAAATTGATCACCATCATATTTCCGATTCTGAATTCGGGATGATTGCTTATCCTGTAGGTACAACACTGAGCGGTCATGGAACTGTAGCACGAGGAATATGTACTTTAGATGCTGAAAATTATCTGGTTCGGGTAGAGGAACAAACTTCTATTCAAAGGCTTAATGGCTCTATTATTTATACTAAAAACGGCGAAAACATAAAACTGGATCCTGACACTTTGGTTTCCATGAATTTTTTCATTTTTAATCCTCATATTTTCTGCTCTCTGGAAGCTTATTTCTATGATTTTATAGAGTCTGATCCTACATCCAGACATGAATTTTATATTCCGAGTGCGGTACAAAGAATGATGGATGAAAACAACGTAAGAGTAAAGGTTAAAGCTTCTCCTTCTCAATGGATGGGAGTAACGTACGCCGATGATAAAAAACATATTAAAGATTTTCTGATGGCAGAAATTCAAAAAAACAGATATCCTGAAAATTTATGGAGTTAAATACTATTGTAATTGAGTTTATCGGGACGGATAATTATGAGCTCGCTCCTATTACTGACGGATTGATCAATACCACCTATCTTTTGAAAGATAAAGATCGGGCAAAAAAATTTATTCTTCAAAAAATCAATACTCATGTTTTCAAACAACCGGAAGTGATTGTCAATAATCATTTAATGATTAATGAAATTCTTCAATCCAATAATTACCAGCTTCAAATTATAGAACCCGTTCTTTCTCTAACGAACAAGTTTCTGGTAAATGATGCCAATGGAGATTCATGGCGTATGTTAAGTTTTATAGAAAACAGCATAACCTTCCTTGCGGCACCATCTTTACAAACAGCTTTTGAAGCAGCTAAAGCATTCAGTTATTTTCTTAACACTGTAAATACTGAAAACCTTCCTGCTATTGAAGACTCTCTTCCCAATTTTCTTAATTTTGAGAAAAGAGTTGCAGATTATAAAAGTGCACTGGAAAATGCAGTTCCTTCTTTAAAAGAAAAAGCAAAAGCAGAAATAGAAATCACCAACCAGTTTCTATCCTTGCCTGATCAATGGATTGAAATGGAGAAGAACAATCAGATTCCCAAAAGAATTATTCATGCAGATGTAAAAATCAGCAATATCCTCTTCGATCAAAATCATAAACCTTTAGCAGTTATTGATCTGGATACAATGATGATCTCAACTATTTTATATGATTTTGGAACAATGATCCAATCCTATACGAATACTACGCTCGAAGACGACGGAAGTGCTATAAACAATTTCAATCCGGAAATGTATAAGGCTGTAAAAGAAGGATTCTTGTTCTATTTAAAAGAAAAACTGACTCCTCAGGAAATTATGAGCCTTGATTATGCTGCACAGGTCGCTATTTATATTCAGGAAATTCGTTTTCTAACTGATTATCTGAACGGAAGCACCTATTACTCTACCCAATATCCGGAACATAATCTGGACCGAACGAAAAATCAATTGGAGCTACTGAAAGGTTTAAGAGAATTCTTGGGAAGTGAATGATTTCAGATCTTTTATTTTCCTTAAGTAAAAAGAAATACAATATTAAGGTTCCTACGGAATGACAAGCAAAACGTTTAGATTACACACTTTGTCATTCCGTAGGAATTTATCTTTTATTTCAACATTACACTAAAACTCTCCCACTCTAATACTCTAATATTCTCCCACTCCAAAAACCCTACAACACTCAAACTCCCTCACCTAAAAACTCTAAAATCCTCTTCCATTCCTCAAATTTTTTCTCAAAAGAAACTGTATGAAGCGGGCTCGTAGACGGGAGTTGGTAAATTGGTAATCCGTAATTTTTCCCTAACAGCTTTTGCAGGTTCTTATAGGATTTTCCACCATTGCAGAAAATAGCTTTCACATTCGGATGTTCTTCCAATAATTCAGCAATCTGATTGGCTTCTTCATTTTTAATTTCTGAATCAAGGCTTCCTTTTCTTTCGCAGGAATCAATAACATCCCAAAGAGCAATATGGTGCTTCTTTAAAATCTCCAATTTTTTAGAATAGTCATCGGTAAATTCTTCATGCAGCAATTCAAAGATGATTTTCCAGAATTTGTTTTGGGGATGGGCATAGTATTGCTGCTTTTCCAATGATTTCACCCCAGGAATTGAACCCAGAATCAGGATTTCAGACAGATCATCAATAAGTGGAGGAAATGAAGAAATACGGTTTTGCATATTCAAATATATTGAATTATTTTTTTTGGATTATGCAGGCTTTAAATATATTTTTATTTAGGGTTAGGCTAAAGCCAATGGAATTCAGCTATCAAAATTTAAAAATCAAAACAATTATCTCGACTGATAAATCATTGAATTTTTTCATAAAAAAAAGCGGGCTAAAGCCCGCTTCCCATTGATATATTATAATGTTTCTTTTAACCAGTCAAAGAATTCTCTCTGCCATACCAATCCGTTTTGTGGATGAAGTACCCAGTGATTTTCATTCGGGAAGTAAACCAATTTAGATTTTAATCCTCTTAATTTCGCTGCCTGGAAAGCTTCCTGTCCTTGTTCGTAAGGAACACGGAAATCAATTCCTCCCTGAACGATCATGATAGGCTTGTTCCATTTTTCTACGAAGTTGCTCGGGTTGAATTCTGTATAAGCTTTTGGCTGTGGTTTTTCCCATGGAGAACCGATATCCCAGTTTGCAAACCAAAGTTCTTCTGTTGTAAGATACCATGACTTCATATCAAATAATCCATCATGAGCGATAAATGTTTTGAATCTGTTTTCATGAATTCCTGCTAACATAAATACGCTGTATCCTCCGTAGCTTGCTCCTACAGCCGCTACTCTATCACCGTCTACGTATGGTAATGTCTTAGCATAATCTGTTGCTGCAAGATAATCTCTCATTGGCTGTCCGCCCCAGTCTTTTGAAATCTCTTCATTCCATTTTGTACCCCAGCCCGGCATACCTCTTCTGTTTGGAGCCACTACGATATAATCGTTAGCTGTCATTAGAGCAAAGTTCCATCTGATGCTGAAATATTGCGTCAATGCAGACTGTGGTCCTCCCTGGCAGTATACTAATGTCGGATATTTTTTGTTTGGATCAAAATTCGGAGGATAGTGGAACCATACGCCCATTTCTTTTCCGTCTGAAGTTTTTACCATTTTCAGTTCAGATTTACCCTGAGCCAATTTAGCATAAGCATCTTTATTTGCCTCGGTAACCTGCTTCATTTCTCCGTTTTTAAGGTTTACAGAGAATAATTCAGTAGCGTGGTTTACGTCTGTTCTTCCTACTAATACTGAAGTTTTATTGTCTGTGAAAACTTCATTCACATCAAAGTCTCCTTTAGTAATCTGCTGAACTTTTGCAGATTTTGAATCTAAAGAGAACAATTGTTTTGTCCCTCTGTAAGCAGCTGTAAAGTAAATTGTTTTTGAATCTGCACCCCAAAGTACATCTCCTGAAACGCTGTCATCCCAAGCGGCAGTAAGGTTAGTTGTCTTCCCTGACTTCCAATCCATGATTTTCACATCATTTTTATCAGCTTCATAACCGTCTCTAGCCATACTCTGCCAGATCAGAGATTTTCCGTCCGGGCTGAATTTTGGATTTACGTCATATCCTTTATTGGTTTCAGTAAGGTTTTTCGTGGTCCCTGTTGCCATATCATATGCGAAGATATCCGTATTGGTACTTGTAGCATATTCTTTACCGCTTTTAGGTTTTGTAACATATAAAAGCTGTGCAGAATCCGGGCTCCAGATAAAATCTTCAGCACCACCGAAAGGTCTTTGTGGAGAATCCCACGTTTTTCCTTCCAAAAGATCCTTAGCAGCTTCTACTTTATCGGCTGTATTTACTACAAATACGTGGTTGTATTTTCCTTCATTGAAATAATCCCAATGTCTGTGGTTAAGGTCTGTGTATACCTGAGCGGTAGTTTTAGGAGTATCGCTGTATTTGTCTTTCCCCATCAATTTTTCTACCAGAACCTGCTTACTGAAAGCAATTCTTTTCCCGTCTGGAGAAATAACGATATTGTCTACTTCACCGATAGTATAAAATTCTGTCCACGTTTTTCCCGCATCTTTTGAAAGATAAATTTTATCACCTTCCTGAGCATAAATTCCGTTTTTATCCCATTGGATCAATGATTTTTTACCGAAATCGATTTTTGAAGACTGATTATTAAGAACATTAAGGAAATAGTTCTCATTTTTTGTTTTCTCTGTTTTCAGATCTACCTGTCCTACTTTATAGATAAGAGAAGCTTGATCCGGTGAAACTGCCTGTACTCCTACTTTTTTCAAAGTCCAAAGAATCTCAGGCGTCATTAATTGTTGTGCATTCATTAAAAGCGGAGCTGCCAAAGCCAGCAGGCTGTACTTAAGTTTCATATGTTGATATTCATTTTTATCGGACCTTATAAAATCACAGTGATCTTACAAAACCCTTTCATTAAATTCAAAGATTGCCAAAGTTAATATTTAAAATAAAAATTAACGAAAGAATTAACAATTAAAATTAACTGTACCTCATAAAATATCAAAAGAACAAAGGTTTAAAAGGAAGATAATAGAACAAAGCACTCCAATTTGTTATTTTTATTAATGATACCCTTTTTCAAAATTAAAAACATTAAGACAAAAAAAATCCGCTGGAATTTACCAACGGACTTCTGTATATTATATCTTATTACATTTATTAATCTCCATCTGAGAACATTGAATTCGCCAGTGAAGTAACGATTGATAATAGAATACTGAAGATAAATGCCCACCAGAAGCCATCTACCACCATACTATCTATAAAATAATCAGCAATCAGGATAATTCCAGCATTGATTACCAATGCAAAGAACCCTAAAGTAAGGATAGTAAGCGGAAGTCCGAACAGACTTAAAATAGGTTTTACAAATATGTTTAAAACCCCAAGTACTATTGCAAAAATAATAGCGGTTGAAAATCCTTCAAAATGTACTCCCGGTAAAACTTTAGTTAAAAGATAGGCAACTATTGCAGTGACAAACAATCGGATAATTAAGTTCATATCGTTATTTTTTAATGTTATTCGTTTTGTTGAGCAAAAGCCATTCCATTTTAGTGAAAAATATTCATCAAACCCTTTATTGAAGGAAGATTTCAGATTGGATATATTACTTAATCTTCATCATTGTCACCAATGAAGTTGCCACATGACTTTCTGAATCAGAGCCTTCACTCTGAACATAGATTTCTGTTCTGATCACACTTATTTTAGCTCCACCTTTAATAACATACGATTTTGAAACCAAAGCATCTCCCATTGCCGGACGCAGATAGTTTACCTTCAGTTCCACAGTCACTACATAGCAATCTTCCGGATAATGGCTCACGGCTGCATATCCTGAGGAAACATCTACTAATGAAGCAATCATGGCACCATTGAACATCCCAGCTTTTCTGGTCATCAGCTCCATTTTAGGAATTTTGATGGATATAAAATCGGTTTCTGTTTCCAGAAGTTCTGCTTTATAGAATTTCAAAGTTTCGGAACGATTGAAGCTATCGGTGATGAGTTTCTTTTTTTCTGGGGTCATTACTTTAATTTTGAGTGTAAATTTAGAAATTGATTTAAAAAGATGGGTTAAAAGATTAAAAAATTGACAATACAATTACTTTTAAACACTTTAGCTATTTTTTAATATTCTATATAAATAATGTTAATTTAAATTTAAAAAAACAAGGCTTTTATCTGCTTAAAACCTCTAATCTGCAGAGTATATACAAAATCAAGAGATTAAATAATAGTTAAGCCGGAATGTTTACTTGCCAAATTGAAAATAATAAAGTGAAATTAATATGAGATATCCAAAAAAAAGAGCAATAATCTGATATGATATTTTTCATAAAATCACTTGGTAAAGATTTAATACTCTATTCAAAATAAAATATTCATCTTTGCAGCCTTAAAATCAAACACGCTAGTTTATTTCATGAACACTATTTTCAAGAAGCGACTTCTTATAGCGCTTGTATTACCAACTGCCGCCTTGTATTATGGGCAGAGTACGAAGGATTCTTTAGAGAAATCGAAATCTATTGATGAGGTGATGTTGGTGGGAAGAAACCTTTCCCAGACAGCCAAAGAAAGAAAAACACCTGTAGCAGTTTCCAACATTAAGGCAGCTGAAATTCAGGAGAAATTAGGAAACAGAGAGTTCCCTGAGATTATGAAGTCTACACCATCTGTATACGTTACCAAAGTAGGTGGTGGATTTGGAGACAGCAGAATTAACATGAGAGGTTTTGATGGTGCCAATATTGCGGTAATCATCAACGGACAGCCTGTGAACGATATGCAGGGAGGTACTGTTTACTGGTCTAACTGGACCGGACTGGCAGATATTGCAAGTTCTATTCAGATTCAGAGAGGTTTGGGAGCATCTAAATTTGTAGTTCCGTCTGTAGGAGGAACGATCAATATTGTAACTAAGGCTACAGATTCTGAGCAAAAAGGAATGATAAAAGCGGAGATGGGTAACGACAACTACTCCAGATTATCGGCAATGTATTCTTCAGGGTTAAAAAACAAATGGGGAACTACGGTATTACTTTCACGTTGGCAAGGTGATGGTTACATCAACGGAACTAAAGGTGAAGGATATTCATGGTTTTTCTCTACAGGGTTCAAGCCTAATGAAAAGCATGCGTTCAATTTGATTGCAACAGGTGCACCACAGGTACACGACACCAGAAGATCTTCGGCAACAGGAGCAAACGTGGCAACACTCAGACAATTTGATACTTACGGAAGAAGATTCAACCCTCAAACAGGAATGCTGAACGGTTCTGAATTCAATTTAGCCCCGAACTTCTATCATAAGCCTATTGCTTCTCTTAACTGGGACTGGAATATTAATGACAACCTGAAACTTTCTACGGTTCTTTACGGTTCTTGGGGACGTGGTGGCGGTGGTACCGGATTGAACGGTTCTATTAAAAACGCTAACGGAGATGTAATGAACTTTGCCAACAACGGTCCTGGAGGTGATGGTACCATCAACTGGGATATGATCTACCGTTATAACAGAGGGGGTATGGTAACTGATTACAATGGAAATACTTTCCAGAAATCTACGTTTACAGCTCCTGCAGGTTCTCCTACTGATCATAATGGTCAATATGTAACTACTTTAAACGGAAATACCGGTATTTTCAGAAAGCAAAGTATCAATTCTCACGACTGGTACGGAGTAATCGCTGATTTAAATTATAAAAAGAACAACTGGACCTTCAACGGAGGTATTGATCTTAAAACCTATAAAGGAGCTCTTTATGATATTGCTACCGATATGCTAGGATCAGATGCTTTGTTTGTAGGCAGCACCGTAAATTCTCCTAAAGGATATTTTATTGATCGTACGGTAAAACCTGAACCTCTTACCAAGCTTAATAACGCTCAGAAAATTTCTGTTCACAATGAAGGTTTAGTAAAATGGGCTGGTGTTTACGGAATGGTGGAATATAGCTCTGAAAAGCTAAGTGCATCTGTTCAGGGATCAGTTTCCGAGCAGTATTATAAGAGAAGAGATTATATGCTGTATACTCCGGGCAACCAGGAAACAAAATGGTATCACAAAACCGGATATATTGTAAAAGGTGGTGCTAACTATAATATTGATGATCACCATAATGTATTTTTCAATACGGGGATTATCTCAAGACAGCCGTTATTCAATGCATTATTCCCATCGAACCAGAATATCTACAATGATGCTAAGAATGAAAGAATTTTCTCTGTAGAATTAGGATATGGCTTCAAATCCCGTTATATCGATGTGAATATTAACGCATACAGAACGCAGTGGGATGACAGATTCATTTCAAGAACGTTCAATGCTACTTCTACTGATATTGCGAACTTCCCACAGCTAAAACTTGGAAATTCTTATTTCTATAATGCACTGAATGTAGGACAGCTTCACCAGGGAGTTGAATTGGAAGCTAAAGCAAGACCTTTCACAAATCTTAGACTTAGAGGGATGGTTTCTCTTGGAAACTGGAAGTATAAAGGAAATGCAAGCTTTAATATTATTGATGTTCAGAACAATCAGGAAGTTTCCGGAGCAACAGGAACCATCAATATTAAAGACCTGAAAGTGGGTGACGCTGCACAAACAACGGCAAGCATCGGAGCTGACTACAATATTACAAAAGCATTCAGTATTGATGCAAACTGGGAATATTATGACAAGCTATATGCACAGTTCAACCCTATCAATTTCCTTACTGAAGCAGCAAGAGAAAAGGGAATCGTAAAACTACCTAGCTACCATTTATTTGATGTGGGTGCCAGCTACAAGTTTACTATTGATTCTAAAAAATCTTTAACCATAAGAGCTAACGTATATAACGTATTCAATACGTATTATATTTCTGAATTAAGCTCTAATATTCATACAACTGATAAAATTGCCAATGGTCCGGGTGCCGGAAAAACTTACCAGGAAGCTGGAAGAGTTTATCAAGGTGTGGCAGATGGTAATACAGGATTCTTAGGTTTCGGAAGAACGTGGTCTGTGGCTGCGACTTTCAGATTCTAATAGAGATCTTACATCATAGAAAACCCGCCAATATTGGCGGGTTTTCTGTATTTATACAATAAATTGTTTTTTATTTAAAGCAGCTTATTTAAGAAAGCTGAACCTGAAAATCATCTGTTAAAGATAAAACTCCTTCTGACAGACTTTCAGGATGTGTAGTAAAGCCTTTCAGCTTTGAGGTTTTTCCTTTTACAACCAGGTCCATCAGTTGTTTATCAGATAGTTTCTTTCCGAAAATTTCAAAAGTGATTTTAAATCCACAGTTTTTAAAGTCGGAACAGCCTACAGCAGTTTTACCTTTGATGAGGTTGTGTTCTTTACATTTCGGGCACTTGGTATCTTCCCATGCCTGAAGCTCTTTTTTCTGTGCAGGTTCTCTTTTTTTCTTTTCCTTGGTTTCCTCTTCCTCTTCTTTCTGCAGTGTAATTACTTTTCCTTTTCCGTATACTACTTTATCGGTAAGTTCTGTTACCATTTGAATCAATTCTTCTTTAAAAAGATTTGCTTCATACTCGCCTTTCTCTATTTTACGAAGTTTTGATTCCCATTCTCCGGTAAGTTCCGGACTTTTCAGAAGTTCATCTTCAATGGTGTCAATAAGCTGAATTCCTGTCTGAGTAGCGATAAGGTTTTTCCTTTTCTTTTCGATATATTTTCTTTTGAAAAGGGTTTCAATGATATTCGCACGGGTGGAAGGTCTTCCGATTCCGTTGTTTTTCAATAATTCACGAAGTTCTTCATCTTCTACCTGTCTTCCGGCTGTTTCCATCGCTCTCAGCAATGTTGCTTCCGTATAAGGTTTCGGAGGCGATGTTTTTCCCTGGTGGATCATCGGATCATGTGGTCCCGTTTCTCCCACAGTAAACTCAGGAATGGTCTGTTCTTCTTCCTTTTCTTTTTCTTTATCTGTAGATTCTTCTTTAGGCTCTTTTGCGTAAACGGCTCTCCATCCCGGTTCAAGGATTTGTCTTCCACTGGTTTTGAAAGGAATGGTGCCTACTTTTCCTTCTACCAAAGTATTTGAAATTTTACATTCTGGATAGAAAACAGCTATGAAACGTTTGGCAATCAGATCATAAATCAGTTTTTCTTCCCTGCTCAGGTTTTGAGAAGGTGGAACTTCCGTAGGAATGATCGCATGGTGATCGGTTACTTTAGCATCATCAAAAACTGCTTTGGATTTTGGAATCGGAGCTTCTAATAATGGAGCTATCAGATCCTGATAAAAATGCATTTTCTGAAGAATTCCGCCAATTTTCGGATACAAACTTTCGGATAGATAAGTGGTATCAACACGCGGATAGGTTACGTGCTTTTTTTCATAAAGACTTTGAATATAATTCAAGGTATTTTCTGCAGAATATCCGTATTTTTTATTGGCTTCTACCTGAAGTCCGGTAAGGTCGAAAAGTCTTGGATTTTTCTCTTTACCTTCTTTAATTTCAAATGAAACGATCTCAAAAGGGTTTACTTTAAGATATTCAAGTCCTTTTTCTGCTCTTTCTAAAGTTTTCAGACGATCAATCGCTGCATTAAAGATAACGTCGCGGTATTTCGTTTTAAGCTCCCAGTATTCTTCTGTGGTAAAGGCATCAATTTCTTTCTGACGCTGCACCAGCATTGCCAATGTAGGGGTCTGCACTCTTCCGATGGAAAGTACGGCTTTATTTCCTCCAAATTTCTTTGTAAAAAGCCTTGTCGCATTGATTCCCAATAACCAATCCCCTATTGCTCTTGCATTTCCGGCAAGATAAAGGTTTTTATAATCTTCGGCTGGTTTTAAACTGGCAAAACCTTCTTTAATGGCTTCTTTCGTCAATGAAGAAATCCATAAACGCTGGATCGGCTTATTACATTTTGCTTTCTGTAATACCCAACGCTGGATCAATTCTCCCTCTTGCCCGGCATCCCCACAGTTAATGACCTCCTCACATTCTTCCACTAATCTTTCAATTACTTTAAACTGATTTTCAACGCCTTTATTAGGAATAAGTTTAATCCCAAAACTGCTGGGGATAATGGGTAATGAAAATAAATTCCAGGATTTGAACTGTGGACCGTAATCGTGAGGTTCTTTTAAGGTACAAAGATGCCCGAACGTCCATGTCACGCAATAGCCGTTCCCTTCCATATAGCCTTGTTTAGGCGTGGTAGCACCTAATACTTTGGCGATATCTCTGGCAACACTTGGTTTTTCGGCAATACATAATTTCATGAACTCGGGTTTAATGAAGGAGTGCAAAAATCGGGATTTTTTTTGACTTTAGCTAATTTAGTTTGAAGCCTGAAGATGGAAGAAGGAAGCTATGAAGATCATAAAAAGTGACTATTTTCTCCTATTTTCATCATTCTTAAGGTGTTTTATACAAAAAGCCCCCTTAAAAAAGAGGGCAGGATCAACAATATTAATGAAACCAGTTCATTATTTCTTTTTTGCTTCTGTAATGGCTTCTGAAATTCCAGTGCCTGCGGTTTCAAAGAAGGCAGGTCCAGCCAGCAGATATACTTTTTCTAATTTTTTCGTGGTAGAAAGTTTATGTTCTTTTAAATAATTCTCAGAGCGACTGACATGCACAATGCCTCTTACTACATTTCCTGCTACTAAAGCTGTCGGAGAATCTATTCCGGCATCTTTTAAATCGCTGGCAAAAGCGAAATTGGAAACACCTAATCTCATTGCTTCACGGGCTGCAACTTCTCCTACTAAGATCATTAAATCCGGAGTAAATTTGTTGCGATCACCTAAACCTATCAATAATAGTTTTTTAGCAGACATAGATCCGACAGGAGGTGTAATTAAGATCGTTTCTAAGGAATGCCCTAAAAATTGTCCTGATTTTCTGATATTCGTAAGCTCTCCTTTCAAAGCTTCATCCAGATGTACCAATCCGTTCAGATTAGCCGGTAAAGCCGGAGCATTAAAAATATCTCCATCGGTATATTCAAAGACACAAGCTACCTGAAGCTGAGCATCTGCAGAAGAAGGTCCCTGTACTAATCCTATCATAGAAATTCCATCTACGGAGCCCCAGGTTTTGGATGTTCCTACCTTTGCAGTTTGTGCCAGTATCAGATTTGAAAATACCAATACAATAGCGACCACTAATTTATTTACTGAGTTTTTCATGATATTACAATTTTACATGGTCATAGGAACTTCCATTAAGAGAATTTCTGTACCTTCTGATGTAGATTTTACATTTAAATCTTTAATATCCCACACTCCGAAACCATCTCTTTCTTCTACATTCTGACCTTCAATTTCAGCGCTTCCTTTAATGATAAAGGCATACACCCCATTTCCTTTTTTTCTGATCTGATAATTCATTTCTTTATTCTGATCAAAAGTTCCCAGATGAAACCATGCATCCTGATGAATCCATACTCCTTCATCGTCAGCATTTGGTGAAAGAATCTGCTGGAATTGGTTGTGGCTTTTTGTTTTATCTAAGGTAATCTGATCATATCTTGGCGTCACGTTTCTTTTTTTAGGATACACCCAGATCTGTAGAAACTTTACCAGATGATCACTGTTTTTATTGAATTCACTGTGCATGATTCCGGTACCGGCACTCATGACCTGAATGTCTCCGCTTTTAATGATGGCTGTATTTCCCATGCTGTCTTTATGCTCAAGATCACCTTCCAAAGGAATGCTGATGATTTCCATATTATCATGCGGATGCGTTCCGAAACCTCGTCCTGCTTCTACTCTGTCATCGTTTAAAACCCTTAATACTCCGAAATGCATTCTTTCAGGATTATAATAATTGGCAAAACTGAAGGTATGCTGACTCAGCAACCAACCGTGATCCGCCTTCCCTCTTGAATCTGCTTTATGAATGACAGAATTATCTTTGATTTTTGAATCTGTATTAGGCAAATGATTATATCCTATGGGCTCTAATGGCTCAATCTCGTCTATTTCGTTTTTCATTGTATTTCCCAGAGAAGCGGATGCTACAAACATTCCTGTTCCGAGTAACCCTTTTTTTAAAAAATCTTTTCTGTCCATATCTCAAGTGTTATTTGTTTGTTTTTGATATGACAAATTTAGATCAATGAAAGGAGCTATCCATTTAACTAGTTTAATAAATGACTTTAAGAAAAATATTTTTTCTGATGCAATTCTATTATTTAAACCAATTCCATTGCTTTAGCGAGTCTGTAAGCATCAATCGAGTTTTTTACCTGCAGTTTCTGAAGAATATTTTGCCGATGCCTGTTGACAGTGTTTAGGCTGATTTCAAGCGACTCCGCAATTTCTTTACTCATTTTTCCATGAGCGATCAGTAGCAGCACCTCCTTTTCTCTTGCCGATAATATATTTTTATATTTAAATTCATTATAATACAGTGTAGCACCATTCATAGAATTAACAATGACCCCATTCTCGTGAAGCAGGGTATTCACATTATTTCCGGATACATTATAAATACAAAGTGCCAGTCTCGCATTATCTTTCTCTACAGCATAGAACATACGATGCAATGCCGTAAAATATTCCGCTGAATGACTGCGCATTCTAAGGTTAATAACCATATAATAATCCATCCATTCATCCATTGGAATATCTTTCAAAAAGTGAAAAAAATAATATTCCAGAATCTGTTTTTTTCTGACATCTTCAGGATGTACTTTATTAAGGATTTCATCCTCCCAGATAGAGGAAATCTCTGTCTCTTCCCCCCTACGGTCATCCCCGATCAGCGAACTCATACCGCCATAGTGAATCACACTTCTTCTGGTTTTAAGGTCTGTCAAAACACAGATCGCATTTTCAATTTCAGAATACATTTTTGCAATCGACCTGTATTTTAACCAGATTCCGGAGACCTCTTTATTTTCAAAAGACTGGTTTAATAATGCTTTATCAAGCTTAGCTTTAATATTCATTGTATGGTTATTTCTAACTATTGAATTCCGTTTTTCGGGAAATTACCTTTGTAAATATAGATTTTTTAATGGTCATTCAATGAAACGGAATATCAGTTTCAAGCAATAGCTTCCTGTTTCATACTAACCTTTATACTTTTTTAATGAAAAAATTATTACTTGCAGCTTCTCTGTCTTTCATGACGGGATTTATGCATTATGTCAGAGCACAGCGTTTAGAAAAAATGAATTGGTTCAATGAGCCTGAAAAATGGGAAATAAAAGACAATTCATTATCGATGTTCGTTACTCCGCAAAGTGACTATTGGCGGATTTCTCATTATGGATTTACAGTGGATGATGCGCCGTTTTATTATGCTACTTACGGTGGGGAATTTGAAGTTAAAGTCAAAATTACAGGTGATTATAAAGCCCGGTTTGATCAGATGGGGCTGATGCTTCGTACAGATCATCAAAATTACATCAAATTTGGAATTGAATACGTAGATGGAAAATATAACTTAAGTACTGTAGTTACGCACAATACAAGTGACTGGAGTGTAATAGAACTTAAAGAAAAACCACAGGCTGTATGGATCAAAGCCATTAGACGTCTGGATGCTGTTGAAATCTTCTATTCTTTTGATGATAAGAATTATATCATGATGAGAAATGCTCATTTGCAGGATAATACTCCCGTTATGGTAGGCTTAATGGCTGCGTGTCCGGATGGAAATGGTTTCAATGCAAAATTTGAACATTTTCAGGTAAAGCATCTTCCTGATCAGAGAAGACTGGACTGGCTGAATAAAAATAAATAAGGTCTGAAGGTCTCATCCTTGTCAAGGTTTAAAACCCTGACAAGGATTGGAATTTCTACTTTTCTTTTGAGGCAAGGCGTTTTCTAATAGTGCTCACAAATTCTTTTGAAACGCCTAAATAAGATGCAATATAGTATTGTGCAACTCTTTGTGGAATGGATGGATATACTTTGATGAACTCTAAATATCGGTCTGAAGCAGATTTTGAAATAGTATCTACCAGACGGCTTTGAAGAGTAGTGAGATTTCTTTGTACCAACATTCTGAACACCCTTTCAAACTTTGGGATTTCATTCAGCAACTGCTCTTTTGTTGATGGACTCAATATATAAATTTCTGAGTCTTCCAGCGTTTCAATATACACTTTAGAGGGTTTCTGATCCTGAAATGATGCAATATCACTGATCCACCAGTCTTCAATGGCAAAAAGCAGCGTCACTTCAGTTCCGTCATCATCCAGACAGTACATTCTTAAACATCCTTTATGAATATATCCTTCAAACTGACAGATTTCTCCTTCCTTAAGTAAAATCGTTTTTTTAGGATATTTCTCACACACCAGCAAATCTGTAAATACTTTCTCTTCCTCTGGTGTAATGGTAACGAATCTTGTAATGTTTTTGATAATATTTTCAAACATGGAGTAAAGTTTACTCCTGCAAATTAGGAAAAAGACTGTAAACTTCATTCTTTAAAAGTCCACTTCCGCCTCCGTAATGATCAATTACTTTAACATCCTTATCCAATCCGGCACAAAATGCTTTAATATCTTTTTCAAACTGATCTTCCAATCCTGAGCTCAGCAGTACAATATCCACATGATTATCCTTTAGATATTCATAACAGAAGCTCTCATCACTCTGAATTTCGGCAGTCCAGCCTTCATTATTTTCAATAATTCTTTTTAGGACATCCAGAATTTCCTGGTTCTTTCCTATGACTAAAAAATGTAGTGTTTTCATTACAACGTTTAAGGGTTAGGGTTCTAAGATTAAAATAAATTGCAGAAACGGAGAATGGATACATCATCAATTTATTCTTAAACATAAATGAATAATGACGTTCTCTCTTGAAACTCAAGGTTCTTTGTTTTATGTCCTTTTCCTGTAATATCTTCTACCAAAAGTATTTCTCCTGTTTGGAGTTTTCTTTTTTCACCCAATGAAGTTTCAATTTCTACTCCACCATCCAAAAGTACGATATATTGTTTTTGCGGTGCACAATGAAAGTCATAATCATAAGCCGCGGAAACCTTCCTGAACTGTAATTTTTTAACGTCAAGAGTTTCAGAAAGAAAACCGATATTTCCCTGATCAATAAGAGGAATTTCCAGATTTTCAAAATGAGTTTCTCCTTTTTCGTCGCTGAAGATTCTTGTGATATTCATTGTTTTTATTTTTATGAATTAATGACTATCTCTTGTCTCATGTACCTCGCAGATTGAGCAGATCCGGCAGATTATTTTTCCCATAGATAGCACAGATTTTCACAGATGATTATGCATTAAAATCTGCGTCATCTGTGAAATCTGCGGGAGATTTATTATTGAGGTTCCCTATTTAAAAATAATCGAGTTAGCCAATTCAATTTCTTCCTGATTAATAGAATGTCCGAAATTAGCATATACTTTCTCCGTTACCTCAGCATTCATTTCTCTTAAAATATTGGCTGTAGCATATACTCTTTCTACCGGAACATGAAAATCCGGATTGCTGGTTCCTAATAAAACCGGAGTTCCTGCAAAATCACCTTTATAATTTTCACGATTGATCTTATCACCAATCACTCCTCCAATAATTGCTACTGCACCCCCGAACTTCTGAGCATTTCTTGCCAAAAACTCTACCGTAAGACAAGCTCCCTGTGAAAATCCGAAAAAGTAAATATTTTCAGGAGCTATCCCTGCATCCATAACGGCTTTTACTGTTTCTTCAATCATTTCCAAAGCAGATGATAGCCACGGCTCATTCTGGTCTACCGGCGCCATAAATGACAACGGATACCAGGTATGATTTAATGCCTGTGGAGCTACTATGGCGTAATCTTTTACGTTCAAGTGTTGGGAAAGACTCAAAATATCCTGAGCGCTTCCTCCTCTTCCATGTACCATTATCAAAGCTTTTTCCGCCTGTCTTAATGGTATTCCTGCTGTTTTTATATTTAAAATATGACTCATTATTTCTCTATCTGTATTTTTCTGTTGGATAATCAATTTTTGGGAGAACATCTATCAGACGATTTCTACGTTTCTCAAACTGTTGGGGCAGCTGCAGATCTTCTCCTAAAAAGGCAGCTTCTTCATCCACATCGAATCCGGGACCTGAAGTGGCAATTTCAAACAATACCCCTCCCGGTTCTTTAAAATAGACTGATGTAAAATATTTTCTGTCTTTCACTTCGGTATGTTCCAATCCAAACGCATTTAACCTTTCAACCATTTCAAGCTGAGATTTCGCATCCGGTGTAGCAAAAGCCACATGATGTACGGTTCCTCTGCCGGCAAGTCCTTTTAATGCATTTGGAGTAGAAAGAAGGTCTACATATTTTCCGGGAAGATCTTCTGTCCCTAATCTCAATCGGTCCGGACTTTCTGAAATGATCTTATGATCCATCTGAGTCGTCAGAAGAGCAGCTGTTCTTTCGTAAGCATCCTGCCAGATTTCAACATGGTGAATTCCTTTTAGAGCATAATCTTTAGGAATATATCCATTGTAATACCCCTTTCTTTCATCCTTATCGTTAAAAACAAGCTCCAGTCCCAACCCATCAAAGTCTTCAAGATAAATAAAAACTTCACCGGACAGTCTTTGTTGTGGCTGCTTGTAGGGAATATTAAACTGATCCAGACGGTTTATCCAATAATCCAATGCATCCATAGATACTGAGAAAGCAGTCGTATTCAGCATTCCTTTTCCATGCCTTCCATTAATCAGGTCTTTACCATAAGGAAAAGTAGTCATGATGGTTCCGGGTGTTCCATATTCGTCCCCGAAATAGAAATGATACACATCTGAATAGTCAAAATTTACTGTTTTTTTAACCAAACGAAGTTCTAAAACTCCTGTATAAAAGTCTATATTTTCCTGAGCATTGCCCGTGATTGCTGTAACGTGATGTAGTCCTGTAATAAGGTTCATAATGTGAATTGTTATTAATAGTTGTTGTGATAAAGCTAAGAAAGCAAATGAGGCAAACAGATGAAAAGCATTTTTTTCTTATCTCTGCTAAAACACAGACAGTCAAACCCTCTTACTCTCTTACTCTCAAACCTTTACCCAGTTAGAGTTCTTCCTTTAGCCATACATCATTATATTCTTCCGGATGACGTTTGAACTGTGCATGAACAAACGGACATAACGGTACTATTTTCAGATCATTTTCCCGGGCATAGGAAACAAGCTTTTCCAATAAAATTTTAGCAAAACCTTTTCCTTCAAATTCCGGATCAACTTCAGTATGGTATACGGTAAGTTTTTTTCCAATGACTGAAATATCCATTTTACCGGCTTTCTGATCATCTGAGAAAAGTTGAATTTCTCCTTTTCTTCCTTCTAAAACGATTGCTGTTCTTTCCATGTCTTATATTTTTTTCAAAGGTAGTTTCTTTATAAAAGCGGTGTCATGATCTATGATAACTTTGGCAATACATCTTCTATTTTATCACGCATTCCTTCGTATTGAACAGGAAGCTTAAGGTTTTTTCCCAATTCATCCAAAGGTTCGTCTACTGTGAATCCTGGGTTATCCGTTGCGATTTCAAACAAAACACCTCCCGGCTCACGGAAATACAGTGAGTAGAAATAATCTCTATTGATTTTCGGGGTAATACTTAATCCGGCAGATAATACTTTTTCACGGTATTCCATCAAAATATTGTCATCTTTCACTCTGAAAGCAATGTGATGATTGGTTCCGGCAGCATTTCTTCCTCCCGGGGTTTTATCATTTTCAATAACATCGATGAGATTGGCTGTATCAATAGCGTCTGTTGCAAATCTATACCTTTCACCTTCCTGTTTTTGAAGATCATATCCTAAAATATCAGTCAGAACTTTAATCGTAGGATCAGCTTTTTTTAAGGTTAAAGTGACATTATGGAATCCTTTCAAAGCATTTTTATCTTTAATATCATCGGTAGTCCATACTTTTCGGTTATCTTCAGTGGAAGGCTCTATAAACTGTAGCTGAAGTCCGTCAGGATCTTTAAATGAGATCATTTTTTCACCAAAAATCTCTCCTTCCTCTACATTGACACTGAAACTTTTCAATCTGTCTTTCCAGAATGCTAAGCTTCCTTTAGGCACTGAATATCCGATATGGGTTGCCATTCCGCTTCCGTTAGTACCTTGCCCTACTCCTTCCCAAGGAAAGAAAGTCAGAATGGTTCCCGGCGTTCCGTTTTCATTCCCGAAATAGAAATGATAAGTTCCCGGATCATCGAAGTTAACGGTTTTCTTTACCAGTCTTACTCCTAAAACCTGAGTATAAAAATCTAAATTTCTTTTTGCGTTGTCTGCAATTGCAGTAATATGATGCAGACCTAATATTCTATTATCCATGTCTTTAATTTTAATGCTAAGTTACGCCCAATGAAAATTCTACACATTTAACTAGTTTAATAAATACAATTTTAAAGGATTTCTTCAACCTCAACATTCACTTTACATAATTCCTAAAAATTTCAACTTATTTTATTTTTTTCACAACAATGAAAATTATCCATTTCAACAAAAAATGAATTATAAAGTATAAAATGAATTTTTAAACCAATAACAACACATCAAAACAAAACACACAATACACTACAAACCAAACACATAACTCATTAACGATAATTTAATATTCAAAAACCCTATATTTTTAGTAGACTAATAGAAATTATATTATATATTTGCAGACGTATTCAGGAAATAAAACAAAATGAGCACAGAAACAAAGAATAACGCAACAAAGAAACATATCATCAAAAATATGATGAAAGATATCTGTATGCCTGTGCATCAAGAATACTGTGGGTGACCTTACTTTTAATATGACATACTTTTCATAAGGCCCTACCAAGTTGTAGAGCCTTTTTTTATTAAAAACCAACAACATTAAAAAAAATAAAAATGAGCAATTCTAAAAACAAGTGGTTAGTTCCATTGGCATTTACAAACATCTATGTAATATGGGGGATGACGTTTTTAGCTATTTCATTTGGCTTAAAAGGTTTTCCTCCATTCATACTATCCGGATTGAGATTTCTGGTAGCGGGAATTCTAATGATGGGATACCTTCTTTCTAAAGGAGAAAAGGCAAATTCTTTAGTGAACTGGAAGAAAAATGCGATCACCGGAATCCTTATCCTTACCGGAGGAACCGGGCTTGTGGCATGGGGAGAACAATATGTGATGGCATCCGAAGCCGCCATCTGTATTGCTACCGGTCCTTTCTGGTTTATCGCTATCGACAGAAAAAACTGGAAGTATTATTTTTCAGATAAATTTATTCCGATAGGTTTAGCCATTGGTTTTGCGGGGTTGATCTTATTTTTAAAAGGCAGTGTAAATTCACATACAGCGCATGCAGCCGCAGACGGTCATCTTCGTATTACAGCTTTTATCGTTTTAGGGCTGAGCTCTGTGGCATGGGTTTTAGGATCTTTATATTCTAAGAAAAATCCTGCATCACAATCTACCTTTATGAATATTGCGCAACAGCTTATTGTAGCAGGACTAGCAGCATTTCTTATCTCTTTATTCAGAAAGGAATGGACTGGTTTTTCAGTATCAGCGATCCCGTTATCAGCATGGCTGGGTGTTCTGTTTTTGATCTTCTTTGGATCAATAGTCGCGTATTTGTCGTACATTTGGCTGTTGTCCGTGAAACCCGCTGCATTGGTAAGCACCCACACCTACATTAACCCTATTGTTACGGTTATTGCTGGGTGGATTGTAGCCAATCAAAGTATCAATGGAAGTCAGCTATATGGTTTGGCAGTTATATTGCTGGGAGTACTTCTAACCAATGTTACCAAATACTTTAAACTTTCAAAACGGTCTAAGGTCAAAATCAGAAGAGTGAAAAGATTTTTTAACAGAACAGGCAGACGATATCAGCCTATTTAAACAGTATAAAATATCAGAATGATAGAAATCAGAAACATATCAAAAACATTCCACCAGAAAAAACAGGCTTTCAAAGCACTGGATCAGGTGAGTATCAATATAGACAAAGGAGATATCGTAGGAATTATAGGATTCTCGGGCGCAGGAAAAAGTACTTTGATCCGCACCGTTAATCTTTTGGAAAGACCGGATGAAGGACAGGTCATTATCAATGGAAAGGACTTCACCCAGTTAAGCTCCAAGCAGCTTGCCGAAGAACGAAAAAAAATAGGGATGATCTTCCAGCACTTCAATCTTCTTTCTTCCCGTACTGTTTTTGATAATATAGCACTTCCTCTGGAACTGGATCATAGCAGCAAGGATCAAATCAATAAAAAGGTCAATGAATTACTGAAAATTGTAGGTCTTGAAGATAAAGCCAATGATTATCCCAGAAGTCTTTCCGGGGGTCAGAAACAGAGAGTTGCCATTGCAAGGGCATTAGCCAATGAACCGCATCTTTTGCTTTGTGATGAAGCAACCAGCGCTCTTGACCCGGTTACCACGCAATCCATCTTACAGTTGTTAAAGGATATCAATCAAAGGCTTGGTATTACTATTCTTCTGATTACCCATGAGATGGAAGTCATCAAAGCGGTCTGTAACCACGTTGCCGTTATAGACAAAGGAAAATTATTAGCAAAAGGAACTTTAAGCGAGATTATTTCGGACAGAGAACATCCGGTGATCCAACAATTTATAAATTCAGACATCATGACCCTGCCACAGGAACTTAATAAAAGACTACAGAAAGAGCCGCAGGAAGGCTTATTCCCACTGGTCGAAATAGAACTTAACGAGAACATAAGCGTTGAACAAATTCTTTCAGCCTTATATAATGAACATAAAATCCCTTACAAACTTTTGAAAGCTGATGTAGAATATTTTGGGAATTCTAATTTTGGTAAACTACTTTTGCAACTTCAAGGAGAAGATGAAAAGAACCAACAGGCTATTTATTATTTCAATCAAAATAAAATTCAAAATACAGTAAAAGGATATGCTTAGTGATGCGGTACTTGCCCTTTTGGCAAAAGGAACCTGGGAAACGGTTTATATGACATTTGTGTCTGGATTTTTTGGATTTGTCCTCGGGCTTCCGGTAGGCATCCTGTTATTTTTAACAAGAAAGGGACAACTTCTGGAAAATGTAGTCTATCACAGAACACTATCTATCATCGTTAATATTTTCCGGGCGATCCCGTTCATTATTTTAATCGTGTGGATGATCCCTTTTACAAGAATTCTGGCAGGAACCTCTATTGGAGTGAATGCCGCGTTGGTTCCATTAAGTGTAGGAGCAGCTCCTTTTATTGCGAGATTGGTTGAAAACAGCCTTATCGAAGTTCCTCATGGATTAATAGAAACAGCAAGAGCCCTGGGGGCTTCACCTTTGCAGATTATCAGAAAGGTATTACTTCCTGAAGCCCTTCCTTCCTTAATTAATAATGCAACTATTACTCTGATTACTTTAGTTGGATATTCCGCGATGGGAGGTGCTGTAGGTGCCGGCGGATTAGGACAGGTTGGTTATCAGTACGGATATATCGGTTATGATATTGTGATCATGAATACAGTTTTAATCTTGCTTGTTCTTTTGGTATTCATTATACAGTTTATGGGAGACAGATTATCTAAGAAATTTGACCATAGGTGAGTTTGGGGGTTATAGCGTTTGAGTTTTAGTGAACGTATGAGTTTTGTACTTCCTAACCATATTATTAAAAAGAATAGAATGAAAAAAATAAAGATTTTAAGTTTAATAGCTGCCGGCGTACTGCTTTTCAGTGCTTGCTCAGGGAGAAAAGATGATCCGAACTTTATCAGAGTCGGTATCACCTACGGACCCGAGCAGGAAGTGGCTGAAGTTGCTAAAAAAGTAGCTAAAGAAAAATATAATCTTGAAGTGGAACTGATTCCTTTCAATGACTACGTAGTTCCTAATGAAGCTTTAGTGAACGGTGATATTGATGCCAATGCTTTCCAGCACGCGCCTTATTTAACCGAACAATCTAAACAAAGAGGATATAATCTTGCTATTGTTGGAAATACTTTTGTTTATCCTATTGTAGCGTATTCAAAGAAAATTCAGAATATCAGCCAGCTTCAGAATGAAAGCACTATTGTTATTCCCAATGATCCCACCAATGGCGGACGTTCTCTGCTTCTGTTACAGAAAAACGGTTTATTGAAACTAAAAGCAGGAGTTGGATTACTTCCAAAAGTGACTGATATTGTTGAGAACCCAAAACAACTGAAAATTATGGAAATTGAAGGAGCTCAGATCCCAAGAGTTTTGGATGACCGTGATGTTGTAGTAGGAATTATCAATAATAATTTTGCAGCCCAAGCCGGGCTGGATTCTGAAAAGCAAGGAATTTTCAAAGAAGGTAAAGATTCCCCTTACGTTAACCTTGTAGTATCAAGACAGGATAATAAAAACAGTCAGAAAGTAAAAAACTTCGTAAAAGCTTATCAATCCGATGAGGTAGAAAAGAAAGCTCTTGAAGTGTTCAAAGGAGGAGCGGTGAAAGGATGGTAATTGTGTTTGAGTGCGGGAGAGTATGAGAGTTTCGGAATCTTGAGTTCAGGTTTAAGATGGTTATCCTTTCACTCCAAACTGAAGATTCACTTGCGAAGCAAAATTGACTATTGATATTTAGAATTCAATATTTTCAGTCTATCCTCTATCAGTCTATTATCTCTTTGCCTATTCTCTTTACATCTCTTATTTCCAAAATCACATTTCTACCCAGCAATAAAAACAGACTGTCAGCGATTTGCAGGCAGTTTTTTTATGGTTCAAAATTTATTTTCTCAATTTGAGATAATATAAAAATTTTGTTTATTTTTGCTTCAATCCAATAAAAAGGCAATATGTTAAAAAAAACCGCCATTGTAAGTTTATTCACCTTTATTTCTGTTTCTTATATGGCTCAGAACAATACTCCCGTTTATTTAGATGAATCGAAACCTGTAGAACAGCGTATTCAGGATGCTCTTTCCAGAATGACACTGGAGGAGAAAGTAGCTATGCTTCACGCACAGTCAAAATTCAGTTCTCCGGGTGTTCCAAGATTGGGGATTCCAGAGTTCTGGACAACGGATGGTCCTCATGGGGTACGTCCTGAGGTAATGTGGGATGAATGGGATCAAGCCGGATGGACCAATGACTCTATCATCGCCTACCCTGCCCTTACTGCTTTATCCGCTACATGGAATAAAAAGATGTCCTGGAATTATGGTAAGGCATTAGGAGAAGAGGCACGCTACAGAAAGAAAGATATTCTCCTGGGACCTGGCGTCAATATCTACAGAACTCCTCTGAACGGAAGAAACTTTGAATACATGGGTGAAGATCCTTATTTAACATCAAAAATGGTGGTGCCTTACATCAAGGGAGTACAGTCAAATGGCGTTGCTACTTCCGTAAAACATTTTGCCCTGAATAATCAGGAAATGTTTCGTCATACCAGCAATGTGAATGTGGATGACAGAACTCTTTATGAAATTTATCTTCCACCTTTCAAAGCAGCTGTAACAGAAGGTGATTCATGGACGATCATGGGAGCTTATGATATGTACAAAGGACAATATGCCAGCCAGAATCAATACCTTTTAAATGATATTCTAAAAAAAGAATGGAATTACAAAGGCGTAGTGGTTTCCGACTGGGGCGCTGTCAATAATACGGAACAAGCCATCCACAACGGATTGGACCTTGAGTTCGGATCCTGGACCAATGGTCTTTCAGCCGGAACTAAAAATGCCTATGACAATTATTATCTGGCAAAACCTTATCTTGATCTGATCAAAGCAGGAAAAGTAGGAACCAAAGAACTTGATGACAAAGTAACCCGATTACTTCGTCTTGCCTATAAAACGACAATGAACCGAAATAAACCTTTCGGGAATATTGCTTCTGAAGAACATAAAGCTGTAGCAAAGGAAATCGGTGAAGAAGGAATTGTTTTATTGAAAAATCAAGGTAATGTACTTCCAATTGACATTAATAAAGCTAAAAAAATAGCAGTAATTGGAGAGAATGCCATCAAAATTATGACTGTTGGCGGAGGTTCATCTTCATTAAAAGTAAAATACGAAACTCTTCCTTTAGACGGAATAAAGTCCAGATTCGGGAAGCAATCTGACGTACAATATGCCAGAGGTTATGTAGGAGACATTGGCGGTGAATACAATGGTGTAAAATCCGGACAGGACTTAAAAGATTCCCGTTCTGAGGCAGAACTATTAAACGAAGCAGTAGAACTGGCAAAAAAATCTGACTACGTTATCTTCGTTGGCGGATTGAATAAAGCAGATTTCCAGGACAGTGAAGGAAACGACAGAAAAAGCTATGGATTACCATATAATCAGGACAATGTGATCTCTGCTCTTGCAAAAGCTAATAAAAATTTTGCTGTAGTTTTAGTTTCAGGAAATGCTATTGCAATGCCTTGGATCAAAGATGTTCCAACCGTAGTACAGGCATGGTATCTTGGTTCTGAAGCTGGAAATTCCATTGCTTCTGTTTTAGCAGGTGATGCCAACCCATCAGGAAAACTTCCTTTTACTTTCCCTGTGAAGCTTGAGGATAATTCGGCTCATCAATTGGGAGAATATCCTGGTCAGAAAGATGAATTAGCTGCCGGAAAAGGAAAAGATCAGAAAAACCCTATCAATATTACTTATAATGAAGGTATATTCGTTGGTTACCGTTGGCATGACACTAAGAACATCAAACCTCTTTTCAGTTTCGGACACGGGTTAAGTTATACCACATTTGAGTTTGGAAAAGCGAAAGCAGATCAAACCACAATAACTCAGGATGACAAAATTACATTCACCGTTTCTGTTAAAAATACAGGAAAAAGAGCAGGTTCGGAAGTGGCTCAGTTATATATTTCCGATCTGAAATCTTCCGTTGAAAGACCAACAAAAGAATTGAAAGGCTTTGAAAAAGTATTTTTAAATCCTGGTGAACAGAAAGAGGTAACGTTTACGATTGATAAAACAGCATTAAGCTATTTTGATGCAGAAAAGCATGACTGGGTTGCTGAGCCTGGCGATTTTGAAGCGCTGATCGGTAATTCTTCTGATGCTATTAAAACAAAAGTTAAGTTTACTTTGAAATAGTAAAGGATGGAAGATGGAAGCAGGAAGACGGAATTTACTGTTTGACAATAAACTAATCTATCTATTAATTTTGTAGAATTTATAAAGCAGGTTTCTATTTGAAATCTGCTTTTTTATTTTCTCTTATCTATCCAATAACCTGAACCATTAAGAAATAGTGAAGACTGTTTATCTATAAAAATGATATTACTTGCTCTATGCAACATAGAAATCTATGTGGCTGTCTGGTTATAAAACAGCATTAAAATCAACAAAAAGCAGGTCTCAAACTGAAACCTGCCTTTATATTGATCTAATATTTATTATTTCGCCCCTCCGGAGTTTTTCTCAACATCCGTTTTCGTGTTCTCTTTAACTTTTTGGTTTCCGAAACGCTTCACAAAAGTAACAGCTACTCCGTACCAATCCCATTTTTGATAATCCCTGAAAGTTCCCACCTGGCTGTATGTAGTATTGTCAGCAAAAGGTCTTTTAAAGATATTCATCAGCTGTAAGCTGGCTTCCATCTGTGTTTTAGGGAATAATTTAGTCACTGAAATATTATGAAACACGTTCGTGTTATTAGCATAAGAGTTTCCATTGTTCTGATTGGCAATTTCCATCCATGCACTGATATTTATATTCTTGTTGAATAGATTGGAATAAGAGACATTCGCAGATCCGCCCCAATAATTGATATAGCTCTTGCCTCCGATTTTGTTCTTATCATTAAAGTCTTTATTGTCGATATAATACCACCCAACTCCAACATTTACATTCAATTTATTTTTCAGGAAATTCTGGTTTGTATTTGCAAAAAGGTAATATTTTTCAACTTTTCCGTTAAAATTACCTGGTAAAAATACATTTCGTCCGTTTTCCGTAGCGAAAGTGGTCCAGTAATCCTGGTTGGTATGCATGTACCTTGCAGAGATAAAGTACTTTTTCAGGATTCCGAATTTCAGGTACAACCTGTCGTTAGGATTGGGATTCAGGTCCATATTTCCTCTGGAATACGTTCCGTCAATAGAAGGCGTTACAAAAGGATTAAATTCAGAATACCAAGGTCTCCAGATACTTCTGTTGTACGTTAAACTCACATCATACTTATCTGAAAAGCTATATTTAATCAATAAATTAGGGAGAAAAGTACCATAGCCATCTTTTCTTTCGGTTCCGGCAACATCTTGTCTCACTCTCAAATCCGTATATTCATATCGAAGTCCGATACGGGTTTCCAGTTTTTTAAAGAACGTTTTGCTATAGTTGGCATATACGGAAGTGATATTGTCTTCATAATGGAATGTATCATTGGTAGACAATCCTTTATAATCAGGATCCAGGTTACTTATACTATACCCATATAATGTCCTAGGAATTACGTGATTATTGAATTCAGTTTTAGCACCTACCTCAATCGTTCCACCGGATTTACTCAATGGCTGGGTATAATCTACTTTCAGATAATAATTACGCATCTGATTGTCACTGATAATTCCTACCTCCTTAATTCCGTTTTTTGCTGTTGCTTTTTTGATTATTTCATCGCTGTCATTTCCTGAATAATTTGTTCCTAAATTAATATCCAGGATTCTGTTTTTCTCCTTGTCATAATATTTATAAAAGACATTTGTTCCAAGGTTACGATAAAATCCGTTTTCATTCTGGGTCTGAAGATATGAATCGAAAAAATCTCCGTTCTTATATTCAGTTGAATTCGTTTCCGATAAAGACCTGCTGCGGCTTTGAAAATATTCCAGAATAAGCCCTACGTTATTTTTATCATTAAGCTCAAATTCTGAAGTAGAGGAAAGTGAGGGGGTTTCACTTGTTGTTACTGTTTCATATTCGAGGTCACTGTCTTTATTATTCTTATCATACGATATGATATTTTTAGCCCCTTTTTGCACATAGGTATTATTTCCATAGCTTCCGATAAAGGTCTGGGTAAATCCTTTCTTATGATAGTTGAGGTTGAAATTGGTATATTGTGAATTCTTCGTACTTTGTCTGTTATTCAGGGAAATGCTTCCTTTTATCCCTTCGTCATCCCTTTTCTTCAGAACGATGTTAATGACTGATCCGGAAGTTTCGTAACGGGAAGACGGGCTTGTGATCACTTCTATCTTCAACAAGTTATCGGCTGGAATTGTTTTAAGATATTCCTTTAATTCTTTTCCTGTAAAAACAGACTTTCTATCGTTGATATAAACAGTTACCGTTTGTCCTTCCGCTTTTACGGCATCATTATTATCAATACTTACCAGAGGAGTCATTCTCAAAACATCCCAGGTTGTATTTCCTGCAACGATGGCACTGTTTGCCACATTAAAAACAGTTCTGTCTACTTTGGATTCTACTGTAGGTTTTTTTGCCACAATAGCAACGGCTTCTATCTCCTTGGTATTACTTTTTACAGTATCCTTTACAGCTTGAGTTTGCGCTATTGCTAATGAACTCGTTATGACTGCTATCGGAAATAATATTTTTTTCATGAAAGTTATAGTTTATCCTATAAGACCACTATAGTTAGCCTTTTGTTACATGAGAAATGAAAAAAAAATAAATAAGCATCTAGGTTTTAACACTTTACAAAAACTGATTTTAAGAATAATTTAAAAATATAACAATTATTAAGATAAAATAATTAAACAAATACAGTTATACCCATAACATACACAATAAATTGATTAAAAAAAATTTCGTATAACTGTCAAATTTTAACATATTAATTCAACTTATTCCCCACAAAAAAAGCCCGGATCTCACCCGGGCCGCTAGCAAAAGCAAATTTACAAGGATTAAAAAATAAAATATGCTAGTTTAAACTTTCAAAATAATGGATCAGCCCCACTTCCGAGACATGATGCTGATCCTTATAAGATTCAGTTTCCTGATTATTACTGTTTTCTAAAAAAGAATTGCTGTATAAAGCATAGGAAGGCTGTTCTGCCAGTCCATTTTTCAACATCTGATGCGCTTCTACAATAGTTTTTCCGTAAAGCTTTCTAAAATTACCGATATTATACTGCGAAAACGTTCCATAATGAACGATAAACTTCAGAGACAAATCAATTGTCGTACTTAAGCTCTTACTCAATTCTTTTATTTTCCTGTTAAATGCATTTCTCATTTTCCAAAGTATGCCCGAAATCCTCTCATATGAAGGATTTTCATCATACCGATAAAACAAAATGGCATCTCCTTCAATTTCAGAAATCTCAAAATACTGATCATTCACATCAATCAGCGTAGATAGTAGTTGTCTTACAATATATTCTCCTGTATAAAGTTTGGTATTGAACACAAATTCGGTAAATCCGCTGAAATCCGGAATTAGAATGATACCCTCCTGTATATTTGTATTCTTCATAGTGATCAAGATTAAAAACCTGCTGCATCATTAAAGACGAAGCAGGTTGAGTTTTACTTTATTGCCATCCGCCACCTACGGAACGGTACAGCGCAGTTATTGCATTCAATCGTTGAGCTTTCAGAGAAGCCAGTTCCAATTCAGCATTAAGCTTATTGGTTTGAGCCAAAATCACTTCCACATATGTTGCTGAGTTATATTTAAATAACATATCAGCTTTCTTCACAGCATCGCCGGATTTCACCACCAGTCCTTCAGCAATTTTCTGCTGTTCTTCCAGCTTTTGAATCTGCACCAACGCATCAGAAACCTCTCCTACTGCTTTTAAAACAGACTGTTTAAAGCTTATTTCTGCCTGATCTGCCAATACTTTAGACTGTTCATACTGAGTTTTGAGTTGTTTTCCATTCAAAATAGGTTGAGCAATGGCTCCTGCCGCCATTCCGAAAAGAGAGCCGGGAACACTGAACCATTTGCTGATCTGGAAAGCATTTACCCCACCCTGAGCCGTAATATTCAATGAAGGATACATACTCATTTTAGCAATATGGATAGCCGCTGCACTTTTTCTCACTTCTAATTCTGCAGTTTTCACATCCGGTCTGTAACTTAATAATTCTGATGGAATTCCCGCTGAAATATGATCCGGAGACTGAACATTATTCAGGCTTGCACTTCTTTCAATTTTTGCTGGCATGGAGCCCGTCAAAAGACTTAAAGCATTTTCCTGCGTAGCAACAGAACTTTCAATTGCCGGAATAGTTTTCAGGATCTGATCTTTCACAATTTCCTGCTGCTGAACCGCTAAAGCTGTTATCAATCCAAGCTCCTGTTGTTTTACAAGAAACTTCAGGGTGTTATCGGCATACGTCAGATTCGATTTTGTAATTTCCAGCTGAGTATCCAGCATCAAAAGATTATAATATCCCTGAACAACAGCGGCTACTACTTGCGTTTTCACTGCTTTTGCCGCTTCCTGAGTTTTAAGATAATCTGCCAATGCCTGTTCTTTTCTTCCTTTGATTTTCCCCCAGATATCAGCTTCCCATGAAAAAGTAAGCGCTGTTGTATAATCTTCTGTATATCTTTTTCCCATGAACTGTCTACCCATCATGCCATTCATACTATTGTCCGAAGCACGGCTGATATTCGCGTTTGCCGCAGCATTGATGGTAGGAATATTGCCCCACTTGCTCTGATCATAGGCAAGTGATGCAAATTCTATCTGTTTTAGAGCCACCTGCAGATCATTATTCTGCACCATAGCCTTATCAATTAATCCAATCAAAACCGGATCTTTGAAAAAGTCTTTGTAGCCGATCTTCGCGATATTTTCGTTCTGCTCCACTACAACGCTGTCACTTCTGAAAGCTTCAGGCATGTTGATTTGGGGTTGTTCATACTTCTGAACCTTACAGGAAACCGCAGCTCCTGAAACGAACATAATATAGGCTATATTTCTAATTTTCATTGTTAAAATCATTTGAATTAATACTCCCAGTCTGCATCTGTTACTACTTTTCCATTAATTTTTTCATGCAAAGCCTGGAACATCACGAAAAGCACAGGCACTACAAAAATCCCCAGAATGGTTCCGAAAAGCATCCCTGAAATTGCTGCATATCCAATAGAATGGTTACCCATTGCGGATGGACCGACAACAAAAATCAACGGCAACAATCCGGTAATAAATGCCAGAGAGGTCATCAAAATCGGACGTAAACGGGCCTTTGCGCCTTCAACGGCAGAAGCAATGAGGCTTTTTCCTGCTCTACGTCTCTGAATGGCAAATTCCACAATCAGAATACCGTTTTTCGCCAAAAGTCCGATCAACATTACCAAAGCAATCTGCACATAGATATTATTGGATAATTCCGCAAAAGTAATTCCCACAAAAACGCCTGATAACCCTACTGGAATAGCAATTAATACTGCAAAAGGGAGAATATAACTTTCATACTGAGCAGATAACAGGAAGAATACAAACACAATACACAATCCGAAAATCATCACTGATTGTGAGCTTGAACCCGCTTCTTCACGGCTCATTCCTTTATAATCATAAGTATATCCCGGGGGAAGTACCTGGCTGCTCACTTCTTCTACAGCAGCCATTGCCTGACCTGTACTGTAACCCGGTGCAGCCATTACCGTTAAATTTGATGAGTTGAAAAGATTGAAACGGTCTACCACTTCAGCTCCGGTTACCTGTTTTAAGCTTACCAAAGTATTAATAGGAACCATTTGTCCCAAATTATTTTTCACGAAAATACCGTTCAGGGATTCTTTATCCTGTCTTGTTTCCGGAGTAGATTGTACCAGCACTCTGTAATACTTCCCGAATCTGTTGAAATCAGAAGCCTGAATACTTCCGTAATATCCCTGCATTACTCCTAATACATCGGAAACATTCACTCCTAGCTGTGCTGCTTTCACTTCATCTACAAGCACTTCAAACTGCGGATAGGTAACATCAAATGTGGTAAATGCCACCGCAACCTCAGGTCTCTGCATCAAAGCCCCCATCATTCCGTAAGAGATATTTCCAAGATTCTGAAGTTCTCCGTTGGTACGGTCCTGAAGTACCAGCTCCATTCCACTTGTATTTCCGAAACCATCAACGGTTGGTGTATTAATTACCAGGAAGTTTGCTCTTTTATCCTTCGAAAGCATTCCTTGAGTCTGCCCGATGATATCATTAATATTGTTAACAGCACCTCTTTCTCCTGAATTTTTTAATTTAACGAAAATAGAAGCCGCAGATGATGACATGGAGCCACTGAAAAGATTCAGCCCATCTACTGAAATCACTTTATCCACTGCCGGATTTTTCATTAAAAGATCTTCTGTATCAGAAACTACTTTGGATGTTCTGTCTTTAGAGGCACCCGGAGCCAGATTGGCAGTTACAATAATAAAACTCTGATCTTCGTCAGGAATAAATCCTTTTGGCGTAGTCATAGACATCCAGGCAAACAATCCTCCAAAAGCAACGATTATTGCCAATGCGATCCATTTTTTCTTCAGAAGGAACAATACTGCTTTTCCATAACGGAATGTAAGTTTATTGAAACTGGCATTGAATCCCGCAAAGAAACGGTCTTTAAAGTTCATCTTTTCATGAGCACCACCGTGATGTTGTTTTAAGAACAAAGCACATAAAGCCGGGCTTAATGTCAATGCATTAATTGCAGAAATCACAATCGCAATTGCCAATGTTAACGCAAACTGCTGATAGAACAGTCCTGTAGAACCACTCATGAAAGCCACCGGTACAAATACCGCAGACATGATTAAAGTAATGGAAACAATTGCTCCCGTTATTTCACTCATTGCCGACATGGTTGCTGCTCTTGGATTCAATTTCTTATGTTCCATTTTGGCGTGAACTGCTTCTACTACAACAATGGCATCATCCACCACAATACCAATAGCAAGTACGAGGGCAAATAGTGTAAGAATATTAATAGAGAATCCAAAAATCCTCATAAAGAAGAACGTCCCCACGATAGACACCGGAACTGCAATTGCCGGAATCAATGTAGACCTGAAATCCTGCAAGAAAATATACACTACGATGAATACAAGAATAAATGCTTCAATCAGCGTATGAATTACCTGTTCAATAGACTGGTCCAATGCTTCTTTTGTTGCATAAGGAATTTCATAATCCATTCCCGCGGGAAAAGATTTTTCCAGTTCTTTCATTCTTTCCTGAAGAGCGATCTGTACTTCATTCGCATTTGATCCAGCCATCTGGAAAATTGCCATTGTTACAGAAGCTTTCTTATTGAAATTGGAGGAAACGGTATAACTGTAAGCTCCAAATTCTACTTTTGCTACATCTTTCAGTTTTAAAACAGAACCGTCGTTCAATGCTTTAATGGTAATGTTTTCATATTGCTCAGGCTCTGTGAATTTTCCTTTATAGCGAAGAACATATTCCATCACCTCTTTACTTCTTTCTCCCAGTCTTCCCGGCGCCGCTTCAAGATTCTGGCTCTGAATTGCTCTTGAAACATCTGATGGTGTTAGATTATAAGAGGTCAGCTTATTCGGATCAAGCCAGATACGCATTGAGTAATCTTTGTTTCCGTAAACCATGGCATCTCCTACTCCTTTTACCCTTTTTAGCTCAGGAACAATATTGATTTTCGCATAGTTTTCAAGGAAAAGATCATTCATAGAACCATCTTTACTCGTCAGAGAAACCATCGCGATCATACTGTTCTGCCTCTTTACCGTAGTAATTCCGGCTTGAATTACCTCAGCAGGAAGCTGGTTCGTTACCTGTGCTACCCTGTTCTGAACGTTGATTGCTGCCTGATCGGGATCTGTTCCCAGTTTGAAGATAACAGTAATGCTCAAAGTACCGTCATTACTTGCTGTGGAAGTAATATAGTCCATATTTTCCACCCCGTTGATGGCGTTTTCCAACGGCGGTGCTACAGATCTTGCAATCGTTTCAGCATTGGCTCCCGGATAAGCAGCTGTTACCATAACGGTAGGTGGCGCAATGTCCGGAAATTTTGTAATCGGAAGGCTGACCATCCCGACGATCCCGAGAATCACCAGCAATACAGAGATAACCGTTGCCAGTACGGGTCTTTTTATAATTTTCTTTAACATGATTTCTTCTTACGATTTTTTCTGTTGAGCATTTTTCTTTTGTGCCACTACAGGTGTTCCCGGCTGTAATCTGTCGAAACCGGAAACGATATACTGATCACCAGCCTTTAACCCTTTGGATACGATGAAATTATCACCTGCTTTTCCATTGACTTCAACCGGCAGCATTTCTGCTTTTCCATTTTTGATGGTAAATACGAAAACTTTATCCTGAATAGTTCTGGTAGATGCGATAGGAAGCAAAACCACATTGCTGTAAAACTGGTTTAATAAGATTTTCCCCGTGTTTCCGCTTCTTAGAGTATTATTTGGGTTGTTGAATCTTGCCCTTAACGTGATGGAACCTGTAGTTTTATTAAACTGTCCTTCCACAGCATCAATTCTACCTGCCTCAGCATATTTTTCGCCTCCCGAAAGCAATAGAGATACTGCAGGAGTATTTTTAATGACTTCATCTATGCTGCTTCCTGTATATTGTTTCTGAAAATTATTAAAATCATTTTCACTTAAACTGAAATAGGTAAACACCTGATGAATATCTGATAACAAGGTAATCGGCTCCTGATTGCCGGGCGTCATTAAGCTTCCCAAACGGTAATTGAATCTTCCGATAAATCCACTCACCGGGGCTTTAATTGTAGAGAAATTAAGATTGATCTTTGCTGATTCAATAGATGACGTTGATTGGCTTACTGCTCCTCTTGCCGCATTATAAGCCGCTTCTGCTTCTTTCACCTGAATTTCGGAAACCATTTTATTTCTAAAAAGCTCTTTTTTTCTGTCCAGATCAATTCTTGAAGTTGAAAGATTAGCTTGTGCCGTAATCAAAGCTGCCTGTGCGCTTTTTAACTGTTCAGCGAATATTCTGTCTTCAATTTTAAATAAAGGCTGTCCTGCTCTCACATAATCTCCTTCATCTACAAAAATTTTGCTTAAATATCCGGTTACCTGCGGTCTTATTTCTACATTAGAAACACCTTCAATGGATGCTGCATATTCTCTGGAAACAGAAGCGTCTCCCTGCTTTACTATTTCTACAGGAAGTTCTGGTGCCTGCTGCTGATAAGATTGGTTTTGGTTGTTTTTCCTACATCCCGCCAAGACGATGAGCGAGAGGAAAAGTATGGTTGATTTCTGAATAAAAAATCTTTGCATAACAATAGTCCTTTTAAATTTTCCGCACAAAATTCGAACGAAAAAAATTCAATCGGATTATTCAAAAAACTCCTTGTTTTGTCAAAAAGACTCCTTATTTTTAAAAACATGAGAAATATCATTCATAGATAATTTAAATGACATATTTCTATATTTTAAATCAAAATATTGTGTTAATTTTATCAAAAAGGCACCTAAAACATAATCACCTCATTTTCAATACAAATCATCTTTCCTGTATTCTAAAGGTGACCTTCCTGTATGTTTTTTAAAAAATTTGCTGAACGATGCCTGATCTGAAAATTTAAGCTGTGACGCTACTTCACTGACATTAAGATTGGGATTCTTAAGCAATAGCCTTGCTTCCACTGCCAATACCTGATGAATAATATCCCGAGGAGATTTACACATCGTTTTATTAATGACCTTCGTAAGATATTTACGACTGATAAATAGCTTATCTGCATAAAATTGAACATTATGCTCTTCTTTGAAATGTTGCTGTACTAAGGTGAAGAAGCTGGTTGTAAGTTCATCCTCCCGATGGGTGACAACAAGAGGTTTTTCAATTTTCTTAAAGTAATTGTCTATTTCATAAATCACCAGCGAGAAGTGATGCCAGATCATTTCATTAAAGTAATAATTGTCTTTTTCCTTATTATTCAGATGTTTCAATTCTGCAAGATGAAAATTAAGCTTCCTGAATAAATCAGGTTCGTTCCTGATAATGTGGGTAGGATCTGATGAAAGACTTTTAAGAACATTGTTTGACTTATAATTGAAACCTGCCTGAGAAATAAAATCTACAGAAAAGAAAATATAGGTTGCCCGATAATTTTCTGCAATATCTTCTAACCAAAAGGTTTCTAACATGGGACAAAAAATAGCATCCCCTTTAGATACTTCATAGCTGTTATCATCCAACCTAAATCCTACACTTCCTTCCTGCACAAGAAAAATACAGAAATAGTCTGAACGGTAAGGGATATTCGGTTTTATAATATAATTCGCCTTATCAATTTCCATGACGACAAACTCTTTAATCCTTACCTCAAATTCTACCTGTTGTAAAACTTCATCAAAAGCTAATTTTGATACGAAATCGGAGTCTGAAACAAGTTCTTTTGTGAGTTTTTTAGCCATGGAAAACGGATTATGGTATACGAAGGTAATGAAAAAGGCGAAATTAATAAAAAGTATACTTAGGCTTTTGGGGCTTTCCTTTTCTATATTTCAACAATTAATTCCTTCTGGTATCCATTGTATTTTTCATCAATATATCCATGAGGGTTGCAGATCACCTCAGTTTTTCCAATATTATATTGGCATGGCGTATGGATATGACCATGAATCCAATATAAAGGCTGATGTTCAAGAATCATATCTTCCAGATTGGAAGCATAAGCTGAGGTCAATGGATCTTCCTTATAATGTTCCGGTACAGATTGAATACTTGGAGCATGATGAGTAACTACAATATTTTTAAGACCTTTTGATTCCTGAAGACTTTCCTTCAACCATAATTTGGAAAACTGATGAATCTTAAAAGTATCTATGGTTCTCATTTTCGAGTACGATGGATCTCGTCTGATCTTTTTGTAATCATTCATCTTGGGCTGACAAATTATTCCATATTTCACGGGGTTTCCAAAAATTGAAAAATCAGTCCATAAAGTAGTTCCATGAAAACGAACACCTTCAATATCAACAAAAGAGTTCTCGAGTACAAAAACATTGGAACCTTCGGCAGCATTTTTAATTTTCTCCAATGTTTTCGGGTATGAACCTTTATAATATTCATGATTCCCTAAAACATAGATAATCGGCTTATTGGGAATTGTCTTTTTCATCCATTCAACTCCTTTTCTTCCCAAATTAACGTCGCCAGCCAAGACTAGAACATCTGCATTATCAAAACATAATTCAGTTTTTCCAAATTCCTGATGAAGATCGCTAATGATTTGTATTCTCATACTACAAAAGTAATAAAGACAGACGAAATCCCTAAGACAAAAAAAGAACCGATGCCCAATGCACCGATTCCTTTATCATATAGTTTGTGTAATTTTAAGGTCGCTTATTATGAAACAGCTACTTCTGCCTGCTTCACTTTTAAGCTTTTCAATATAAAATAGAATAACATTCCGAGTGCCAGAAGAGCGTAACCAATTAAAATGATCAGATTAAGGCTTCCTACCGCAAATTCTGAAGGAAAAACCTGACTCATTAGCGTCATAAAGGATAATCCAATCCCGGCTCCCAAAAAGTAACTTGTAGAACTCAAACTTGATGCCAATCCATAATTTGAAGGCTCTACATCCTGAATTCCAAGAACTGACAATGCTGTAAAACAGAATGTCATTCCCACTCCTGAGATACATGCAGCTCCCAACAGAACTATAGTTAACGGATGCCCTGTAAACACTGAAATCAACAACAATAACCCTCCAGCAAGCATAAATAACCAGCCCAGCATCCCCATTTGCGATGAACTCAATCGTTTTGAAACATGAGGTAAAATAAATTTGGCCGTTAAAGCTGACAGAACACTGAATGGAACAAGCATTAATCCCGCCGAAGCAGCGCTATATCCCATATCTTTCTGAAGCATAAGCGAAATAAGAAATAAGAATCCTATAAAAAATGCTCCCAGTGTAAAGAAAGCAGCATTAGAAACCACTAACGAACCATGTTTAAATAATTTCAAATCAAATAATGGCTCCGCAACAGATCTTAAACGATAGAATACCATTATTAAAAGTACTATTGCTGCAACTAATGAACCTATTACCAGGAAAGGCTGTTCTTTGATATGAACCAACTCATGCGTTCCGTACGTTAAACTTAAAAGTCCAATTATCATTAATATTCCGGAAACCACATCTGTTTTCCCTTTATTTTCATTTTTCTCGTCTGCAGGCAAGTAATAATAGGACAAGATTAATGTAATTAAAAGAATAGGAACATTAATAAGGAAGACCCAGTGCCAGCTTAAATAGGTACTAATGATTCCCCCTACTGAAAGACCGCTCCCCGAACCTATTGCGGCAAAGGAACTGAAAACTCCTATGGCACGGTTTCTTTCCTGCTCACCTCTGAAGGTATTGGTAACAATAGATAGCGTAGATGGCATCACAAATGCTGCCCCCAATCCCTGTAAAGCTCTAAATAGCGCTAACATTTCAAAACTTTGAGATAATCCTGCTCCCAATGATGTCAGCATAAAAATAAGCGCTCCCCATAAGAACATTTTTTTTCTACCTACCTGATCAGAAAGTTTCCCTCCAATAATCAGAAAGCCTCCAAAAAATAATACATATAACGTTTGCAGCCACTGAACCGTTCCTGCCCCTATGTGAAACTGCTCCTGAATAGAAGGAATTGTTAAATTAATAATGGCAATATCCAAAGCCTCCACAAAAGTTCCTACCGATGCTAAAATTAATATTATATTCTTCCTTGTATCCATATGTTCAAATTTCCTGCAAAATTAAAATTAACAGAACGTATGTAAAAATTTTATACTAAATTTGGAACAATACAACCAAAAATAAAATCAATAAAGAACAAAACTACTGTTTAAATACAATAATACTCATAAAACAGAACAAATGTCAACAGAAAATTACACTCCGGACGAAAAGGACCTTTCTATTTTAAGGCTTCTTCAAAGAGATGCTAAAATGAGCGTACGGGATATTTCCGCAAGAATCAACCTAAGTCCTACCCCTACTCATGAGCGCATCAAGCGTATGGAAAAATTAGGAATTATTAAAGAATATACAGCTGTATTGGACCGCAAAAAAGTAAATAAAGGAATGATGGTCATCTGTATGATTGCTTTGAATGTCCACAATAAAAAAACTGCCGGAAAATTTATCGAAGAGGTAAGCAAGCTAAAAGAAGTAGTTGAGTTTTATAACATCAGTGGTGATTTTGATTTCATGCTGAAAATTCTGGCTCCCAATATGGATGAGTTTCATGAGTTTTTTATCAACAAATTATCGGAAATTGAAGGAATTGGGCAGACCAAAAGTATTTTTGTAATGAGTAGTATTAAAGAAAGTGCTCAGATTATATAATTAAAAATTGAAGCAATAAGATTAAAATTGTTTTAAAGATTTCAAATTACGAAAACACAGTATTTGTACCTCAAGTAGAGGTTAAATCGTTGTTTAATTTAAAATTTTATCGGAAGAATATATCTATGATTTTTTGTTTCTATTACTGAGAAAATCAACTCATTAAATTTAATTTCTAACTCTTTTTCCGCCACGCTTTTTCTTTGTTTGTTCACTAAAGCATCTAAACCGAAATCAATTTCTACTTTTTTCATTGATTTTAGCATAAATCTCTTAAAATGGTTGTGATATTTAAGAAAACCACTGATTATAGGGAGTAATTTTTAAGTTTTAAAAGCTTTAATTTGAAAAACAAAGATCAATAAAAAACATGTCATGGAGAAGATAATAAACAAACTAATCCAAATTAACAGTTTTGAAAAAGAAAAAGGACTTAGTTTAGAGAATATTAGCTTGTTAAATGAGAGTTTAAAAAACGATATTCCTGGCTTTTTTATATCATATCTCAACATTTTTGGATTTAATGATAATTTATTTAGTGCAGTTTTTAATGAGGAAGATGATTTTCTGGAGCAAAATGAGATGATTCAGGAATTAGGATATACTGGTTATATTGCTATAGGCGATGCATACAATGAAAATCTTATTGTTGCACACAATGAAAATCAGAAGCTGTTTTTAATAGAAGATGATCATTTGATTGATCTGGAAATAACCTTTTCTCAGATGTTGATTCAAGCTGTAGAAGCTTTAGATTCTAAAAAGTTTGAAACCATACAGCAAGTTAATTCCGTTTATGAAAGTCTTCAAGATCATAAAACTACTTTGAAAAATTCTTTTAAAAAAAGTTTTAGTCAATTGAATGCAACAGTCGTTAGCAGTCAGGATAAGTTATATGGTGTAATTATTACAAAAAACAGAAAACTTAATTTGTACAGTTTAGATGCTGGAAGTCTTGCTGCTTTTAGATTAGAAATTAACAAGCAAACGATAGATTATAATAAATTGTGGAACCCTGAAAAAATGAGCTATCATCAAACTATTTCTATTGATGAAGTTTTGATAGATATTAAAACTGAAATTGATTTTAAGGCACTGGATTTAGTATTTTTGGATGCTTTACGTGATTTAAAAGAAGAAGGGTATTTTGAAGATCAAATAAATCATTTTTCAATTTCAATTCAATCAAATAATGTACACTTATTTCCTGAAGATTCTTATAATGAGTCTTTAATGAAGGAAAATAATTTGGAAACAAAAATCAGAAGATTTTGGGAATCACCCTATGACCGTACTCGGTTATTAATGGAAATATGATAGCTTATTGGATCTTAAGAGGTTTAAAGTAAGGGAGCAAAAAAAAAATCAAAAGAGGTGTATTACAACTAAACAATGTAGGTAGAGAATCGCTTAAACGAAAGCCCTTCTCATATTAGGGATACAGGAAAATTCATATTTGTACATGGCTTTATTTATAACTCTGAATAACGTTTATCAATTATATAATATTGATCTTTCAAAAAAGACAGACGGAATAGTTATATTCCATCAATTGAACGACTCCAATAATGACTATACTGAGCATAGCCGCTTATTTGACGGATTATTACTTGGCTTTATGATTAATGGATCTATGAAAATGCAGATTCACTTCCTAGATTATGAAATAAATGCAGGTGATATAGCGGTTTTACCACCACAGTTATTAATTGATACAAAATACTTGAGTGATGACGCAGAAATAGTAACAATAGGCATCTCTTTAGACTTTATGTCAGCATTTCCAATACTGCGTGAATTTGTAATGAATGATCAGATACGATGGCAGCCCATAATTAGGCTTCGAGAGGATGAAATAATGCTACAAAATGAACTGATAGCTTTGATAAAAAATTTTTACAACAAAAAGCCAAGTCCAAATAAAGCTGAAATTCTTCGACATCTTGTCATGGTAATGATCAATATGATCTCCGAAGTATATACTGAAATGCCTGATTGTAAAAGTTCTTCAAAAAGTAGAACACACGAAATTATAGATGACTTTTATCAATTAATTTCAAAATATACCAAAGAACAAAGAAATGTTAATTTTTATGCCGAGAAACTTCATTTAACCCCTCAATATCTTTCCTCTTTTCTGAAAAAAAAAACGGGTAGATCTGTATCGCAATGGATTGATCATATGTTGATATTGGAAGCTAAAACACTCCTTAAATCAACCAATTTATCAATCAAGGAAATCAGCAATGAATTAAACTTTGGGGAGACAAGCGTCTTCTGTAGATATTTTAAAAGAATAACCGGAGTATCTCCAAAATCATATAGGAATCAAAAAATAATAAACCGGCTTCCATAGGTAATTCACAGACTACTTTACAAATTGTACGTAAAACCCATTAACATGTCAATGCCTGCTTTTTGGACTCTGTATATTTTTATGACATGAAAAAAACAGATAAAAAAGCAGCAGTTGGGTTTATATTTATCACTTTACTGATTGATATTACAGGTTGGGGAATTATACTTCCTGTTGTCCCTAAACTTATTGGAGAGCTTATTCATAGTGACATTACTGAGGCGGCAACATATGGCGGCTGGTTGGGTTTTGCTTATGCTTTCACGCAGTTCATATTTTCCCCAATACTCGGAAACCTTAGTGACAAATACGGAAGACGTCCTATTATATTAATTTCTCTCCTGGGATTTGCATTAGACTATCTGCTCCTTGCAATATCCCCTACTATTGGCTGGTTGTTTGCCGGACGAATTATCGCGGGGATCACAGGAGCCAGTATCTCAACCGCAAGTGCTTATATTGCCGATGTATCTACCGATAAAACCCGGACTAAGAATTTTGGGTTAATCGGTGCTGCATTTGGTTTGGGATTCATCTTAGGACCAGTAATCGGAGGATTATTAGGACACTATGGTGCTAGAATTCCTTTTTATGTTGCATCAGTTCTGTGTTTATTGAACTTTCTCTATGGTTATTTTATTCTTCCTGAAAGTCTGGATAAAAACAAAAGGCGACCCTTTGATTGGAAACGTGCAAATCCCATTGGATCTCTGAAGTTTTTAGCAAAGCATCCAAAAATTTCAGGTTTAGTGATTGCTTTAATTTTAGTCTATATTGGGCTTCAAGCTGTACAAAGTAACTGGCATTTCTTTACTATGTATAAATTTAATTGGACAGAAAGAACCGTAGGCTTGTCATTAGGAGTACTAGGACTTTTGCTTGGATTGGTTCAAGGGGTCTTAATAAGATGGACAGCCCCTAAATTAGGTGAGCAAAAAAGCATATACGCCGGCTTGATTTTTTATGCGATAGGTTTATTACTATTTTCTTTTGCAAATGAAGGTTGGATGATGCTATTATTTCTTATTCCTTATTCACTGGGTGGCATCTGTGGACCTTCACTTCAGTCGATGATCAGCAAAAGTATTTCTTCAAATCAGCAGGGTGAGCTTCAGGGAGCATTAACAAGTCTAGTAAGTGCCACTTCAATTATCGGACCGCCTATTATGACTAATCTTTTTTACTATTTTACGCATGACAATGCACCGTTTAAATTTTCAGGCGCTCCGTTCTTTTTGGCTTCTATTTTAATGATTTTAAGTACAGTTATCATATATTATACAGCAAAAAAAACAAATCTTCAAATACAATATAAACAGGAAGGTAAAACAAAAGATTAGAGAATATTTTAAATATTGCCGGCAGGATTTAAACTAGAATACTCTTTCTTAAATTGTGAAGGTGTTACATTTTTGTATTTTTTGAAGAAGCGATTGATGTGACTTTCATCGGTAAATCCTAACTCAAATGCTATCTCTCCGATTCTCAGATTAGTGTAAAGAAGTTTATTTTCAATTAAATTGAGCCTATAATAGGCAATATAATTCTGTAGTGTCTGTTTAGTATGTTTTTTAAAATAGCGGCTAACATAAGTAGTGGACAAACCAAATGTCTCTCCTATTTTTTCTATTTTAATCTTTTTAGGATCATAAATATTGGTATGAATATATTGTAGAATATTTAATATTTTGTCTTCAGAAGTTTCACATAATTCCTCTGGCATTTCTAAAGCGATATTCCTAGCCACCAATAGAATTAACGAATTCATAAGTTGCTCAATAAGACTTTTACTATATAAACTTTTATTAATGCACTCGCGAACAATTCCATCTACTAAAGATTTCACCAAATATTTATCTGAACGATTGTACAAAACACATCCTTTTGTAGTGGTAGCTGCTTGTAATAAATGTTCCAATTTTAAACTATTTTCCATCGCTAGTGCATTGTTTTCTATATAATTTTTGTGAAATGCAATACGTAAGAACTCCGTGGTATCCTCTACTTTAAAACTACAAACATCATTTGGAGTCAGAAGTAACAAATCAGCACCAGTGTAAGGCACAAGATGCCCATTTATTTTTTGCTGTCCGTTACCTGAAATAATATAAACAATTTCGAAATAATGCTGAACCTGCCCTTCCAATGGACATTCATTTACTTTTTCATAGTTAATTTCATAAGGGCTATACATATAATCGTGTTTTATTTATATAAAAAGCGTAAAAATACAAATTAGCAAGGTAAAATCTGTATTAATAAATCCTTTTTCAATTATTTTCGTACTCTTAAGCAGTCGAATAAGTCCATAAAATTTAACATCATATCAATAAAAAGGCAATTATTGAGCAAAAAATATGGTTTAAAATTCGATTTGATAAAATTTAAAACTATAACAATTTTATCCTGAATATACTAAAAAAGAGCATAATATTACAAATTATTAGACATGCCTTTACTGTACTTTTGCTGTACAAATTTATTTCAATGAAAAAAATGCATATAATTTGGGCACACCCAAGAAAAGACTCATTGACAGCTAGAATCGTAGAAGCTGTAAAAAAAGAAGCTCATAAAAATTTTGTTGTAACCGAATGGGAAGCATACTCTTCAGGTTTTAATCCAGTATTACAAACCGATGATGAGCCTGACTGGTATGATACAAATAAGCAATATAATGCTGAATCCGAAGCATTGGCAAGAGAACTTTTAGATAAAGATTACCTCATTTTTATATTTCCAATATGGTGGTATTCTTTACCGGCAATACTTAAGGGTTATATTGACAGAGTTTGGAATTACGGTGTATTTTATGGTGATCGAAATATCCATCGGCTACCGGTAAAAGCCATTCGTTGGATAGGATTAGTAGGTAGCAAAGAGGTCAGCATTCAAAAACGTGATTATGATAAATACATGGATTATTATTTTAATGTCGGCTTAGCCGAGTATTGCGGCGTTGAAGATTCAAAAGTAAAACTAATCTATGATACCATTGGGCGTCATCAAATCAATAAAGAAGAGCATTATAATGACTTAATAAAGCAAGCGGTTAACTTTATAAAAATTTTAGACTAATTTAAATGACTTTTATTCAGCATTTTAAAGCAAAAAATCTCATACTCAAAAGACCATTGTAAAAAAATATCAAAAAAAGTTGCCTCAAATCTTGTAAATGACCGAAAGGTCATTTATATTTGTTACGTAAAAAATCTATGTGATGAATAAAGGTGAACGAACAAGGCAGATGATCATTGAAAAATCAGCTCCACTTTTTAATACAAAAGGAATTGCAGCAACAGCAATGAGCGATATCATGGATGTTACAAAGCTTTCCAAAGGCAGCCTGTATGTTCACTTTGAAAATAAAGAAGTATTAGTAGAGGCTGCTGTGGATTATAATATTGAACAATTACAAAAGAAAATAATAGCTTCTATACATAAATTTAAAAATCCAAAAGATAAGTTATTTGCCTATATAGATGCATTTAAGAATCCATTGAATCCTCCGGTAGCTGGAGGTTGCCCCATGTTGAACTTTGGAATGGAAGCAGATGATCAAAATGCTGCAATACTTCAGAAAGTCGCGGATCTCGTGAATAAAAGTCAGCACCTCATCAGTGAAATTATTATAGAAGGCATTGAGAAAGGGATTTTTAAAGCGGATTGGAATCACGAAGAATTTTCTACAATAATGTTTGCCATGCTGGAAGGAGGTATTTTTATCAGCAATACCACTAAGAAAATAGATAAAATGAGCATTATCAATAAAAGTCTGAAAAAAATGATTGAGGCACAATTGCCTTAATTTTTTTTAAAACAAAAATGACCGAAAGGTCATATATAATATTAATATTTTAAAATAGAAATTATGTCAAAAACCATTTTTATTACCGGAGCATCCCGCGGATTTGGGAAGCTTTGGGCAGAAGCATTTTTAAAACGTGGCGATAAAGTCATTGCCACAGCACGTAACAAAGAAACCTTACATGATCTTGTTGAAAAATACGGGGAGAATATATTTCCTCTTCAGCTTGATGTAAATAGTCGTAATGCTTGTTTTGACACTGTGGAAAAAGCACATGCACAGTTTGGAAAGATCGATGTACTGATTAATAACGCCGGGTATGGACTCTTCGGTGCTATTGAAGAAACTTCCGAAAAAGAAGCACGTGACCAAATGGAGACTAACTTTTTTGGAACGCTATGGATGACCCAGGCAGTACTTCCTGTTATGAGGGCTCAGCAAAGCGGTCATATTATACAGGTTTCCAGCTTTCTGGGATTGGTTACCTTACCCATATTAGGGTTATACAATGCTTCAAAATTTGCAGTAGAAGGATTTAGCGAAACACTGGCAAGTGAAGTTAAACATCTGGGTATTAATATTTCATTGGTTGAACCCAATGGATATGCCACGGATTGGTCAGGAGCATCAGCTTTTCAAACCGAGCCGATGGAAATATATGAGCCGGTGAAAGAGGCTTTTCTGAAAAGTGCAACACCTGATATTTACGGAAATCCTGAAGCCACAGTGACAGCAATAGAAAAGCTGGTTGATTCGCCCAACCCTCCATTACGATTATTACTTGGAAAGATTGCTTATCCGGCAGTCAAAGATACGTATGAAAAGCGTTTGGCGAGTTTTGAAGAATGGAAAGATGTTTCTGAGAAGGCTCATGGATAATGTTCAGCTCTAAGTATTGAAACACAGAAACTGAAACTTTGTAGTTTAGAAGCTTAAACAATAAGTGAAAAAAACTACAAAGGTTTAGTTCAGTGGATACTGAATATATTTTATCAGCTAGTTTTCTGTTAAAATGAAAGTGGGCAAGTTCTTCATCATCCCTTTATTGTTTCAAAAAACTCTTATAAATCAACACATTATCTAAAAAAGAGATGATTGGGGTGTTTGAAATTTTTTTCCATCAAATTCGTTTTTTAGTAAATATCAAACAATCAATCGTTTTCTTTGCTTATAAATAATTAATACGGTATAAAAGTTGTTTAGAATAAATAAGAAAAATAATGGTATGGATCACATAGAAACTGAATCACTACATCTAGTGAGAGATAAAAATTTCATTGATAAATACTTGAATTTAATGATAAGGAAAGAATTGGAGATAGACATCAATGTGAGCAATGAGTATGTGATTGCTCAAAATATGTATCGGCAAGTAAAAATTAGACTTCATTTTTGTATTGGAAACAAAATCAAACCTCCTGTTTTGTAAATCAATCTGGCGCTGAGCTCTTACATAGTCAGCAAGTGCCATTGTTCCTGAGTATAATTTTCTCTACTCGGTTTTTGGACGTTTGTATATATGTAGTTCTAAATAATGTTTCCTCTTCATTTTACCAGTATCAGGATTATAAATAGTAGAGATATCTAAGTAATTTGACAAAGTATTTACTTTGTTGGATAATAATGGTAAGGCAAGAGCCCAAATAAGTCCTAGACCTACCATTACTTTTCCTTGAAGGGCGTCACCTTTTGTCCAAAGATTCAATTCTTGTATGAAATCCATTCTATAGGCCATATTGTGAACGGATAATAGCCAGATAATCCTCATCGTTCATTTGTTTGCGGGCTGCAATAATCTGCTCGGCATCCGGCCCGGCTATGTAACGCAATTGGCTGGTACCGTCTGTAGCTGCTTTATAAATGGTTTCGGCAACTAAAACCGGTTCACTTCCTTTTGCACCAGCTTCAAAAGCTTGTAAAACTTTATTTGTAAACTCTTTGTATTCGGTTATTGCAGGGTCTATATTTAAATCAAAAGAGCTGGTAGCAAAGTTCGTATTGATAACACCTGGTTCTATCATTTTTACCTGAATTCCAATTTCTGCAAGCTCATACGATAAAGCTTCACTCATTCCTTCAACAGCGAATTTTGAACCATGGTATAATGTTCCCATTGGGAAGGTTATTTTGCCACCCATTGAAGAAATGTTGATAATAATACCATTTCCCTGTTTACGCATAACAGGTATAATGTTTTTAGTTACCAATAACAGTCCAATAACATTGACCTCAAACTGCATCCGGATTTTATTTTCCGGGGTAGATTCCAAAATTCCGTAAGAACCGTATCCTGCATTGTTCAATAGCACATCGATTATTCCAAATTTTGCTATTGCTTGCTCTATTGTACTTTTGATCATATCTTCTTTGGTAACATCAAGTTCTGTAACCAACACATTTCCCAAATCTGTCAGTTCTGCATCACTATCAGAGAATTTGCGGACAGTTGCAACGACGTTCCAACCTTTTTCCTGAAAATATTTGGCAGTCATCCGCCCAATACCACTGCTGCATCCTGTTATTAAAATAGTCTTGTTCATATGTTTTAATTTTTATTGAATTATGTATTAAATGTCGTGTTTAGAAGTCTTTCTTTTTACAACCGTCGTAGATCATTTGTCCGGCCATTTTTGCAAAATTTCCCCAGCTATTATCGATTGCAAACTGAGTTGAATTGGTAAATAAATGTTCCATCATGCTTTTGTTGGTCATCAACATTCCCTGAGCATTAAAATCATCAATTAAAACCGACTTTATCACGTTTTCATAATTATGGGCATTCCCAAAATTTCCTACCCCTGAAATAAAATCTTCCTGATTTTCATTGCAGCCACCCCATGTTAAATAGGCATTCATAAAGATGTTTGGAGGAATCGTGTTGATAGCGATCCCGCCGTAGTTTAGTTCATTGATGGCTTGATGAATTCGTGCTTCGTGTTTTTTCATCGTATCATTATCAACTGCGATCATACACCCAAGCGTTCCCAGAAGCTTTTCATTACAGAATATTGTTGCTTTTGTAAGGTAATCATCCACATTATTTTCAGTATCCAAAGCTATTTCTGAAAAGATCTGACAGAATGCTTCATTTTTAACCGCGAAATCGTCTTCCTGAATACTGGAAATTAAGACTACGTCGGTTGTGGGATACTTACCGTTTTCAACTTTTAAAACTTCAGCAGTGGGCTGATTTTCTAGAAAAGCTTTTTTTGTTTCCTCTACTCCTGGATAATAAGTTCCAACGGCATAAGTATCTTCTGAAATTGCCTTTTTGACAGCATCCAAAAACTGCTGTCTCTGTGGCCACTTTTTTGAAGTAATAATAGTCTGGACTCTACCACAGACAGCTCCACCGTTCATTTTACCCACAGAAACGACTTGCAATGCCTGATGTGCTATTTCCTTATCTGCCCATGGTTTTTCACCGGGAATAATCAATAAGGGATTATTTCCTCCACATTCTGAAATTAATGGTGCTTTGGCATTTTTCTGGATAGTATGGGCAACTCCCGAAGAACCTGTAAAATAAATGGCATGCAATCCCTCAAGACCTGTCATCGCTCTTCCTTCTTCCGGTTCAATGAATACCAAAGCCTTTCGGTCAATGAGAGGCTGAAATATTTTTGCCCAAATTTTATCCGTTTCCACATTGTTTTGATGTGGTTTATGAATTACTGCTTTGTTTTCAAAGAATAATGCTTTTACCATTTCTACTGATGAACTGTAATTTCCAGCCCCTGAAATAGCAATAATTCCCGCTTTCTTATCAAGTGGATTAATCTGTTTTGGTTCTCCTTTTACATACAGGTATCCTTTTTGTTTTCCTGCCACAATTTTATCTTTTGGAAAAATAGGCCAGGTCTGAATAGATGTGTTACCATCTCCTAAATTTTGAATACTAACAGGTTCTAATCTCTCTCCATTCGCCAATTTTTCGTACAGATGTCTACTTGCCATAAGTACACCAGCTACAGGTCCCGCCGTTCCGGCTAACCCAAATGCTTTTGTGTAAATTTCAGTGCCGATATAATTGTTTTTCATTTTTATATCCGCCAAAGCAAGCTGCTCCGAGTATTTCTCTAAATTCTTTTGTATCTCTTCGAGTAGAGTAAGTTTTTCTACTGCTGACGTAATTGCCCATAATTCCGGGTTTAAATAGTCAAATGCTTCTTGTGCTCTCATAACTTTATGCTTTAATTATAAGACAAAGGTATGTTGCCTATTTTGAGGAGATTAACACTTTTCATTGATATTAAAACACTTTTTGCAGATCTGACAGAAATAAAAAAGCGACTCATAAAAATAGATGAATCGCTTTTCTCATTAGGTTTTCAGCCTTAGCTTAATTGAGCCGTTTATAAGCTAATGGAGTGTAGCCCGTTTTTGATTTAAAGAGTCTTGTGAAATAATGAGGATAATTAAATCCTAAGGAATAGGCTATTTCATTAATAGTCTGGCTGGTTCCCAAAAGGTAATTTTTAGCCAGTTCTATTATATAATCATTGATGTGATCTTTGGCCGAACGTCCGGTTTCTTTTTTAAGGAGATCACTGAAATAATGAGAAGAGAGATTCAGTTTTTCGGCAAAGTAATTTATGGAGGGAAGGCTGTTTTTCAGCTGCTCTTCTGTATCGAAATATGATTTTAATTCCTTTTCAAAACGTGAAAAGATATCTTGATTTTGATTCGTTCTGGTAAAGAATTGGCGATCATAAAAACGTAGGCAATAATTTAAAAGCAACTCAATATTAGAAACGATTACCCGTTGGCTATGGCTATCGATTCGCTGAGAAAATTCATTTTTAATATTGGTAACCGTATCGGTTACAAGTACTTCTTCATCTTCGGACAGATGCAGTGCTTCCACAACTTTATAGTCAAAAAATGAATATTCCGATATTATGCTGCCTAAATGAGTACCCCGTATTAAATCAGGATGAAAATAAAGCATCCAGCCTTTTACTTCCCCAGGTTTCATTTCCTTTTCGATTGTATTTACCTGCTTCGGACCCGAAAATGCCATTACCCCTTCTTCGAAGTCAAAATGATTTCTTCCGTATTCAATACCGCAATCTTTATCCTTCAAGGCAATCATGTATAGATCTAGCACCACCTTTGTTCCAACCTGAGATTTGGGGACATTAATCTGATCGGCATCTATCAGCGTAATGAGTGGATGTTTGGGTTTATCAAATCCAAAAACACTACATAACTCACTGACTGAATTTATTGAGATAATTTGATTTTTCATACTGAAAATTTATAGGACAAAATTAAAAATCTTTTCTGTCTGAAAATTACACAAATTGCAGATAAGGTAACAGATATTGCAGATGTAAACCCATGCACTTAAGCTAGATATGAAATAATGTCGTGTGATCGTAATATGATGTGTATTCAGTCCTTTTAAAGCATCAACCGTATCCCATTCATCGGGTCCAAGATCCCGAAAAATATTGACCTTCAGATTCTTTTCCATATAGTTACGAAAGTCATAGCTGATCTTCACAGATATGTCCTTCTTTGATGAAATAGCAAAATACTCCGTTGTACTATAATAGTAACTATCTCTACCGCCGTAACCCTTCCTACCCTTAGCCGTAACCTTACCTTTTCTCCATAAAGGAAAGTACAGAACATTTCCTGTGGAAGGTGATTCTATACCACCATATCAAGATGGTGCGTACATTATTGGTCAATACATAGAAGATATAACTGATATGACTGTTGGAAAAACGTATTTATTGGTTACCCGGGATGGTTTTATTTTTAAACGTCTTGAAATTATCAATAAAGCTTCAATCATTGTAAAATCAGATAATCCATTCTATGCTAATCTGGAGATCCCATTTCACGATTTAAAAGAAATCTGGTTATATGCCGAAAGCTTTACCAATCGGGAACAGAAAATATTAGATGGCAAACGAAGATATCAAAAATCTACTCATAAAGCTAATGCAGCAAATTGATGATCTGAAGAATAAATAGTATTGATTTTACACACTAAATAAGCTTTTTAATCCATTCAGCAGATTTTAAAAATCGTTTAGCCACATCGTCACCCCATACCGCACCGTAAGAGAGTTCATAATTTTTACAATTTTCATTCTTCAAAATAGCTCGTGAAATCTGTAAAAACATTTTGGTATCAATAGTTACTGCTAATTCCTGAAATTTCTTAGTCCAGCTTGAAGAAGGATTAGCACCACGACCCGAATCAAGAAAATTAATTAGATGAAGTTTTATCTCGAAGTCATCCCATACTTCTTTGGAAAAATCCAAGTTTAGGATTTCATGAATAATCCTGTAACATCCCTGCCCATTTTCAACTTGATATTTTTTCAGATAATCAATTAAGCCAACATCTTTTGGGGAAACTAATTTTAAAATCTTCCTGAAACAGATGATATCATGATGAAAAGTCTTCTGATAAATGATATGCAGGATATTCTTCAACGTTTCAAATTTGATTTCAACTGAAGCTTTCTTTAAAATACTACGCACACTTTCTATTTTAAGGGTGTTCTCAAGAAGATTACTGTTAGGAGAAACAAAATAATGATCCCTTAGGTAAAGGGTAACGTGCATAAAGTCCTCTGCTGTATAAATGATCATCTTATCATTAACAAGTTTAGGAATGAGGTTATCTCTTAGTAGTGCACCTAATCTTGCTATATATAAAGACCGCAAATAACTGTCATGAAAAATATTATTGTAAGTCAGTAACCTCGGAAGAATATATCTATAGCTTTTTGTTTCGATTTCTGAGAAAATCAACTCATTAAATTTAATTTCTAACTCTTTTTCTGCCACTAATTGTCCATCCCAACCGCCAGTCGCTTCCTCATGCTTGAGGAGCAATAAGTCGAACCACTTTTGGATACTAATGAAATCTACTTCAGATATATGTAAATCCCTTCCTAAAATCTTCGACTTTAGTGATTCATCGTTGCTAAAAATCACATATGGACTATTGTTCATAATTTTCAATTTAAATCATTCTCAATCTATTTTTTCTTAATTTAAATGATGTATGAATAAGCAATCTACCGCAGCAACTTATTAAGTTTTCTTCCATTCTAATCCGCCAACAGTTTTAACTGCGTTATTGTTATTTATCCATTCTACAGCAGATTGGGAATATAAGTCACCCTTATCATCAGAATATCTCTTTAAAAATTCTTTTTTAAAGTCTCTGATTACATTATCACACCACTCACAAAAAGAGTTAGATTTCTGTTCCAGATCATCATATTTATCATAAAATGACTTTACATAATATAATCTGGCACGTTGCAAAAGATTTTTATTATAAGGGTAAAACCCTCCTAAACTGAATTCCAACAAATAACTTCTAAGAATATCAAAATATTTTTTTCCATTATCTGTTGAAAGAACTTCAATTTTATCTAAGAATTGAGGTGCTGATAAATATACTTGAAATATTTCATCTTCTACTGGAGGTAGAGTTTTTGAAATAATAACTTCCCTTTTATCTGAAATATTTTGTTTGAGAATTACGATAATATTCTTTGTTAAAATCATCTCGTTAATTCTATTATACTCGTCGGGAGTGATAAAAAAGTTCAATTGTTTGGAGGACATAACTTCTATTTTTTTTCTTCTTTTTGACTTTATATATTTTTACCTTAGTTCAAATATCCAAGCAGATTTATTCTATCTGCTTGGAATATATAAAATTATCAAGATTTCTTCCTCCAAAATTCACCATCATTATTTCATCTAATGTATTTATTTTGAATTCAATTTTTTTTATGTTTTATCCATCCTAATCCACCAGGCTTTTCAATTGCATTATTTTCTTCAATCCAATTAATAGCAGATTCTGAATAAAAAAAGTACTTTTCTTTAGAATACTTTTGAAGGATTTCATTTTTAAAATTCTTTATTATACCATCTGCCCAATCACAAAATAAATCTGATTTCTTTTCTAAATTACTTTCCGATACAGAATGTATTAATTGTTTGTTTTATAGTGTTTTGATAATGGTAAGGTGTACTGAAGATGTACTTGAAAGAGTTTTTTTTATTCAAAATTCTAATAGGATTTTTAAATCATTAATCTTTCTTGCGGGTATAAAAATTAAAAATTCCAGCTCTCACCAGAATTTTTTGACTTATTATTTGATTTTAAGTAATTAGATATTAATTTTTCTTATTAATCTCATGAAAAAAATCTTTCGTTCTTGTTTCATCTACAAGTAATTCAAGAAATGTTCTTATTTCTCCTGTAATTTCAGGTTTATTTAATAATATATCTCCAAGGGTTCTTAGTCTTTTTAATTGACCAACGTTACCAATTCTGGATTTTAGAGTTGAGTCGCTTTTAATGGTATGAACAAACTCCTCTGCTGACCTATTATCAAATTTTTCAAACATTTTAGAAATCTTCGAAGCTGCGGCATCAGAAAAAAATGCAGTACGAGCATAGCTATAACTTGAACCTTTATAGCCAACATAAGTTAAAGTTATTGCATTTACAAATCTGCTGACAAGCATATCAGGAATTACAGAACCATAACCTGATAAATCTCTTGCAATTTTAGCTTCTTCATCCCAGTTGTCAAGATTATCTTCAAGTTCTTTAATTTTGGGTTCAAAAATTAATTTACGTGTTGTCGTATTTAAATAACGAAGACCATCTACAAAGCTTAAAAGTTCAATTCCTTTTTGATTTTTATCTGCATCACCTTCTAAATATGTTTTATCAAACCGTTGGCTTATTTGCTCTCTAGATTCTTTTGGCAGAACCCTCCATAAAATAGGAAAACTAAATTCAATATTTCCTCTAAATCGTGTAGAAATGGAATCTGAGGTATAATATGTGAAAAATTTATTTGCCATCTCTGTTTTATAGATTATAGGTAAGTCAATAAAAGCTTGTTCAACTGCTAGTTCGTGTTTGTCATAAGTATCTGTATCCATTTTAGTGATATAGTCATTCACATTTATAATTGGAACTGGATATTCTTGTGATAAAACATATTTATTACAATCTGCCAACATATTAAGTACTTTAAATAGACTTGGATCTGAACTATCAGGGTGACCGTCGAAAATATTTCTAGTTTCTCTTGCTTGATGAATCACCTTTTTAGCTTCCCAACTAAGTACTCCGATTTTATAAGCTCCTTCAATTAAGTCATTATCGGTAACATCTCGTTGGAAACCTTCGTAATCCTTTACATTTTTACTCATTTCTTTATTGAATAAGTCCAAACTTCGGTGTATAACTTTGCGTCTCAAGTCATCACTTACAGCATTCCAATAGCAACCAATGGCACTTCTTAAGCCTCCAGCTGTTAGTACTTTATGTGCCTCAATTATATATTTATTATCGAATAATTCGGGTCGTACATTTATTAGTTCTCTCTGTAGATAAGTTAGTTGTTCTTCAGGTAAAACAATTTGTGGAACAATTTTCTTAGCTGTTTCTAATTCTCCCATGCTTGATTTTAATTTAGTGGTTATTGTTTTTAGATTGTAGTAATAGAACTCAAAAATTGAGAGTCCTATTAACTTTTAATTTGATAAATTTTATTCTCAGTTAAAATTATAAATATATTTATAATAAACTTTACGGTTTTCCGTAAAAATAAAATATAAATAACCATATTAGGTGAATTTTATTCTAAAATTGAAAGCTTATTATGGTGATTTATTAATTTATCTACATTGATTTCCATTGTTTATTTAATCAATATTTATACTTTCCATTGTTTATTAATTTTTAACTCCAGTAATCTTCTATAGGTTTTTCAATAATCTTTCCAATTTCATACGAATAATCAGCCTCACTTTTTAGTTCACTATTTATTATTTGAGGGCTTATAACAAGAAATAAAACTCCTTCTGTTTTAAAATTACTTGATAATAATTTCCAATTTATCTTTATAGAATGATCATCTGTTAGTGTTCTAATAAAGAAATCATCTGATATATATACGTCATCCCCAACTAAAATTTCTTTTGATGGTATTATTTCAACCTGTTTTTTCTCTTTCTCTATCTTGATATTTGATGTTGAAATAATATTTTTACGGCTAAATCTTTTATTGTCTTCTACAATATCTAAAACTTCACCTTCAAAGCTCAGAATAATTTTAAAATTAGTTATGTCTTTCTTACCTGTATTAACGAACTTAAACTGTAATCTACATAGGCTAGCATTTATTTTTTCCTTACTTGAACCAAAGGATGGTCCTAAAAGATCTAATGTATTATTTCGTGGATTATATTGATTAGATATTTTGGCTATTTTAATAACAGTATCTTTTCTAAATTTGGGTGATAATTCTAGAATATTATTGTCATTTAAAAATGTCAATTCTGCAGAATAATTATCTTTAAAATTAAAACTATTTACATAATAATTATAAGTATTTCGATTTTCAAATATAAGCTCCACAATATCACCCCAACAATACAAATGTATTTCAAATCCGCCTTCTTTTATACTTTCTAAATTGATTTCTCGAATATATTCCTCAATTTTAGAATCTTTATCCGCAGTAGTTGCAAAGTAATTTCTTAAGTTTTGGTTTAAAATCTTTAGCTTTTTCTATCTCCTTATCAATTTCTTTTGTAGTGAAGTTTTTATTAGTATACTCATCTTTTCCTTTACATTGGATACCAAAATAAGCTGTTTCTCCTTTAGGAATTCCACAAACATCCACACCATTTTGAGCTTGTCCCTGTCTTCCATTCTTCTTAATTTCTGGACAATCCCATATTTCTCCCCATAGTTTTTTACATAAAGTCTCAAAGTCTTGCCAATTCTGTGGTTTAGGAAGTGATTTAGATATTTGCATGTAAAATAATTGTTAATTAAAATGGTTTAAAAATCTTGATTTAGATCTCCGCATATTATCCCCCCAAGGCATTTTCCGAATACTAGGATATGTTAAGTATAAGAATCTTTTCGCTCTAGTAAAGGCAACATATAAATTATTTTTTTCTTGATTTAGTTCTTCTCCTCCTTTGTCTATTGCTAAATAATATGGGAATGTTCCATCATCTAATCCAATTAGAAAAACAATCTCTGATTCTTGCCCCTTCATTGTATGAACAGTACTAATACAGACTCCTTCTTGTTTTATATTTTTCACCACAGTGCCTAATGAAATCGCATTTTTAAAGCCTGTTAATGTTGGTTTTAAAGTATTAAAAGAATACGTTACCCAAAGGTTTACTATACCCTCTAATTCATTTGAAATTTGAACTTTATCTTCTTCTGAAAATGAATTGTTTTCCTTTATATAATCTTCAAGAGCTTTCATAGACTTTTTAAAATTATCAACGGTAAGATCATCAATTACCTTTTTTATAAACGAAAAGTAATTGTATTTTGAAGTTGTCACTTGGTCTTCAATTTCAAAATCTTCGATTTTTAATAAATTTTTTAGTCTTTTAGCATGTAGTCTATCTGAAGAGTTAATTTTAATTCTTAAATAATAATCAAACAATTTCATGAAGATAGTGTCGAACTTAATTCCAGTATTTCCTGATTTAAAATAATATGGAATTTTATTTTCTTTTAATTGCTCTTCAATATATTTAAAAACAAACCTATTCCTTCCCAAAATTGAAATTTTGCTATAATCGATCTCTCCCTCAATATCTCTATGGTTCTTCAAGTTTATTAGACTTTTAATATTTTCAACAATAAATTTGGCTTCATCTAGCTCGTCTAAAGCTTTATAAATCTGAAAACTTCCTTCTATCACATAATTAACAGCTTCAACATTTAACTGCATTAATTGATTAGCGGCATCGATTACTTTTTTTGAACATCTGTAATTTTCTTCTAAAGTAATTTTTTGAGCATTAAAATCTTCAAAGAAATGTTTCTGCATATATTCTGGAGTAGAACCATTGAAACCGTAAATAGATTGATTAGGGTCTCCTACTATCATTACATTTTTTATGTTAGTTCCACATAAAGATTTTAATAAATAATATTGAGCTTTATTCAAATCTTGTCCTTCATCTACAAAAATGTAATTATATGATTGAGAATATAAGTTTTGAACAGATTCATTGTTCATAAACAATTTATAAGTCAATAAAATTAAATCATCAAAATCTATTGCATTATTTGATCTTAAAATATCTTGATATTCATTGAAAAGTGTAATATAATGCTCATCTTCCTCTTCTGTTAATAAATCTTCAGGTTCTACCAGTGTTCGTTTTACTTCTGAAATAAAATCCAAAATATTTGATTTGAAAGATGACTTTTGCTTTGGATCCTTTTTTTTATAAAGTTCTGTAAAATATGGTATTGATTTTATAGCATCTTCAACAATTTCAATTCTATCACTTTCATCTTCAAAAATATGGGGCATTTTTTGAAAACCTAAAATTTTGAATCTACTTTCTAAAATAGATTGACAGAGTGAATGAAATGTTCCTATAAAAATATTTTTGTTTTTAATTTTATCTAAAGAAAGTCTTTCTTTCAGCTCCTCACTTGCTTTATTTGTAAATGTAATGGCTAAAATTTTAGAAGAGTTATCTTCTAAAAGCTTTTTAACTCTTTCTGTTAAAACCCTGGTTTTTCCGCTACCAGCACTTGCCTCTACTAAAAAAGCACCTTCTCTCAAGTTTACAATTTCTGATTGCTTTGTTGATAAATTAATTTTCGACATTTGTAACTGGATTTAATATTTCATTTATTTTCTCAAACAGATTCAAAACTTTTGTAGGTAAAGGTTTTTCTGATATTAATAGCTCATTTGCAATTAATGGTGCAAATTGAGTTTTCATATTTGTAATTATGTTATAATAATCTGAGTCTGGTATTCTGTTTAGTTCTATTTGTTTTGCTCTCCTATGGTTATCATTGTGACATTTTTCTAATTCCATTTTATGATAGGCAAGCTTTACTTCATCTAAATAACCATTATTACATAGTTCTTTTTCAAAATCATTGCCAGCATCCACAAAAATAACTTTTGTTGGATCATTCTTTTGTGATCTTGATATTTGTAGTAAAACATTTGCATTGACATCTGTTTCATTGTCACTAAAAATAAAATATTCAATATTAAATGATTCACAAAATCTAATAAAAGGAAGATATTTTTTGTAACCTCCAACACCAACAAAATTAACTCCTAGCTCTACATATTCAATTCCAAAATGTTTTTTAACAAGTAATGGTAAAGCTTGTTCTTCCGTTTCTCCTTCAAATAAAACTACAACCTTAGAAAAATATAATTCTCCTCTTGTGTTTACAACTTGCCTTTGTATTTGCCTTAAGTCTTCAGGTTCAAAACCTTCTTTAGCTAATTTCCCGATTTTGATATTATCTCGATTTTTATTAATAGATCTTATTTCTCTTAAATCTGCATTTGATGCTATATAATTTGAGTGAGTGGAAATAAGCTTTTGTCCTACAATATTACTAATTTGAGAATATAGTTTTTTCTGAGCATTAGGATGTAAATGAGATTCAGGTTCTTCAATTGCTATAATAGGAAAATAAGGCTTTTCATTAGCTATGTAAATTTTCTCATTTAGTTTTAAAAAAGATTTTAATACGAGCAGGGATGACCAACTACGTGTACCCATTCCATGATAATCCATTGAAAATTCAGAATAGTTTATTCTTATTCCTTTATTAAGATCTCGAACTTTTTTAGTAAATGGAGTAAGTTGTACAGAGTTATTTGGATTATCCATTGCGGTATCCAATTCCTCTAATGTCATCTGTAAATCAGATAAGATTTCAGAACTTGCAATTGTAGCATCATTGAGTTCAGATATCAATTGCTCAATCTTTTGTTTATCTTCATTTGTAAATTCAAGTGATGATAAAATTCTACCTAAATATGAAGATTTTGATTTTATATCTTCTAAAATATCCCTGTTTGCTTCAAGATAAAAAAAAGGTATTTCATCAAAGTAAAAGCTCAATTCATTTTCATATTCATATTCATACCAATGTGTTGCATTATCAAAAAAAGCTTCCCATTGGTCAATATAATATTGCTTTTTCCTAAAAGTTTTATTATGTTCCTTTATAACTGTTCTAAATGCCATAATTTGACTATCCTCTGTAATACCAATTCTTTCTGCTTTAAATATGTCAGCCCACTGTTCATCAAATTTATCAGAAATCTCATTTTCACTAATTGGTACAAATAAAGTATCAATTATTATTGTATCATCTATATGATCTTCGCAATAATAAAAATCATCATTTGAAATAAAATGTGAATTGGTTAATGCTATTTGCATTGCCTTCAATAAAGTAGTTTTACCTGCATTATTAGTTCCTACTAAAACGGAAGTGTCTTCAAAATCGACCTCTATATTTTTAAATCCTCTAAATCCTTTTATTCTTATAGATTGTAATCTTATTCCCATACTATTTGCGTCTTATCTTTTGCTAAAAGTTTTTTAATCAATAAATGTACAAAAAGAGAACAAAAGAAACTCTATAGAATGAAACTGAAAAACTGTTAGTTTTTAATTATATAAATACTTGATTTATTTTTTATTTATCAGAAAAAAATTATTTTTATAAAACAAAATCATTTTAATATGAAAGGAATAATAACAGCTATATCTCTAATCATAGCATTTTCAGTATCAGCCCAAACATCGTTTAAGTCAGAAGATAAAACTGAAGTTTTGTCAAACAACTTACCAGATAAGCAGATAAAAGCAAGATTATTAACCAGTGGAAAAATTCAAAGTGGAAGTACTTTAACATTCATACTCTCCGAACCCACTTCAATTGCTGATGTATCTACAAAAAAAGGTCAAATCCTATCTGGAATAGCCAGAGAACAAGACGGACGACTTTATGTTGATGTTAGTACTGTCAAAATTGATGGTAAAGTTTATCCTGCTAAAATAAAAGTATGTTCAGAAAATGGAATAGAAGGATTTGGTCTTAATGGAAGAATGCCTAATTCTAAGAAGCCAATTGAAATTCAAAATAGTGGTACTAACGCTATTCTAATGATATATAATTAATATAAACCCGGTATTATAATACACCGGGCTTTTGATTATAAACGTAAATTTTGAACAAAGGAGCAACGAATGACAAGCGTTTTGAAAAAACGAGTAGTCTGAGGAAGTGACGACTGAAAAATTGTCGTCAAGATAGATTATTCAGGAAATTATCAAGTTGACTTCTTGAACTTATTTGAATAAAACGTCCATCCTTTATTTGTTTCTCAGATTCTATAATATCTGCAATAAAACCTGATTCATCATTCAACGGTTCAACTTCTACTTTTACTTTTGTATTTTTATCCAAGTTAATTTTTAGCTCTTTGCAAACAACTTCTATATCATCAAATAAACAGTAATATGTTTGCTTATCTTTTTCAAACTCAATATAGCAAAACGATATGTCTTTTATTTCAAGTGAGCTGATAAATTCTTTTTCACTAGAGTTTAATAAATGATATTTGTATTGGAAAATATAACTTTTAGAATATTTATCCGTGTCATTGAAAAATAATCTTACTCCATTTTCTTCCAGTCTTGTTACTGATAGAAAATTTAAAACTCGTAAATAATTTTCGACTTCAAAAAAACAGAAGCAAAACCTTTCCTTATAATCAAAATCGATATTCCCAAAAATAGAAACCCGCAAATTGTGGTGTTTTGCATTTTTTAAAAACAATAATTCATCCTTGTTAAGATTTTCAAAATATCTAGATAAAGAATAAACATTAAGTTCTTTGTCTAACTCCATTTCAATATTGGAATAAGAAATATCCGTTTCTATAAATAATTCATTAGTAGAATTATGACTATCAAAGAAAAAAGATCTTATAAGTTCTGTGATTTTTACAATATAAAGATCTCTTTCAGCAAAAACTGAATTTATATAATCTTGAAGCAGATCTTTGATTTTATTGTTGGCTGTTGTATTTCTAATAATCCTTAAGCATTCAATAATCTGATTATTTTTTATATTCTCGATACTGAAATTAGGTTTTCGTTCAAAGTATTTAAACTCATCATCAGCATAGTATACCATATTTCGATAATTTGCTCTTTTTGTTCTCATAAATTTTGCCAAGTCAATACTATCCGGATAGCCAATTCCTCTTCGTTCTGATTTTATTTGCTCTAAAAGATTGATTGCATTTTCCTTTAAGATCGCATAGTTTTCATAAGGAAAGTCTCCAGTCTTAAAAACATTAGAATATTTTACACTATTATTTTTTATTTTTTTGAGCAAATCAATGCTAGGAGCATGTCCCTCTTTTAAACTCTCAATAAAATCCAAAACAATTTCTTTTTTATAAAACCATTCACCTGCAATATTTTGTTTCGAGAATAATCTTTTAATACGTGATTCTAAGGAACTTAAATCAGGATAATGGTATACATTGATGATTTCATTATCTTTTATACCTGAACCTGTTTTAATATTATTAAATCTACTTTTAAAATCCTGTGTAATTCCTACTTTAATTTTCTGTTTAAGTTCAATTACATAAAAATCTTTGTTTTCCATAATTTGATATTCTGTTATTTGGTTTTCTTTATAAAAATGATGTTGTTTTCAATTCGTTCTACTGTGGTGGTAATATGTCTGCCATTCAGATTAAAAGTATAGTATTCTCCAATCTTAGGTTTAAAATCATTATCATATTGCTGAGTTTCCCTTTCTACCAAAATTATTTTGTCCGGTAATTCGAAAATTTGCTTTATAGTATAATTGATATGTCTATTATTCATTGTATAATATTTAAATTAAGTTTTTGCTTTCTTCAATAATTCTAAAATAATTTTCACTCATTTCTTTATCACTGACAAATTCTTTAGAAGTGGGTCTGTCAGATGCAAAGTCTTCTAAAAATTGAGTTTTTAAGAACTCCTTTGGTTCGCCTTCTGCTATGATACCATAAAACTCTCCTGGGTTAAGATTAATCAAGTCACTAACTTTTACTCGGTCTCGTTCTTGAATATTTTCACTTTTACTTTGGCTATCATTACTTTGAATATGTATTACAGTTCCACTTGTTCCTGTTCCTGTATTCCTATTAATGAAGGTTCTGTCTTCTTTAGAAAATAGGGTTTTAACCATTTCTGCCGTTTTTCCATTTGTAACTCTGCCAAAAAATTGATTTCCTAAATTCGAAATAATGATTTGCGCCTTATCTTGTCCATAATTGTCGACTAGTTGGTTAAAATCCTGCACTCCGAATATTGTTGCAATTTTATTGCTTCGAGCTGTGGCAGGAATTTGTTCTATGTTAGGGATGTAAATCGTTGGAGCTTCATCTAACAAGACAACACTTTTTTGCTGTTGTGGTTTGTTCATTTGTCGCATACCCACACTTATAATTAGAGAAATTACAGGGGCATAAACCTGCGGAAGTGTACTATCATTTCCTAAACATAAAAATGTTGGATTCTTGGGATTGTTTAAATTCAAATCAACATCGTTTTTTGACAAAATCCAGAATACATCTTTTGTATTTAGTTGAGCAACAGCTGTCTGAATGGTAGACAATATACCTGCAACTTGATTCTGCGCTTCATTTTCTAATGATTGTCGCAAGGAAGAAACCATTCCTCCGGCTTCATAATTTTGGGAAATTTTTAATAATAGTAATTTAATATCAGTGTGTAATAGTAAACTAATTACATGAGGTAAAGTACAATATTCAGGATGTTCCTCTTTAAGCCACCATATTACTCCTGCAATAATCATTTTAGTATTATTTGACCAAAAATCAGCTTTCTTAATACTTTCAGGGATAAGGTTGTTGACCAATGCTTGTGAATATTCAATAGCAATAACGCTTTTTGTTAAATAGTGGGGTGCAATCGGATTGATCCTATCACTTTGTTGAGGATTTTTAAAATCTACATTTTTAAGACAAACATTGCCATTGTAATAACTTGACCTAACCTTATTTGTTAATTCAGGACTTTTAAAATCATAGAGAATACCTGTATATTCTTGCTGTGAAATTTGTTTGATAATAGGCTCAAAAATACTTGCACTCTTTCCAGAACCTGCACCACCTTGTATGTAAATTCCTCTGAATGGATTAGCTAGTTTTATAATTCCTGATTTTGTTTTAAAGTTTAGACTTTCATCATCAACCTCTTTTGCGAATTTTTGTATTGGTGAATATTTTATCTTGGGCTTACTTAGATCCCGGATAAGATAAAAAGCGGATATTAAAATTGGAGTAAAAATCAGAATTACTCCCAAATTTCCTAAAGATGATTTTGTTTTTTCTCCAATAAGCCCCGTTAAAAAGATAGAAAGTACTGTGAAAATTCCAACATATACGAGACCGGTTGGAATGCTCTTAAACTTCCCCAACTTATATACAATATGCCAGAACGACAATCCTAAAAGTGAAAAGCATATATTTAACCAAATTGGGGCTTTAACAAATAACCCTAAAAGCGAATGTGAATATTTTTCTGGTAAAAAATATTTAGTGACTGGTGCAGTAATAAACATAAAGTTTACTGCTATAAAAGCTATACAAGTAACAACTGCTAAAGCTTTTAATATCTGAGGTAAACAACCTAGTTGATTCATAATTCTAATTTTTACTTATTCCTAAATTTTGTGATTTCTCTTTATTTTTTGTAGTTTCTAATTGTTTTTTCCGACTATTATCCAAAACTGAATTAAACTTATAATCCAAATCATACTTTAATTCTTTAGCCAGATTATTAGCGGACATTTCTCTTTTAATTTCAGACATCTTAAATTCCTGTCCTGATTTCTTATCATTTACAGTGAAACCTTGTATTTCCCCCTTCCTATTAATGGTTGGCTTTATTTCATGTCCTAAAGCTTTCATGTATTCCATATACTTGGAAAAAGTTTGGGGTTTGATCTTCATTACTTGGCTATGAGATTCAAAGATTTGTTTCTTTATCTCTTTGGACTGCATAATTTTATTTTCCTGATTTTTATGCATGATATCCCTCGCGGAGGTTAACCCTCTTTCTTTTGCTATTTTGTGAACAGTATTTTGAGCTTTAAGTACAATGAAATTGTCTTTAATAGCCTTGTTTTTTTCGTCTATACGATTGATCAATAAATGAACATGTTTGTGATTCTTTTCCGTATGTACAATTGCCAAATAAGCTTGCTTTTCAGGATTTACACCAATTCCTTTCATAAAGTCATGGCTGATTTCCTTTAGCTCTTTATCTGTTAACTTCTGTCCGTCTTTAGGATCTGGGCTAATGTATGCCGTGAAAAATTTTTTATCACATGTGTAGTTTTCAGATTGCTGGATTCTGAAACTATTCATTATTTCAGTGGATGTTTCACCATAAATGAGATTTCTGTCTAATTCATATCCTTTATGCTCGGCAATTAAATAATCGACACCCTGCCGGCTTCCTCTTATGGATTTTGCACTTGCTGTCATCTTAGGAATTTTTGAATTTCAACTTTAATTTGTTCATTAATGTTTTTTAACTCAGAAATCAGTTCCTCTCTATTTTCCTTATTTAAAATATTAGTTAGGTTTCGGAGCGCTGTACTGATAAAAGTCAAATTTTTCCAAGCTTCAATTTCTTCTTTTGAAAAGCGGAAATTCAAACTCTTATCTAACGAAGCTTTTCTTACATATTCGGAAGTTTTAAGACCTGTTTTTTCAGCCTTATCAGAAATCATTTTCTTTTCATTTTCTGAAACTCTGATTTCAATTTTCTTATTCCTTTTCATTGTGAAATTTTTGCGACCAACGGGAGCAAAACGAGAAGCCTTTAGGACTGAAAAACGAAATGTAGCGGAGCGGAATTTGGTTTTGTCAGGACAAAGGCACTTCTCGACCTATGCACCGTAATAACTAAAGTGTTTTTTGCTTGTCAATAAAAAAGTCATTAAAATCTTTGTAGCCTTCGTATAGTTTTGAGCAATCTTCAGCATTAGAAAAACAAGATAAAATTTCGTTTTTTGACCTTTCTCCTGCCTTATCATTATCTAGAAAAAGCCTTATTGAGCTAAAATTTTGCAACTGTGTTTTTGCTTTTTCAAGCATAGAAACCGAGTTTAAAATCAATAAACTTTCAGCATTTGAAGTAGTAAATTCTAGGTATGAAAGAGCGTCAATAAATCCTTCAAAAACCGAAATTGAAGCATCTGATTTTTGAATAAAAGAAATATCTTTTGAGGTACATCCTTTATAAAAACTATTGCGTAATTCATAACCCCCAGAAAGGTTTCTAAAACCTATTGCATACAACTTCCTATTGCTGATTGTAAATTTCACCTCATTAAGTAGATGATAAGATTTACTACTAATCCCTCTACTTTTAAGATATTTTTTGAGATAATAATTAGAAAGTGGTTTGACTTCAGTAATATTAATATTAGCTTTTGATAAATCGTTTTGCTTTTGAAAAGAAAAATTAAAGTTTTTTTCTTCTGCCCATGATAAAGCCTCGGAAACAGAACAGTTGAAGTATTTCACAATAAAATCTGCTGTTTTTCCTCCTTTGCCTTCAGAAAATAGATACCATACGTTCTTATGTCTATCTATCTTAAAAGATGCTTCTGTTTCTAGTCCAAAAGGATTAAGAAACCAAGCTTCTTTTTCATTACATTTTACAGGTAGGTGTCCTAGAGAAGCCAGAACTTCTTCCAGTCTTATATTATTATTTAGAGTTTGGCAATTCATAAATTTCGGGTTTGAATTAGTTGGAAATTTGATGAGTTGATGAAAAATGAAAGTATATAATTGATTTTCATTGATTTGTTACTTCATCAAATACTCATCAATTCATCAAACAATTGTTTAATTGTCTCATCGTTATCTCATCAAAAAGTGTTAATTTTTATTTTGATGAGCTTTTGATGAATTATAATTTGTTATTAATTAGATGTTTATATATCTATCTCATCATTTCATCATAAATTTCTGTAATGAAATTTCTGTTTACTGTAAAATATCTTCCAATCTTATTTAGCTGATAAAAGCTTCCATTATATTCAATATCATATTTTACATAGGCTAAAGAATTGTTTTTCGGTTCTATTTTCCAGTTGTTTTTCAATAGTTTTCTAACATCAGACACCGACCAGTATGCTTTAAACATAGTTTTTAACATTGATACTATATCCGTTGGAGTAAACTGTATTTCGTTTTCATCAAAATTTTCAAAAATCTCATTGAAAAGTTCTATCATTTGTCTCTCAAGTTTATTGTTGTTTCTCCAAACCAGTTTTCGTAGTGCATCGGTTTTAATTTCATTAGGAGAAAACCACATTCTTGATTTTTTTTCTGTTGTAAATGGATGTGTTAACAGAAAAGAGAGGAAATAGGGGATTTCATTGACTAGCTGATGTAAGAACTCTGTATTTTCTTCTTTGATAGGTTTTACTTTAATAATCCAAAACCGGATTTCATTTTCGTCTATCTGGATAAAATTGTCCTCGTTATTCGAACAAAGTATAAACTTTGCGAAAAAATCAATTTCTTCTCTGTCATGCCCCTTTCTTTCAATTTTATCTTTATCCGTTGTGGAAAGATATTTTAAACGCTCTGTGATTTCTTTTCTGTCAAAAAATACTTCATCAATGGCAACAATAAGTTTAGCTGTCCAATCTGCATTGAATTGAGAACTAAAGGAATCCCCTTTAATATAGGTCATATTAAGTCCGAAAATAGCTTTAAGCCACTTTATCATTGTCGTTTTTCCGGTCGCTCTCTCTTTACTTACTAAGCAAAGTATTGGTAGATATTGAGTAGGGAGTTCTAGAAGGATTTTTAGATAATCTATCCCCAGGAGAAATTGATTTCCAAAAATATGATTGAGAAATAAAATTGATTTTTCAATTTTCGGAGAATCAATATCAACTTTTTCTTCAACTGGTTTAAATGGAAGTTCATTATAAGTATTGTAAAAATTACCAATTATCCTCTCATAATTTAGATTGTCGGGAATACAAATAAAATCATCTAGTTTAGGAATATTACTGATAAAATCTTTACCATGATCAATAATTATTGTTTCTCTATTCCATTTTGACATCAGAGAAATTGTATCACCTGATATTGTTGGTTTTCGAATGATCTTATAGTATGATGTTCCCACACGTATATATGGATTTTCCTCGTTCATAAGTAATTGGATTATAAATCCGTATATTTGTACTACGGATTGATTAAACAAAAGATATAAGCGTAACTACTGCAATAGTTGCGCTTTGTTATTTTTGAGATTTGAAAATATAATTTTCAGCTTCTTCGGTAATTTCCGTATCGGATTTAGAATAGTTGCTTCTTAGCCAATTGTCTATTTTAGACTTTTCAAAAAATAAAGTCTTGCCGTTTGGTTTTGAATAAGGAATAATATTAGAATGTACAAGCTTATAGATATACGATTTACTAAAACCTGTATAATCTGCAAGTTCTTCAACATTAAAAATACTCTTTGCACCGACTAATAATTTTTCAAGTCGGTTAAGCTTTTGTAAGATTAGGTTACTTTCCATTGCTTGTTTTTTTTGGATTTATGACAGCAAAGGAAAGACTGTGATGTAAGTAAAAAAATACTCTGATACTCTAAAAGTCCCTTTTAGTATGAGTTTAGACTATCTTTTTAGAGTATTATTGGGTAATATAAAGTTGGTGTATGCTCCATTAATAGTATTAAAGGAAATCTCTTTAATTTCTTCTTCTTCAAATTTTACAAAATTATCCGTAATGAAATTCATTAAGGCTTTTCTTTTCTCTCTCGAAAATTTAATTTCGCCTCCTTCAATTACCGAATGTAACACTAAAAAAATTCCGGTATATGTAATACTATTTTTGCCAGAAGTTCCAACCCATTTAATTCTAGAATCCAATTTCTCTCCATTTAAAAGTTTTTTAAAATCTTCTATTGAGCTTTTATCAATATTACTTTTGTTATCATTTATTAGAGAATCTAAAACTTTTGAATCTGATGTCATAATCTTGATATCATGACTAACAATATTTTTAAGTTCAGGAAGAATTAGGGTTTCAAATTTTTTAGACCAAATTAATCTTCCAACCACAAAAGATCCAATGAGAAGGTAAAAAATAAGTGAAAGACGATTTAGTATTAGTACATAATCATTTTTGTTACTTGGAAAGTTTGTAACGACTAGATATAATACTCCAAAATAAACTATATATATAAGTATTCTTGGTCTTTGAATTCTTTTATCCCACCAGGTGTTATCTATGCAAAGAAAATAATTTAGAATCCATTTAATATTAACTTTAAAAAAAGGGAAAAAGGTAAATAGTATACAAGAAAACAAGAGTAGTTTTAATAAAAAAACTCTGTCTTCTAAAGAAAAGAAATAAATTCCCCAGAGTAGAAGTGCAGAAATAACAATAATTAAAGCAATAAATAAATATGCCTTGATTATAAAACGATTCTTTTTCATAATTTAATTTTAAGTTCAGGAATTATTTCGGCGGTCTCTTTCATCTTTTTATCTACAATTTTGGCATAAATTGCTGTTGTTCTAATTTCACGATGACCTAATCTTTTAGAGACAGTATAAATATCTGCCCCGTTTTCTAATAATAAAACAGCATTTGTATGTCTTGCACTGTGAAATGTTATATGTTTTGAGATACTTGCCCTATTACACCATCTTACAATTTCAGTATTATAAACCATCCCATATTTAAGCCCACGAAAAACCCTGTCTTCCGGAGACTGTCTTTCACCAAGTAGTTCTCTTGCTTGTTGAGAAATGTATAAATATTCAACTCCATCTGTTTTTTCCTGGCGGAAGTTGATTTTGCTTATTTCACCCTCGTCTCTTACCTCTGACCAAACCATTGTATTAATATCACTCCATCGAAGCCCACTTAAACAAGAGAACAAAAAAGCACGTTTGAGTACATCATATTTACATTGAGTACTGGCTAGGGCTTGCAACTCATCAAATGTTAAGTATTCCCTTTGACTTTCGGCTTGTTCAAATGATTTTATTTTACTGGCATAATTGATAGAAAGGTAGCCTTCATCAAAAGCGTTCCTTAATGATGCTTTAAATTTGTTGAAATAAGAATATTTAGAATTTTGGGATAATGGAAGATCACTCTTAGTTTTTGCTTCGTTGTCAAAATAATTTCTAATCTTTTTAATAAAGTTTTCGTCAACTTCATCAAAAGTAAAGTTTGGTGATATGATTTTCTTTAAATGTTGTAGGGTAGAAAACCAGTTTCCATAATTGTTAGAAGTATCTTGTTTCTGTTTTTCTTCTGTCTTTTCAGAAAAATACTCAAGAAATCTTCTTTTGGATTTGCTAGTGTTCTTTATATCAAATTTTCCCTGTACATATTCTGCTTTGCGTATTGAAAGAATATTTTCTGCCAGTTTTTCATTTTCTTTATTCTCTTTTTTTTCTTGAGCAGTTTTAGGAAATTGGTATAAATAAATTTTCAAATACTCAAAATCCCTTAGATGAATTCTTTTTCCTGATGAATCACTTGTTGAGCCTTTATAGTATTCAATATAAAGACTAACCATTCCATTTTTAAGTAGCTTTTGTTTAAGAGTAATTTTCATACAATAATATTACAGATGTACATTTGTACACCTTTTATATTGAAAGGTGTACTAAAGATGTAACAAAAGTAAAAACAAACTCTTAAATAAGAAAATAAAAATAAGTTAATTTACTGTAAATCAAATAAAAGAAAACAAGAGAAACTAAAAGAAAATGAATTTATTTCCCGATACAAAACTTAGAAAAAATATTCCCCAGCACTTCATCATTAGTAACTTCTCCGGAAATTTCTCCAAGATGTTCCAATGCATTTCTTAGTTCATATGCTAATAATTCTGTAGAAATCTGGAAAGTAATAGCTTCTTTTACTTTATTTACAGCATCTAATGATTTTTGAAGTGCTTCAAAATGACGCTGGTTAGTAATCACAACATTATTTTCTTCAGTTTTTAAATGCTCAACATAAGATGATAATTCATTTTTAAGATCCTGAATATTTTGATTTTCAACCGCTGAAATCTTAATAAAGTCAAACTCATGCTTAATCTCAGTTCTGAAAATATTTTCTACAGTTTCATACTTTGTAGGAGTAACCTCATCAATTTTTGTTGCACAGATAATTAATTTCAGATCTTCTCTCAATAAAGATTGAATCATCTCAATATCTTCAGCAAAATCTTCAGTTGCAGCATCAGCTAGATACACAAGAATATTAGCATTCTCTACCTTCTCCTTGGCTTTTTTTACTCCAATAGCCTCAATTTCATCCACAGTTTCACGTAAACCGGCAGTATCAATTAAACGAAAAGCATGACCTTTGATATGAAGAACTTCTTCAATAGTATCTCTGGTTGTTCCGGCAATATTACTTACAATGGCTCTTTCTTCCTTAAGTAAAGCATTCAGAAGGGTTGATTTCCCTGCATTCGGTTTTCCGATAATAGCTACGGCTGTTCCGTTTTTGATCGCATTTCCGTATTGGAAACTTTCAATAAGAGAATTTAATTTTAATTCAATTTTATCAAGTAAGCTACTCAAAGCTGTTCTGTCTGCAAATTCTACGTCTTCCTCTGCAAAATCGAGTTCCAGCTCAATAAGAGAAACAAAATTCAGAAGATCAGTTCTTAATAAAGATATTTCATTAGTAATTCCTCCTTTCAATTGATTGATTGCGACCTTTCGGGAAGCCTCGTTTTCTGAAGCAATTACGTCTGCAATAGCTTCTGCCTGGGAAAGATCTATCCTTCCATTAATAAAAGCGCGTAGAGTGAATTCTCCGGCTTTAGCCATTCGGGCTCCATTTTTAATCAGGGTTTCAAGAATACGTTTACCAATATGGGGAGAACCGTGAAAAGCAATCTCCACAGAATTTTCTGTAGTAAAACTTTTTGGAGCCAGAAAAATTGAAAGCATAATCTCATCAATAGCTTCCTCACCATCCATAAAATATCCGTAATGAATAGTATGGGACTTCTGTTTTTCCAGCTTTTTTACTGGAAAACTTTTCTGAACTATAGGTAAAGCATCATCTCCTGATACTCTGATAATGCCTAGGGCACCTATTCCATTGGCTGTAGCCAGTGCACAAATGGTATCGTTATTCATGGCACAAATTTACGTTTTTTAAAGCAAATTGTATTCAGGACAAACAATTCTGGAAAATCTTTGGTTTTTGAATTTACTGATTGAAATTATAAATATATAGGTTAAAACTATCAATTCATGTAGTTAAATTTAAAAGTGAAATCTTAGTAATACGCGAATAAAGTGTCTAAAGTTTCATTTTTTAATGAAATTCTTAAACATGTGTTTTGTTTTTTCATAATCACCAAACCCATATTATTGATCATAATATTGAAATTTTAAATAATATAAAAAGATATCTTAAATATCTCTAATTTTAAGTAGATAAAATGTTGCTCTTTAGTTGTTTGTATTTGTTTTAAATCTGATATTATAAAAAGTATTCTTCAATAAACGAAAAGTAGATACAGTATTATTTAATTATTTTACTGCTATTTACAAGTTTGGTATGTTAATTGTTGATTAGGCGAACGTGGATGTGAAAATATCATATTTTTGTCAATAAAATGAAAATAATTCGTTAAAATACTATAAAAAAACATGAGGGATTTAATTTTTTTCAATATTAATAAGAAAATGATTTTTCTATTAATGGTTACCTTTTACAACATCATAAACGCACAGTGCATACCGTACACAGGACAGCCAATGACTGCTGGAAATACTTATTGCATCAATGGAGGATATACAACATCAAGCGGTGTAAGTATTCCTGATGGGGTAACTCTTATTGTTCAGTCCGGACAGTTTCAAGTATCAGGTATTCAGGTTATGGGAAACCTTGAAATTGCTGATGGGGCAAGTGTGAAATCTAATGGGTCCATTACAATCGGAGTTTATGGAAGTAATAAAGATTCAAGAGTTAGGTTAGGAACAAAATCATTTATTTCTCTTACAGGAGCTGTAGTTCAGGGAGATCCAAGCTCAGGAGGATTTTATCCGGGACGTACTTCTATGATAGAAATGGGAACAAACAGTGTGGTAGAAATATGTGGAACCTTTACACAACAATCTACGACCTATCCATCTGTTAAGTATGTAGGCGTACCTACAGGAAGAGCTTATTGTATTGCCAAGGCTGAGGTAAGTGGAGGTGGTGGAGCTTCAGTAATAAGTAATGATAGCCAGATTGTGGCAATCGCTATGGGATCTGTTATAGGTCTCGGTATGGGAAATGCAAGTTTCTGTGGTCCTAATGCTACGTCAGCTACATGCCCATCTCTTTGGCCTAGCGGATTATCAGACGATAAAGGTGTTTGTGGTAATGCACCTGTGATTATTGATAAAATAGATTCATTCTGTACGCAGGCTGGTACCACAGGGACTCCTGATAGTTTTACCAAATTCGGAATTACAGTACAACAGAAAAATAGTGTATGGCCTGAAAATGTACCTAATGGTTTTCTTGCTATGGAAGCAAAAAATAAAGGTTTTGTGATTACAAGAGTTCAGCACGTAAGCCAGACTCCACAACCGGGAGATGCAATTGCAGATCCAAAAGAAGGAATGCTGTTATATGATATCCAGGATAAATGCGTAAAGCTTTATAATGGAACTCATTGGAAATGTGTAGAAAGAAGTTGTAACAATTAATCTTATTGATAAGATATTATGAAAAATATAAGAAATATAATTATAGTAGCTACACTTGTTATTTTTAACTTTTCTATTGCTCAGGTAGCTATTGGAAAACAAGTGGTAGACGGCAGTAGCACAGTTTTGGATTTCAATAATGTAGCAGGAAATACAAAAGGATTAATCCTTCCGGCAACATCCGGACTTCCTACCGGAACTCTAGTAAATGGAACCTTTATCTTTGATGTGACTGATAATAAAGTGAAAGTATATGAAAACGATACTTGGAAATCACTTTCAGATGCCGGAAACTCCAGTACCATTGTTGCGAATACATCTTCAGAGCTAGGGAAAGGAGTAATTATGGGGGCTGCAACCAGTACCGCAGACGGTGTATTGATATTGGAATCTTCAGATAAGGCAATGATCCTTCCACAGATCGCAACACCCCATTTAAATGTGAAGAACCCATATCCGGGAATGATGTGCTATGATACAGCAAGTAAAACGTTAGCTATATTTGACGGATCAGTATGGAATTACTGGAAATAATTAAAATATAAATCATGCCGGAAATCCGGTTTATATAAGTTTATAATGTGTATTGGAGCAGTGGTATAATGATTTATACCACTGCTTTTTTTATTTTATAAGCAATATATTGATCTATATCAAAATACTGAGGATCAAATTTTTATAATTTAATTTAACGCAAAGTTTTTAACCTTATCTCATATTCTTAAGAAAGCAAAGGATGGAATCAATTTTATTGATTCTTTCTAAGCGAATGCCTATCCACAAACTTTTTCAGCGACGAGGTATCTTCTTAGCTTCCTGAAATAAAGTATTTGAATATCTTTCTTTGCGATTAAAAGAATGCGTTTCTTCAATAAAAATTTTCTCTTTAGATTAACCAAACTTTTTGCATAGTCCACAACTTTTGTGATTGATTCAGTATACGTGATAAAAAGAAGAGATTACAATGAGGTAATTGTAATCTCTTTTAGCTAAACAATTTAGTAGATTGTATATCTTTTTAGATATAGTTTCATCGTAGAGTATTGTGTTAATATAGGCCTCTTTTTTTCTTCGTTTGTGTTGTATACTTGTTTAGCCTGTAAAAATAAATCCTGTTCCCAGATTTTTCATCATTTGTGCCTTTAGCTTTTTAATCGCTGCAATTGAAGGCGGGAAGATTTATAATATTTAAATGAATTGCTTTTTAACTTCAATTTCAAATAATAATATTTTTCACAGGGCAAACATATTTAATATTCGTAATTATTTCCAAAAAAACACATACGACATAGCTACACTACGAATCTAAATACGTATTAAATATTTGATTTTCAATCATTTAATTTCATTCAATGTTGTTTTTATAAAATTAAGTGAATTTAAAAATGTAAATGTTTTTTTACGATAAAGATTACTTACTTATGAGTTGTTTGCGTGTTTTTATGTAAAATAATTAAAAGCTAATGTATGATAAGATGACGCAATTGCTATCCTATTGTATTTTGCTACAAAAATCACCTTTAAACAAAAAACTATAATAATCCGTTTCGGTTGGATATTAAGGCTGCTTTCGAATAATTAAATAAGCATTGTATACTATAGTAGGTTTACTTTTATCGCGCTTAGGTGTTGTAATCTTACAAAGAGATAGTAGTGAAAAAAGTTGGGTGTGATGAATTCAAAACATTTTAGATTTTTTTCATTAAAGGGATATACAAATAAACATATATGAAAATCAGCCATTTATATCAATTATAACATAGGTTAAATTTTTAAATATGTGTATGAAAGTGTACAGCTGTCAAAGTATATGTGATTCTATTGTATATTACACCCAAAAAAGTCTTGCCACAGTAGAAGCTATTCCGACTACGCCTATGACGGCACATCAGAAAATTATTTATTATCACTTTCTCATTTTTCAGTTGATGAATATGGGAATTGCTTATAATGAAAGTGGTGATCCCTCGAAAAAAGACCTCGCTGAAAAGTGTTTTAAAAAAGCGATGGGTTATTCTACAACGCATCCCCAGTATTTTAAGCGAGCAGGTATGGAAGTGTACGAATCTGTAAGTAATTTTTATCTTCAAAAGAAAGATTATACAAAAGCCATCGAATATTCTAAAAAAGTACTGGAACTTGAAAAAACAAACAGAAAAATAGAGGAAAGACTACTAGCATTTAGCCGTCTCAAAGATGCTTATGGTATTTTGCAAAATGCTGAAGAAGAACGCAAATATCTGAAATTATATACTGCATTAAAGGACAGTAAAGACAGCGTAGAAAGAAAAGCTATTGTAAATGATGCCAGAAACCAAATCAATAAATCAACAAAAAAGGCAGAAGCAGAATTTCACAAGGACCGAAGAAATATTTTCTTTGCTTCTGGCGGAATTATCCTGCTAATCATAATAGCCGCCCAGCAATACAATAGGTACGGAAGACGCAAGTACCACCAAAAATATGACGAATTGATCGACAAACTGAATAGTGAAAAATCTGTACAGAAATCGGATATTGAAAAAAAAGGAAACCGTCTATAACAATACCATATATTCTGAAACGGAACAGAAGCTCCTAAGAAAGCTGGAAGCATTTGAAGCATCGGAGAAATTTCTAAAACGTGATATTTCACTAAACCTCCTTGCCAGCCAGTTTAAAACAAACGCAACCTATCTTTCCCAGATTATTAATAAAAGTAAAACTCAGAATTTTAATAATTATATCAATAGTTTAAGAATCAATTATATCACTAATAAACTATATAATGAAAAAAAATACCGAGAATATAAAATAAGTTATCTTGCTGAGGAATGTGGCTATGCCTCTACTCAGGTATTTGTTAATGCTTTTAAAAATGAGCACGGAGTAACTCCATCCTATTTCATTAAACATTTAAAAAATGAGAATAGTATTCATGAAGTTTCCCAAGTATAAAATGACAACAGATTATTTTTCAATACCATCTTTCATTTTAGTGTAAATGATTTTATCTCTATCAATTTCCAAAGTTTACAAAATGCGGGATCTCCGTTGCAAAGCTGTTCATTGGAAGAAGATTATTACGGTTACTGTTAAAATCAAACATTGAGTTATTATCAAAAGGAACACGAGGATAATAAGTAAAAGAAACCTGAATCCTGTTGAAAACCAAAAATGGATTATTAATAAGAACCCCCACTCCTATTTTAGTATTGGCATGGGTACTCAATAGCTTTTCATCCGGCATCCCCAACCAGCCAACAGCCATTGTTAAATAGGGGCTAAAATGAAAGTTTTTCCATGTTTTATTTATAAACATCTGAAGCTGATACCTCAGAACCATTTTTTTAGTTCCGATATAATCTGCATTATAAACTGGAAACTCATCTGATGAAGAAAGGTTAATCCTATCTTTGTAAGAATAGTTGTGCTGTGGATTTCCCAAGGCTAAAGTAGGTGAAAAGAAATGTCTTACTTTAGCAAATTTCCAATCCGTAAGATTGGTAAAATAGGTTCCGTCTACACGGAAAGATTCCTTGTTTTGATTATCTTCATTAAAGAATCTCCCAAACTGAGCTTTCAAAGTAAAATATCCTAGCTTTGTAAAACTACCATAAGATGCGGAAATTCCTACATACGGATTCACTTCTTTATTTCTGGATAAACCACCTGCAATAATATTCACAGAATTTCCATAAGCAATATCTTCAGGTAAATCATACTGAAAAATATTTCTCTGAACAGAAAAGCGTCTGTTAATAAGCCCTACAGACATCAAAAAACTATTATAAGAGCTGAAATACTTATACTGATCAATTCCTGGGCTATCTTTATACTGATAATTCTGGAATCTTCCTATCACGGCAATATTACTGGAAACTTTTTCGCTGGGATCGGATGAAACCGGTATCTGATAACCACCCCATAAATCCTGGCTGTAAACTTTAATCCTGGCTTCCGGAAATTCTGCAGTATCAGTTTCTATAGGAAGCACAACATTCCGCATAAAATATTCAAAAGTAAAACCACCTGCCCATTTTGTCAAAGGAGAGAAAAAGTCTCTTCTGATATTGAAATTAATTCTTTCATTTCTTGAAAAATCTCTTTCCCCAAGAATTTGAGCATTCATATATGTTCCAAAAAGATTGTAGGTGGTATAGCTCCCTATAAGATAATCCTGCTTTTCTTTAGAATCATTTCTGTAAAGAAAATCTAATGTATGCCCTAAACCCAATACATTTTCTTCCGTTACTCCCAATCCTATTTTGCTCCCAGAATAGCTTACTCTTGGTTTTAAGCTCCAGGAATCAAGAACTTTGACTACAACATCAATAGAATCCTTGTCGGAAGTATCCTCAGAAACACTGATATTCACCCTGTTTATAAAAGGCATTGTTCTTAGCAAACGTTCAGATTCATAAAGTTTCTGAGCGTTATACTCCTCTCCTTCTTTAAAAAGTAAATAATTATTAACGGTAGACGTTTTTGTTGTAGCATGAAGATGATCTGTAAACCAGTCGTACCATTTTAATTTTTCCTTCTGATCTTTGGAATCATACCCAAAAGGGTCAATGGTTTCGATCCTAATAGTACGGATATATTTTTTATTATAAGTTTCCTGTGATAATTTTTCGGTTCTTGACTTAACAGAGGTTGAATCTGCTTCTCTACGAAATATGAAACGATGAAGAAATTTGGTAACTTTTCTTTTATCGGAAAACTCTTCTATTTTATAATAAAGTGAATCTTTCTTTTCCTGTGCATTTAATGAGAAAACACCACATAAAAAGAAAACAACAATTACAATCGATCTATTCATTAATCATCAAAATTCTATACAGTTTGGAGCAATAATTTTACACGTCAACAGACTGTAAAAAAAGAATTATATTTTTAAAGATACTCCTTTTAGATAAAAAAACAACTATAATGGCTAGTATTATCGAAAGATTTTAACAGATTAAAAGCAGACGATATTCATTTTCATTTTCAAAAGGGGCTCTATGCACACACGGCAAAACGTTTTGTTCCGGATGATCTACCGCCAGTCGCCACAGGTTTCCCAAGCCAAGATTTGTAGGTGTTGCATCAGCTTTAGCGTGATAATGAAGGTCAAAGAAACAGTCTTTCAGAAAGTCTTCAAATTCTTCTTCATGACCATCATGAAGTTGTTTGAGTTTTTCCCGGATCTCGGGAATCAGTATTTTTTGTACAGCCTGTTCATTGGGTAAAATATCACTTGCTGCACCATAATAAGTACATAAAAAGGTATCTGTCCCAATAGGTGAACGATCCACATGATATGAATAAACATCTGTTGAGATGAAATCAAATTCCTCGTCCCGTTCATAATTTTTCAGAAGATTGAGTGAAGGCAAGGCTCCAGAATCCGTCAATAACTGCAAATCATTGAGAATAATATCCCTTGCTACAATTCCTTTTGCTGAGAGCTGTAATTTTAAAAGGTCGCTGGGAAAAATTTCTGTAATATCCTCTTTTAGCTGAAGTTTCGATACAATTTCTTCAAAATCACCATCTAAATTTCTTTTCCAGCAAATTGCATTTACATTTCCCTGAAATTTGGTATTTACAAGTTCCGGAAAATCAGAAACAACCTCTGTCTGCTTATTGTCAGAAAACATATTACTACTCATATTTACAGCTGGTTTTTGTACTTAATCTTTGCAAAAATAAGGATTAACCAGAATACAAATATGGAAATGTGATGTTCATATCATCAAACGGATTCCAAAACTGGAAACCTGTAATTAGTTTAAGTTTTGAATATAAGTCTGCAAATCCTCATCCTTACCAAGTCCTATTTTTTGTTTTAATCTGTATTTTGTCACACGCACCGTATTAGAATCCACTTTTAATACATTGGCGATCTGTTGATTAGTCATATTAAGATATAAATAAGACGCATATTTAAAGTCCATATTGGAAAGCTTGCTTTTTGAAACTTCTTTTAACCTTTTATGAAAATCGGGGTGAATATTTTCTATTAAATTTTCCATTTCTGAAAAATCATTATCATTTAACTGATCTTCCTTTAGGATTTGTTGTAATTTAATATCAGGCTTTTCATTGATCTTGGTCTTAAGATCTTTAATAAAACTGGTTTTATAATTCAGCCGCATGGAAGTAGTAAGCGCAATCTTCTTTAATCTTTCCTGATTGGTCATAAGTAAATCCTGCTCAGCTTTTATTCTGGCTTTTTCCTCTCTCTCTAATTGTAATATCAATTGGGTTTCCTGTTTTTCAGCTTCCAGTAATTCATTTTTTTGTTTACTTAGTTTATTTCGGAATTTTGTTAAACGGAATAGGAAAATCAACGCAATAATTGAAATTAACGTCACTCCTAGAAAAAGTAGATTTTCTCTGACTAAGGATTTTTTTTCTTTTTCCAACTGGTTTATCAGCTGATTCTTTCTTTCTGTGCGATAAAATACGTCGAGTGATTTGGTACTGTTTGCGAATTTTTCAATACTCATCTCAGTTTCTTTTCTGGCGCGTCTTTCAAGATGCAAAGCTTTTCCATACTGTCCCATCTGTTGATACAGCCTTGAAAGATTATCAAAAACAGCAATCTTATTAGTCAATCCCAGATTATTAGATGTATTAGTAATATCATAAGCCTTTAGGTAATACATTTCCGATAATTTATAATCCCCCATTGTTTCATATAAATATCCAAGATCATTATAAGCTCCACAGGTAAAGTCGATCAGTTGAGTATCTCCTAAACTTAATTTCAAAACATTATTATACATATCCAGACATTTCTGCTTATCAACAGGAGTTAAAGCAAGAAGCAAGCTGCTATAGTTTGAAAAATAAGTAACTAATGCTTTTTTTTGAGCCGCCGGTTCCGTGACTTTCTGGGCAAACTCGTAGGATTTCTGATAATATATACCTGCGGAATCGAGAAACTTTTTTCTTTCATCAGGAGACTTTGTCTTATTTTCATAAAATTTTTTATGATAGTAATAAGCCATAATATTATAGGTGTGATTGATTAAAAGTGCATTTCCAGACCTCTTGGCATATTTATTCCCCTGGATAATATCAGATTGAATATATTCATTTTCAACATTAATATAGTTTCGATTTATAAAACGATATTTTATAAAATATAATACCGAAAGCATGAAGTTTTCGTCTGAATATTTATTGAAAATATTAATACTTTTATTAACAGATTTTACAAAAGGGTCATTGAGTTCGAGCGCTTCATAGTATAGGGCATTCCCAAATTCTACATAAGCATCATCAAGTTCATTTTTAGAATTTCCAGCCAGTTTTTTTGCTTTTTCTAATGCTTCAACTTTCTTGGTTTCATTATCATTTGAAAAAGAATAGTAATTGACTAAATATACATAGCCTATTAATTTTCTGGAATTGTCATTCGTCTGGAGAAATTTCTCATCTATGAGTTTTTTTGCCTGAGCATATTGTTTGGCATAAAGCAGTGTATATAAAGTCTGCTGATCTTTGTCTTTATCACTCTGAGCATACATTATCCCTGATCCAAAGAATAATATAATTACCAAGAAAAAAGCATTTCTTTTCATCAATCCGATTCGTGTTTTTTTAAATATAAATCATTACACATAATGCGTAATTATGATGTCAAAATTAGATAAATATTTTAGTTTTTGACCCTATTCCTACCAATGCACCACAATCAAAAAACCACCTCAAAAACCTAATATAAACACTTCAATATCAATAAAATACTCATGAATCAAATTATCATGTATACATTTTGTATACATAACAATTAGTAACATTTCCCTTTATTTAACAATTAATGAAACGAGGAAAGGCTTTGGCGACATGTATTATTCAAATAATTAATTCAATAAAAGTGTAAAACCTTACAAGCGCTTGTTTGTAAGGTTTTATAGGGTAGATTAAAAATTACCATGAAGTTTACACCTAAGTTTAAGCTTTAAGATGCTTATAAAAAATATGATTTTATACGTTTTCAACCTTGATGGATTATTTATATGAAAAAACTTAAAATACTTTTCTTTTCCAGACAATTTTTAAAGCAAAATGTGAGATCAACGAAACAAAAGTTTTAAAAATAAATCAAAGAACCGAGCATATCTTTATGCTTCTTCAGTGTATTTATAAAAATCACATTTATCCAAACCTTCAACAATCCTAATTCATATAATACAGCGATAAATTTATTCAATAATCAAAACACAAATCTATCAGTTAACACTAAAATATACACAAATTGTATATAACACCAGCGCACGGTGTACATATAATTTAATGATAAATAAAGCCACACTTCCTATTCTTGTATTATTTTCGCACTACAAATGATAAAATAAAACAAAAAGTTATGAAAAAAAATTCCATTCTTCCTTCAGGTATTGCTACTTCATATCTGACTCTATATTGCATCACTACTTCTATGCAATCTTTTTCTAATTACTAAAACAAAGATTTAAGGTATCCGAATTTTAATCTACGACATGAATAGTCTTTTGTTATAATTATTTAAGCTGAAACTGTAATTCTAACTATCAGATATTGTGTTACACAAGTTTCCAATGATTAAGCTTCTCATATTTACTCATGATTAATAAATGATCATAGAAAATTGTGATGCTATCAATCCTACTTAATTATAACATGCACTCAATTCACAGACTCTGTTAAAACATTTATTTGGTTCTACATATCTCAAATAAAAAATATCAGAATCTGTCTGATCTGTATTATGAGATTCAAAACCATTAATAATCACATGATCATAGTTTAACGCTCATATTTAAAACACACATTCATCATACTATCCCAGTAAGAAATGCAAGAATGATACTTACACCTTTAAAAAAATAAAAAACCATTTTTAGTTATGAAAAAAAATATTTTAACGATTGCAGTTTTGGTATTAGCTTTTACTAATGCTACTGCACAGAAAGGTAATGTAGGAATCAATACTACAAGTCCTACCGAAACATTACACATCAAAGGTACTTTTAGATTAGACAATTCCAATGCAGGTTCCGGAAAAGTATTAGTTTCCGATGCCAATGGTGTAGGTACCTGGACTACAATTCCCACAGGAGGCGGAACATTAAATAATATTATCGCAACAGCACCCATTACGGCATCTGTTTCCGGAAGTAATGCCACAATAGGTATCAATAGAAATAATCTGGCATCCGGGGGAGCAAGTTCAGCTACAGCAACTACCCCTCTTACAGTTGTAAATGGTAATGGAGCGGTAATCAATGGTGCCAATACCACACTCACGGTGAATAATACTGCTCCTTTATGGAATGCCAATCAATTAAACGGTTCTGCTGTATCAGGAACGCCAGCTAATGGGCAGACTCTTATCTATAACGGAACAAACTGGACGCCTTCTACTCCAACTTCCGGAACAGTTACTAATTTTTCGGCAGGAGATTTAGTTCCTTTATTTACAACAACTGAAAATACGACTACCACAACACCAGTTCTAAACTTTAGTTTAACCAATGCGGGTGCTAATACTATTTTTGGCAATAATTCAGGTGCAGCAGCGGCTCCCAATTATTTTTCTTCAGCTAATCTCCGAGTAGCCGGAAATGTTACGGGGACTCTTGGTGCTACTGTAGTAAGCAGTATTCCTGCGACAGCAGATACAAGTGACTGGAAATTGACTGGAAATTCAGCTACATCGGGTGCAGGTTCATTAGGAGCCACGTCTACAAACTATATAGGAACTAAAGATGCCAAGTCTCTAGCATTAGGCACTAATAATATTACCAAAGCTATTTTGGGAACTGATGGTTCTCTGAATGGAGGCGGCGGAACATTAAATTCTCTTGCATGGGGTACCAATAATACAGCAAGCGGTAATTCATCAGTGGCTTTAGGAGCGGGTAATAATGCAATTGGTAATAACTCTGTAGCTATTGGCAGTAATAATAATGCATCATCTACAAACTCTATAGCAATAGGATATGATGCAGCCGGAACAAACAATACAAATTCAGGAGCTTATTCAATGGCTTTAGGGTATGGAAATACAGTATCCGGGCAGAAGAATTTTGTTGTAGGGCTTAGAAATACCGTATCTGCTGCCAATACAGATATTTCATTTAAAGGGGGAACATTTGTTTTCGGAAATGATAATACTGTACCAGCAGCAAACTCCATTGTAATTGGAGGAACAAACTTTACCAATCAAACTTCAATGGTAATAGGTGACAATAATGGAACTTTAGACAATCCTATTGGTAGTGGATATACTATTGGGCGTAATAACATAGCTAATAATGCTGGTTTTATTTTGGGTGGACAGAACAGTATTACAGGAGCAACTACAACCGGAAGCATGATCCTGGGAAATTTTGGTACCCTATCAGGCAAATCATTTAATACTCTTTACAGTAATGATGTTCATTATTTTAGACACTCTTCTCCTAACAGTAAGACCATAGTTGGTATTAACGTAGATCCTTCAACATTTGATGCGAATGCTATTCAAAGTGACTTAACAGTGAGCACCGCAATTCGTATTGTTCCTCAGGCGCCTAACTCCAGCTGTGATTCCAGCAGTGAAGGAGCTATACGCTATAATGCTGCTTTGAAAAAACATCAGGGATGTGACGGTTCTAGCTGGCAAAATTTATACTAATTCAGAATTGTTCAGACAATTCTTTAAATATTAATTTTTAAATACAAAGGGAATGAAAAAAAACTTTTTTACAAATTTGATTATCCTGGTGTTTACAGCATTTTCTATAAAAGCTTTTGCACAAGGATACACGCCTATTCGAGGAATAGGTATTGAAGCAAGCCCGGTGGGACAGGCTGGTATTTGCTTAGGATGCTATAATGGGAGCTTAACTCCATTAATTGATGCAGATTTGAATAATAAGGTAAGCATGGGTAGTTTTGCCAACCTTATTAGTGGAAATGGTATTTCAGTAAAAAATAAAAATATCGTTTATCCGGCAGGCTATGTAACGGGATTCAAGGTGGATACCGGAACAAGTTTAATTACTGCAGAGCTATTAAGTTCACTGCGTATAGCAACATATCTTAATGGTCAGCTTCAGGAGGTTTCGGTGAACAGTGCATCTTTAGTATCAGTACCTGCATTTGGTGGGTTAAACAATACTAATTTATTACATTTAAAAACCACGAAGCCTTTTGATGAAGTAAGATTATATCAAACGACATTAGTTTCTTTATTTAGCACGATGAATGTATATTATGCCTTTGCATTTGATCCTAATAAGGTTCCTGTAGAAGATAATAAAATCTGTGATGATATTATTGGAGGTTCTGGAACTGAAATGATTGTAGATACTAAAGGATCTCTTGCTGCACCATTCTCGTATATTTTTGACCATCAAAATCTTGCTGATGGTAATAAAAACTCAGCTGCTAAAATTTTCTTACCTATAGGGGTTTTAGGTTCTTATTCTGTGGGCGTTCTTGACAAAGATCAGGTATATCCTGCAGGGGTAAACGCCGGATGGGTAATTGAACCTGATGATCAGGGTAAAATCTTATCTGCTGAATTTCTAAAAAATATGGTTGTTGAGACTTATCTTTATGGTAAGCTACAGGACTCCAAAACAATTTTAGACGGTGGCGGGCTTATTAATATCAAGGCATTAAGTTTTGGTAGCTTTAAGCAGAAAATTTCTTTAAAAACAACAAAGCCTTTTAATGAAATCCGTTTAAAAGTAAACCAGACTTTTGGATTTAATTTGGGAACTTTAAAGGTGTATTATGCCTTTGAGGAACCAACAACATGTAATAACTGTAATGAATTTCTTCAGACATCAGGTTCTTCTCAGAAAGGTGATATTGTTTCCGGTTATAACTGGACCGGACAATCCGGAAACTTACCACTTCTAAATCTTACCAATATTAAGAATCCTGCAAGAATAGTTGACACTGACCTAAACAATTATGCTACCATCAATATTGCACCTATCAATATACTTATTCCAAGAGCTTATGCTACTGTAAAAAATACAGAAGGAAAAGTATATCCGAAAGGAACATTTGCAGGATTTAATGTTATAAAAAGTGCAACGCTGGCATCCATTGATTTCTTAAGAATGGTTACTATTGATCTCTATAAAGGAGAAACACTGGTAGGAAGTAAATCTGCCGGCGAGCTGTTTAGTGGTCAATTCTTCGTAGCACAATCCAATATGTATTGGGTAGCAATGACAGCTCCTGCTCCTTTTGACAGAATGAAAATTACAGTTGCTCCGGGAATAACACTTGGGACAGGGGAACAATATTATATCTACAATTCATTTGTACAGGTAGATTCTGATGGTGACGGTGTTCCGGATTGTAATGATAAATGCCCTGGTGGAAATGATGCTATTGATACGAATGGAAATGGTATTCCTGACTGTGCTGAAAAATGCAGCGAGGTGAATGACAAGTCTAATTCTATTGACTCAGATGGTGATGGCTTGAAAGATTCATGTGACAAAGATTCTGATAATGACGGTATTCCGGATTCAGTTGAAGACACTAATAAAAATGGATTATATACAGATGATGATAAAGAAGGTAATTTGAACTTTATCGCTGCATTGGGAGATTCTGTTCCTAATTATAGAGATTTAGATTCTGATAATGATGGTATTTTAGATCTTTTTGAGTCTGGTATTCCTTTATCTGTTATCAATACTATTGATAAAGATAAAAATGGAGTCATTGATTCTGATATTGCAGTAGGAAATAATGGTATTGCAGATATTTTAGAAACAGCTCCGGATTCTGGGGTAATGAAATATCCTTTAGCTGATACGAATGGTAATGGTATTCCTGATTATTTAGATGTTTCAAGTAATTCTAATACGTTTGACCTGTATGCTATAGGAAAACAAAACCTGGATTTAATAGGTGCCGGATTTATTACTCCAATTGTGGATGCAGATAATGATGGTATCATGGATGCAAGGGATACTTCTGTAAAGAACCCTGCGGATACTAATAAGACGGTCTTTGGAGCACCTAATTCTCCTCTATCACCTTATGCTACAGCAAAAATGGCAGCCAATTCTTTCAAAAAATTAATGGCTACTCCATTAGAAGAAAAGCAAGTATTGGGAGATCTTAAAATTTATCCTAATCCTGTAAAAGCGGGTGAAAATATTTCTTTCGGTTCTACTGAAGCATTAGAAGGGCAATTTGTAATTTATGATTCTAAAGGTGCTGTTGTAAAATCCGGAGATATCCAGGCAAGAGGTAAAATTTCTACGGATACCCTTACTGCTGGTCTTTATATCTTAAAAGTAAATGCTAATGGTATTACAAAATCATTCAAATTAATAGTAAACTAATTCGATCTTACTATAAATATAAGAGGCAGCATCTTAGATGCGCCTCTTTTTATATCCATTGTTTTCAAAACATTATAAAAGAATATTATCTCAGCTATCATTCATAAATTAAACTTTTATAAAATGAAAAAAATATTATTAATCTCATTTCTTACATCCGGTTTTCTCTACTCACAAAACGGAGCATATGATTTGAAAGTGAAATTCAATGAAAAAGACTTTCTTTCCAATTTCATTACAAGCAATTTTAAAAATGAAATAGTTACTCAGGTTCTTGACCATTCGGATTCTGTGTGGAATAAAAATACTGATCAAAATTACATTCCGATTTTTAGCAAAGTACTTATTGAGCGTGCTAAGATGCAGAATGATAAGGAAGCGAATCAATTAAATAAAAAAGATCTGGAAGAATGGGAAACCATGAAACCTGAAATTGTGAAAACCAATATTATTGAAATGTATCAAGACGCTGTTAACAGAACGTTTGATGTTTCATTTATAAAAAATTCTTTACAGAGAAATAACATTCATGATTTCACCTTAGAAAAGCCTTCTTATAATGAATTTATCATTCATTTTAATACGGATGCTGAAAGAAAATCCGGTGAACGTATACTGAAAGAAAACATTTTATCCATCTACCCTATTCCAGGCGATGAAACGATTCATCCTATTTATAAATGCATTAAAGAATACATGCGAAAAAAGAAAATAACTGATGGGTCTATTGAAGGTCAGTTTTTATCTTTTCCAAATGATGAACAAATAAATTATAAAACTCATTTTAAGGAGCTGGAGAAGGAATGTTCATCTACAGAAAATAGTATTTCTTATTTTACTTTTATTCCAAAAGGAAGTGACTATACAACGAATATCTATGCTGGAAAAAAAACAGAAGCTGAGTTTATATTTAAAAATATGAAGTTTGTAAAGGCTATTTATGATTTAAATTATAAAGGACAAGCTCAAATTACCGAAGAACAGGCAGCGGAATACCGGAAAAAAGATAAGATTCTGTTTAGTTTTAAGGAAAACAAAGAAGGTGACAGTCTAATGAAAACGTTGCTGGAATCTAATAAAAATAATGGGTATGTTATAGCTAAAAATAATGCAGATATTTTGCTTCCTATTCAGAAAATAGAAAATAAAAATAACGGTACTTACAGTTTTGAAATTACAGCTTCTCAGTACAATTGGGAAAATATTTACGAGGATATTTTATTTGAAGTCTTTAAAAATTCGATTACTATAAAATAACGTCATATCCTTAATAATCAAAAGGTTGTTCCAATAAATGAGTAACAGCCTTTTTTATCCCAACATAAATTGTCCATCACAAGATGGATTTAAAGATTACAGCATCTAAAGCTTAAAAGTATAATTGACTGCAAAATACCAGAGAAAAAGACCGAAGACTAAACAAATACTATTCGCAATGATCAGCAAAATGCCTAATAAAGTCTTTCTTGACTGTATAGCTAAAATCAAAGCTGTTGCAATGAACAAAATAGTGATAAATATTGCAAGGTTTTCTAAGTCATAGGTATACAGGAATTTATCATATTTAAACAATGATATAGTGATAGCAATATGTATAGCAGTAGCAAGAAGGCTTAGTTTTAATATTTTAGGCATAGAGTATTTTATGATGGTTTTAATCTGCAACGATGATGTTGAGGTAAAAGCGGTGTTTATTCTTCACAAATATATTAAAATACTGAAAGGAGTGTATTGATTTACGGGAAACCGTAAAATGTAAGTTAAAAAGAGATGTAAGTTTGAGATGTAAAAAAGTATTAAACCTAATTCCATTTCAGGTAATACTGTTTAAGAAAAATGTATATTTGACGCCCGCTTAAACCGGGATATAATCCAAGAAATATAAAAGTGTCTAAAGAGAACAAAAGATTTTATTTTAGAATTGATACAGAGCCTAGTGAAGGCATTGAAGTCTTCGTAGGACAAAATGCAGGAACACAATTGAATCATGATATTCTGAATGCAAAAGAGGAAGTTTTAATTATCTCACCTTATATCGATGAAGTAAAGTTGGATGATCTCATTGCATTAAAGAATAGAAATATCAATGTAAGGCTGGCTTTCAGTGATCTTCGTCCGGAACAATACAGGGAGATTCTCACGAAGTTGATTCATCAGCACAGAGTAACTGATGTAAAGAAAAAAGAGAAAAGAGATAGCCAGAAAAATATGCTGTTCTTCTCTTCTGTTGCTTTGTTCTGTCTTGGAATTTTTTCCCTTATTTATTTCGGCATGCACGTGGTAGATGATTTTACAAATTCCAATAATTTTCTTGCAATACTTATTTCTCTTGGATCTTTTTTTGGTTTTTACAAATGCTGGGAAATGAAAGCGGTGGTAGAAAAAATGGAAATCTACACGTATCATTATTCTGAAAAACTGAATTTTAAATATATCCGAAACAGCCGTTATGACAGTAAGTTTATCCATTCAAAAATATATGTAATTGATAGAAAAGTGGCATACCTGGGATCATTAAACTACACTAAAAGTGGTTTTACTACCAATTTTGAATCTCGTATCAGAATTACGCAAAGGGAAAAAGTGAATGAATTGGTGAGTTTTGTTCATGATATTTTTGAGGATAATATCAATGTACGAAAGCATGAGCTTTTTTATCTTGGGAAAAAGATTTACAGTGAGGAATTGTATTAATGAATGCATTTTATTTATTGATAAAAACATCAGCGGGCTCCTTTGGAGCCCGCTGAATCTTTAAAGTAACTATTATCGAAGGTCTTATTTTTTGATTATTTTCTCTGTAACAACTGCCGATTTGGTTGTAAGTTTAATGTAATATATTCCTGCCTGAAGAGAAGAAAGACTGATTTTTTCTTGTATTGCAGACAAACTTCCTTGTGTTATTAATTGTCCTGTAGAGCCATAAAGTTCATAAGAAACTAAGGGATCTTTACTTTTAATGTGTAGAACATCCTGTATAGGGTTCGGATACAATTGAATTCCAGCCTGAGAAGCCGAAATTTCTACCACGGAAAGCTGGCTGCATACTGATTTTCCATATTTGGCAAAGAAAGCCTGAGATTTATTTCCAATAACATTTTTAGTCATCATATTCAGTCCATCGCTAGGGTCTGTGAATAAATTTTGATGAAAGAATCCACCCAGAATATAGTTTCCATCACGGTCTGTGGTAATGGCTGTAAATTCGTCCCAGCTTCCAGGCTGGCTGTGAATCTCCTGAGTACCTATTATCGCCCCAGTATTTTTATTAAGACGTACTAGTAACGGGTCTGCATCAGCAAGTGCTTCCATTGCATAATTTCCCCAAACATCGGAGCGACTTCCTTTTGCGAATGCAATCTCATTTCCATTAAGTGCCAATCTCCCTTTTGCGAAACGGAATCCGTAATTATTCGTCATTGTTTCCGGTGTTGCTGCCCATTGTACAATTCCATCTGCATTAATTTTCATCACGAATGGAACAGTTTCATTATAACTTCTAGAAGGAAAGGTATAGTTTCCAAAGGTAGCAGGAGCTGGTTTTCCGTTAAAATAGTGTCCTGAAAGATAAAGATCTGAAGAACCAGGATCTTTTATAATGGACTGAATTTCTTCATCCGGCTCTGTATATCCGCAGTTCAGTTCTCTTCTCCATATTTCAGCACCGGTGGTACCATCAAATGCCAATACAAATGAACCTCTTAGAATGGGAGAATTATTATATGAAAAGTTCTGTAACACACTACTGCCGTTAAGCCTGTTTCCTTCCAGATAATATCGGTTCAAACTTTCATCATAAATTAAATTTGTTTTACCATTAAATGTTCCCATCTCTAATCCGCCGGATATTGGCAACAAAAGTGGCGTTGCCATAGTCATATTCCCATTATCATAATTAAACTTCACCAAATAATACTGATACTCCCATATATAGGTTGAAGGTACTGTAACAGTCCCATTCAGATGAGTTCCTGCTTTGAGTCCTATAATGGTATGAATATTTTTGGAGGAATCCATATACATCAGATGAGAATCAGTAATACGTGTCTGAACACTAACATTTCCCTGTAAAGGTTTATTCCAAATCAAATTACCATTGGATGTGTTATATTTCAGTAAGTAAGATGATATCAGGTTAGGATCTACCGTAGTTTGATCAACATAAGTAAAAGGTGGAATAATATGGGTATCATCGAAATGGATAGGCACACCGGTTGGATCTCCAACTGTCGCAGCACTATACATCGTAGATAAGATATACAGACCTCCATTATTATCCAGTTTTATATTCCAGCCAAATTCTCCGTCCTGTGATCCTCCGATTGCTCTTGTCCATCTTAAATTACCTGCACAGTCAGTAGAAAAAAGGAATAAATCCCTGAGCCCATAATTGGTAACGGGTGTACCATCTACATTTTGACTCTGAGCATTCATAGACATCAGATAATAGATATTATTGTTATTATCCACCGCAATATCCTTGATAGACTGATCATACATATAATTGAAGCCGTAATCAACAGAACCGTTTACTCCACCTGCCTGTTTTGCCCATTGCCATTGATAATTCTGGCTAAAGGATAATGCAGGTAATAGTAAAAGAAATAGCTGGGATATATTTTTTTTAACTTGTTTCATACATTGATTTCGTTTTTCATAAAATTACTTGTGCGAAAAGTAAAATTACAGGGGTTATTATTTTTTAAATGGTATTACTTTTTGATTATTTTTTCTGTTACGACAGTCGATTTTGTTGTCAGTTTAATATAATAAATCCCTGTTTGAAGGGAAGATAACATCAACTGCTCTTCCACCGAAACCAAACTGCCTTGCTTTACTGACTGTCCTGTTGCACCATAAATTTCATAAGAAATCAAAGGATCCTTACTTTTGATATGAAGAACATCCTGTACAGGGTTCGGATAAATCTGTATTCCTGCCTGAGAAGCTGAGGTTTCTATAACAGACAACTGACTGCATGCAGACTTCGCATATTTTGTAAAAAATGATTGGGATTCACCACCAATTACGTTGACGGACATTGTATTGACTCCATCATTGGGATCAACAAACAGATTATTATGAAAATAGCCTCCAAGGATATAATTTCCATCTCTATCTACAGCAATTGCCGTAAACTCGTCCTCTCTTTTAAAATCACTAAGGATTTCAGCCGTTCCTATTACGTCTCCAGTTTCTTTATTGAAACGCACTAATAAAGGGTCCTGCAGATCTGAATTGGGGCGCGTCATGGCATAATCTCCCCAAATGTCATTCCAGCTGCCTTTTGCAAAGCCAATTTCATTTCCGTTAATAGCAATTACTCCTTTCAAACTTCTGTAACCACCGAAAGAGGTAATTCCATCAGGAATTTTTGCCCATTTTACAACGCCATCAGCACCAAGTCTCATTACAAAAGGAGTCTGTCCTGCATAGGGACGTAAAGGAAAAGTATAGTTCCCAAAAGTAACATCAGTAGTAAGATCATAATATCGTCCGGAAATATAAATATCAGAGGAAGAAGTATCTTTTATGATGGAATGTATTTCATCGTCTTTTGAGTCCGGCATTGTGGTTGTAAATTCTTTCCTCCATAATTCGGCTCCGGTAGTTCCGTTAAATGCCAAGAGGTAAGCATTTTTTGTAAATGGAATATTGTTGTAGGAGAAGTCTTCAAACTGAGTGGTATACTCACCCCAAATTCTTTTCCCGGCAAGATAATACTGATTCAGGTTTTCATCGTACAACAGGTTCACACGTCCAAACGGTTCTGCCGCGCTTATTCCTCCTGTAATCGGAAGCAATAATGGTGGCTGAACGGTCATGTTTCCGTTATCATAATTAAATTTAACCAGATAATACTGATAAGAGGAAGTATAGCTGTCCGGTACTGTGATCATCCTGTTCAGATGAGTTCCTTTTCTAAATCCCATAATAGAATGTATATTTTTGGAAGAATCCATATACGTCATATGAATATCACAAAAGCGACTTAAAAAACTTACATCACCCTGTAAAGGTTTGCTCCATGTCAGCTTCCCGTCGGATGTTTTATACTTCAGCAGATAAGCAGATTTATATCCGGGATCTGTGGTATCCGTGTCTACATAGGTAAAAGGAGGTATAGTATGAGTCTCATCAAAATGTATAGGAATACCGTTCGGGTCGGTAGTATCTGCAAAACTATAAAGTGTAGCCAGTATATATAGTCCGCCATTATTATCTAATTCAATATGCCAGGCACTTTCTTTATTTCCGGAACCTCCTATAGTGGTAGACCATCTTATATTTCCCTGACAATCGGTAGAAAAAAGCAACAGATCTCTAACGCCATAATGGGTAACCGGTATACCATCCAGATTCTGGTCCTGTTTACCAATTGTTGTGAGATAGTAAACATTATTGTCATTATCCACGGCGATATCACGTATGGATTCATCATATGAATAATCAAACCAACTATCCGGAGAGCCAAAAACACCGCCAACCTGTTTTGCCCATTGCCACTGATAATTCTGGCTGAAAGATAATACAGGCAGCAATAGGAGTAACATTCGGCTTAAATTGTAAAGTTTTCCCATAGTTCTTAGTTATTTTTTATAAAAGACAGTGCTCTTTTAGAGGAACATCATCTGCATTATAAATGGATTAAAGGTTTATTTTTTGATAAATTTCTCAGTGATAACTGTTGATTTTGTTTTAAGCCGGATATAATAAATTCCTGTCTGAAGGGAGGATAATATCAACTGCTCTTCTACCGAAGCCAAACTGCCTTGCTTTACCGATTGTCCTGTTGCACCATAAATTTCATAAGAAATCAAAGGATCTTTACTTTTGATATGAAGAACATCCTGTACTGGGTTCGGGTAAATCTGTATTCCTGCCTGAGAAACCAACAGAGTAACAGCCATCCGAAGACGCGCTGTCTAGTGACATAAGTGGTGTTTTTCATGGTTATTAAAATGCATTAATTTTCATTTGAAAAATAATAAAAATAATAACACAAAAATCATTTATACGTGAAAAATATCACCAAAACACAACTCATATATCAACAATATAGCAATTATCGTAGTTATATGTTATTTTACATATATTGCAATTATCCTTAAAACTAATTTATTTTCATTCTAATAAACATTAAGTGAATTTTATTCGCTTTTTACAAATAAATCAAAGTAAAAAATTCACAAAATATAAGCATGAAATGCAACAATTACACAAATACCAATAAAAATGTTATAAAAATAAATATGAAAAATACCTAATCATAAACAACAATAAAAATAAAAAAATCATTTCCATTCCTGAAAACGATTTTTTATAATAACGTCCTATTATTTTATACTATTCATTATCGAGATACACAAAATCCCCGGTATTCAATTTTCCAAAAACCTCATTCATAAAAGCCGGATTAATGATAAACAAATAACTTGTAAGGTGTGGATTCTTTTTACCTTCAGTAATTTTTGCCTTTGCCGGATCAATTTCAATTTTCAAAGTACTATTTTCATTATCATGAACAGTTATAAATCTGATGATTCTGTCTTTCTTAGTCCATTCAAAAATAATCAACCCGTCCTTCCAGCTGCCGTTTAATTTTTTAGGAATGCCGTACTTTGCATTCAATAATTTCAGAAGCTTATTATTATCTGTCGATGATATTCCGTCTGCTACCGCTCCGATGATCTTTATCTTACCATCCATCGTAGTGGCAATATTTACTTTCTGAAAAGAATATTCCTGAAAATCAGCCAATGAATATCTTGAACTCCAATTGAGCTGCCGATATTCAAAACCAATAGGTTTTCTGCCATCAGAGAACACAAACGTCGTATCTTTTTGGAACATAAACGTTTCCGAATCATTCACTTTTATTTCAAATGCATTATCATAGGTTTTAACTTTATTTTTTTCAGGAAACAAAGTGGAAATTCCTGTATTAAAGTCAAAATTCTCAAGATTTAACGCCCCCTCTCCAATAGGCTGCCCTTGTTTTTGCCCCTTACAGGAAATAATTAATACAAAAACAGATAATAGTAGTATTCTTTTCATTGTATCCTTATAATAAGCAGTAATATTACAAAAAGTTTTAAACCTGTTTTTTATTTTAATATTAATCCAAAATTTTAAACCTTCAAGTCTCCGGAAGAGAATAAAATATTTTATTTGATTTTCTGCACTACAAATACAGGCAATTATAAAAAACTCTAATTATATTAGTAAAAAAGAACTTATTTTGCGAAAAAAAGATCAGCTGCTATGAAAAAATATTTTAAGGAAATAATGATCGTGCTCATTGTAATTCTGTCACGATTACCCTTTATTTTTAATAGCCTTGGCTCCGATTTGGATGGCTGGAGAGAAGTTTATACCGGAAAAATATTACATGAACAGCATATTTACCAGGTATCCCGTTTTCCAGGTTATCCGGTTCCGGAATTCTTATATTCATTAGTCTATAATGCTCCGTATTGGTGTATCAATTTGCTTTCTGTACTTTTTACAGCCGGTTGCAGCCTGCTCCTTTTTAAAATACTGGATTTTCTAAAAGCAAAATTTTCACTGTCTATATCCATAGTATTTTCTTTCATTCCGGTTATTTACCTGAACAGCACCATCGCAATGGAATACAATTGGTCCCTGTTTTTTTTACTGAGTGCCATTTATTGTATCATAAAGAACAACCTTTGGATTTCTGCACTTTTTTTCGGATTGATGGTAAGTACCAGGTTTAATAATATCATTTTTCTGCCCGCACTTCTTTTCCTTACTTACTTTTACACAGGAAAAAGCACCAGAAAAGTTTTCTTCTACTCATTTTTATCCATCCTTTTTACTTGTTTCTTATTCTCACCTGTCCTTATAAAATACGGGACTCATTTTCTGCAAAACTCAGGAGATTCAGAATTCAATCTGGCAAGTATTCTGAGTCTGGCAACATTGTATATATATGGAGCTATAGGAACTCTCGCTATTGGCTTGGGGGTAATAATGCAGTTTTTTACAGGAGAATCTCAAAAAATAAAAGACTTGAGTAAAAATCATTTCATAACATTCTGTGTTATCATGATCATTTCAAATCTTATCTTCTTTCTAAAATACCCGTTAGAACCCGGTTATCTCATACCGTCAGTTCCATTTGTTCTGATTCTTTTACAGTATATAATGAAAGAACAGATTATGAAAATTGTTTTATGTTTCTTGTTTCTATCGCCTTTTTTTATCCATATTACCGCTGAAAAAAACCATTTTAAAGGAATCGTGTTTACAAATGAAGATTATGAAGATCAGGGATTACAATATTGCCATAATCTTGTGCAGGAAATTAAAAATCGATCTAAAGACCAACACGCCATCTTCCATGTAGGCAATCTCTCGGAGCAAATTATGCTGGTAGGAAAATTTGATAAAAATCCGAATACTGAAATCGTTAAAAATCTTTCTAAAAAACAGGAAGAAGCTATTCGTAATAAAAAAATAAAACTTTATTACATTAATACAATAGACGGTAAAATTGAAAACGAGAAAAATCATATGCTGGATCAGCACGGAGTATTATTTTACAAAGATTTTGAATTAAACAGATAAAATTGAAATCCTGACTGAATTCTTCATTATAAAAGAAAAAAAAAGACGCCTTTCATCCCTTAAAGCCATATCATGAGAATTTCCATCAAACGTTGCATAAAAAATGAAATACCTTATCTTTGTTTTTTCGAGACTTAACATTAAAACTTTTATTCGAAAATATTCTAAATGAAAAAAAATAGCTTTTTATTTTCTGCAAAAGGAATTCTTATAGCCGGGTTTTTATCCCTGAACACAGTAATGCATGCTCAAAAAACAGCAGATATTTCAACCATTTCGGAGAAAACCTTAAGCAGTATTCTGGAAAAAAACAGAACCTATTCTTCTCAAGGTAAAGTCGCGGATTATATTCCTGAACTCGGAAAAATGGACGCAAAAGCTATTGCTTTTTCAGTTGTAGATAAAAATGGCAAAGTATTTAACACAGGTGATGTCAGCAAAAAATTCACTATGCAGAGCATCTCTAAAATTATTGCTTTAATGGTTGCCGTTAATGAAAGAGGTGAAGCAAATGTTTTTGATAAAATGGGCTACTTCGGCTCAGACAGACCTTTCAATCATTTTTCCAATCTTGAAACCACTGGAAAACCCCTTAATCCTATGATGAACGCAGGAGCCATCCTCACCACTTCCCTGATTTCCGGTGATGGAGAAAAACCATTTTTAAAAGTTTTAGATATGGTTCGTTATATCACAAAAAATCCTGCAATTGACTACAACAAATCGGTTTATGAGTCTGAAAAATCTACAGGACACCGTAACCGTGGAATGTTTTACATTATGAAAAACAGCGGATTAATTTCAGGAAACGAAGATCAATTAGATAATTATTTTAAACAATGCTCTATCGAACTGACAGCTGAAGATTTAGCTAAGATCGGTTATTTCTTTGCTAATCAATGCGTTCGTTTTGACGGAGATTCTACTTATAAAAATACTGAGTTAGCAAAGCTGATAGAATCTCAAATGCTTACCGCAGGAATGTATGAATTCAGTGGAGAATATTCACGAACTGTAGGATTACCAAGCAAATCCGGCGTTGGTGGCGGAATTACTGTAAGTGTTCCAGGGAAAATGGGTATTGGAGTATTCAGCCCCGCCCTGGATCAGCATGGAAATTCATTAGCCGGTTATCATATGATTCTAGATCTGGTAAAACAGTACCAACTAAGTATCTTTTAATTGTAAAGATCTACAGTCTTCATTATAACGGATAAACTACATTTCAGGCAACCCACACTCTACAAGCAAGCCTATAGATTTTTTTCATTTCCGCAAAAGCAGAATAAAGCAAAATCCTCACAAACAGATATTTGTGAGGATTTCCACTCTGCATAAAAGTTAAGAAAACTCTATTTACATACCTCCCAGAGTTACCATCCTTCTGATATAAAACAATTTCTCTTAAACATTTGTTATAGAAAAAGTAACATATGTTATAACTTTTATTCTTCAATAATCTCAATTTTGCACAATATTTTAAAGCTTTAAAAAATGAATTAAAAGACAAAATTATCATATCCTTAATCAAACCGATTAAATAAGTCACAAATCGCATATCTTTTTTTCTCTTCTATTTTATTACAATTCAATATAATGCGACATAATTCAGAATTTTTTATGTTTTTCATAACGTTATTTCCTATAGATTTCATAGCTATCTCCGTATATTATTATTATGTAATATATAAAAAAACAAATCTCTACTTTTTGAAATATTTTATTTTTTATTCCTATCTTTGCTTGACGTTCCTTTAATTATAATTATTTATATTTTGTGATTACTGTGACTGTACCGGCTTGTTTATAAGAATAAGTAATAAAACTGTGTATTTTAATAGCATTTGAACAATTAATATTTTTGTATTAAAAAATCATTACTAAATTGTATTTATGGTTGAAAATATATTATAATTTTATTATTTTTATTCACTCATAATTGATAAACTCCCTTTATTTACAAAGGATTAAATATCGTTAAGAGACCAATATATTATTTTCAATACTATAGATGAAATGAAAAACTTGACCAATGCGAGGCTAATGCCTTTTAGAAAGCCAAAAATCAACCATCCCCACAATCACTCTTGGGTTGATATTCTATTATTGCAAAATAATTATCAAAAACACTTTATATTTAAAGATATAACAAGAACCAATTTTATTTGTTCATAGTAAACACCACTCTATATATCAAAGAGTTAGATGTTTGTTGTGTAACTTTTTACTAACATATCAACGCCATGAAAAACTTAACTATTATCGGACTAACGCCTTTTGAAAGGCCGGATGTCAATCTTATGCCTAAGATGCATCAGGCGGGTATATTTCCTGTACTGAGTTTAGGGTATGGTTTGGCAACTGCCGAAGAAGCCTTAAGTCTACTTCACCAATTCGAGATACCTTCTTACGGTATTCACATTTCTAATGAACATTTTTTGGCAATTCAATTTCCCGAGAATGTGAAATTTGCAATCTTACCATTCGGTATCTCAATCAATCAAAATTCTTCTCTGGATATCATCTATCAGGTTACCAGCTTAGAAGAAGCAAGACAGGCTGAACGATCAGGAGCTAAAGGAATTATCATCAAAGGAAATGAAGCCGGGGGAAAGATCGGATACGAATCTACTTTCGTACTGTTTCAACGTGTTATCAAGGAAATCAAGAACATTCCAGTATGGGTGCAAGGAGGAATAGGACTTCACACCGCAGCAGCTGTAAAAGCATTAGGTGCAACAGGAATTATTCTGGATAGCCAGCTTGCTTTATTCCCTGAAAGTTCCGTTCCACAGGATATTAAAGATTTATCCTCAAAACTAAATGGAACAGAGACAAAAATTATTGCCAATCACAGAGTATTGGTAAGACCTAACTCACCTTCGTTACCTGATGATGTAACAGAAGAAGTACTTCAACAATATTTTGTAGATCTGGATTTGAGCAGAAGCTATATTCCAATGGGACAAGACATCTCGTTAGCTGTAGATTTGTATGAAGAATTCAGAACACTGAAAAAACTTACATTCGGGCTGAAAGAAGCTATGTATGGACATCTGAAACAAGCAAAAGCTCTTCAGGTTATTGATCAGAATAATCCATTAGCACAGGAACTTGGATTAACATATCCAATCGCACAAGGTCCAATGACCAGAGTAAGCGATGTTCCCGGATTTGCCAATGCAGTAGCAGAAGCCGGAGCCTTACCATTTGTTGCCTTATCCTTATTGAAAGGAAATTCTGCAAAATCTCTGGTAATGGAAACCAAAGAACTTGCCGGTAATAAAACATGGGGTGTAGGTATTTTAGGATTTGCCCCTCAGGAATTGAGAGATGAGCAAACCTCATACATTCTGGAAGCTCAACCGCCTGTAGTATTAATCGCAGGTGGAAGACCGGCACAGGCAAAAATATTTGAAAAAGCGGGGATAAAAACATTCCTTCACGTTCCTTCTCCTGCCTTATTGGATATTTTCCTTAAAGAAGGTGCAAAGAATTTTATTTTCGAAGGTCGTGAATGTGGTGGCCACGTAGGGCCATTATCAAGTATGGTTCTTTGGGAAAAACAAATTGAACGTATATTAAAAGAAGACCATCCGGAAAACATCAGTGTATTTTTTGCCGGTGGAATCCATAATGATTTCTCAACAGCATTCGTTTCCATCATGGCTGCTCCATTAGCTGCCAGAGGCGTAAAAGTGGGGGTTTTGATGGGAACTGCTTATCTGTACACTCAGGAAGCTGTACAAACAGGTGCGATTCAGGAAGAATTCCAGGTACAGGCGATGCAGGCTAAGGATACTGTTCTATTAGAAACAGCTCCAGGACATGAAACCCGTTGTTTAAATACAGCATTTGCTAACCACTTCAATACTGAGAAAGCTAAGCTTTTAGCAGCCGGAACAGATAAAAAAGAAGTTTGGGAAAAGCTGGAAAAACTTAACGTAGGCCGTTTAAGAATTGCCGCTAAAGGAATCGAACGCCAGGGAGACCAGTTAATCAACATTCCTAAAGACGATCAGTTGGATCTTGGAATGTACATGATCGGGCAGATTGCAACGATGCACAACAAAGTGCTTACGCTTGAGGAACTTCACCAAAACGTTAGTATCAACAATTACGAATATATCCAAAACGCTGAATTATCAGAATTACCTGCATCCAGCGAAAAACCGTTAGACATTGCAATCGTAGGAATGGAATGTATTTTCCCTGGTGCTAAAAACCTGGATGAATTCTGGAGAAATATTATTTTAGGAAAAGACAGTGTTACCGAAGTTCCTGACGAAAGATGGAATAAAGACCTTTATTACAAACCGGATTCAGATGAAGCAGATGTATCCCATTCAAAATGGGGCGGTTTCATCCCGAAAATTGATTTTGATCCGCTTGCATTCGGTATTCCGCCACAATCGCTTGCCGCTATTGAACCTACGCAACTGCTTACCTTATTGGTAGCAAAACGTGCGATGGAAGACGCAGGATATGGTGAAAAACATATTAACAGAGAAAACATTTCTGTAATTATCGGAGCTGAAGGCGGTAACGACCTTGCCAACAGCTATAGTTTCAGAGGATATTATAAACAGGTTTTCGGAGAACTTCACGAAGAAGTAAAAGAAGCCTTCCCACATACCACAGAGGATTCTTTCCCTGGTATTTTGGCTAACGTGATCGCAGGTAGGATTACGAACCGTCTGGATCTTGGTGGAAGAAACTTCACTGTAGATGCGGCATGTGCTTCTTCTTTGGCAGCCCTGGATTTAGCTTGCCAGGAACTTGTATTAGGAAAATCTGATATGGTTCTTGCCGGAGGGGCAGATTTACACAACGGAATCAACGATTATCTGATGTTCTCAAGCACACACGCTCTTTCCAGAAAAGGAAGATGTGCAACATTTGACAGTGAGGCAGACGGAATTGCCCTTGGAGAAGGAATCGCCATCCTTGTATTGAAAAGATATGAAGACGCCATCAACGATGGTGATCGTATTTACTCTGTCATCAAAGGAGTTGGCGGATCCAGTGACGGTAAAGCCCTTGGATTAACTGCTCCTAGAAAAGTTGGTCAGGTGAGAGCACTAGAACGTGCTTATACTCAAGCTGGAATCAGTGCTGCGTCTGTAGGATTGGTAGAAGCTCACGGTACAGGAACCGTTGTTGGAGATAAAACAGAACTAAGTGCGCTAACAAACCTATTCAGCCGTTCAGGTGCATTACCGGGACAAACGCATTTAGGTTCTGTAAAAACGCAGATCGGACATACTAAATGTGCTGCGGGATTAGCAGGTTTAATCAAAGCTTCTCTTGCCGTTTACCATGGTGTGAAGCCTCCTACCCTTCACCTTAAGCAGCCAAATGCTTATTATAACGCACAAACCAGCCCATTCTCTTTCCATGCTGAAACGGGATTATGGACGGAGAAAAACCGTTATGCAGGAATCAGTGCTTTTGGATTTGGGGGAACCAACTTCCACACTGTCATTGCGAACCATCCGAAAAAAGATGATTCTATTGCGATGCAATCCTGGCCTTCAGAACTATTTGTATTCCGTGGGGATACTTATGAAGAAGCAAAAGGGCAATCAAGTCAAATCAAAACATTATTGGAAATCAATGATGAGATTCCATTAAAAGATATTGCTTACAGCTTAAGCATCAGTTCAGAAAAGCCGATTCAGTTCAGTATTGTAGCTGATACCGCTGTGGATCTGATGATGAAAATTGAGTTAGTATTGGTAGGAATTGAAACCAAAGATACTTTCACTGTCAGCAAAAAAGAAGGTAAAGTAGCCTTCACATTCCCTGGACAGGGAAGTCAGAGAATCAATATGGCCCGTGATCTGTTCGTAGTATTCCCGGCTATGCGTAAGGTGATTGACAATTATCCTGAACTTGAAAAAGTAGTTTTCCCTTCTACAACCTTCAATGAAGCAGATTTAAAGCAACAAAAAGAAACCATTAAAGACACCCGTTTAGCACAACCGCTTTTAGGAATCGTTGATCTTGCATTGGCTAAATTCTTAGAATCATTGGGAATCATTCCTGATATGCTGGCTGGTCATAGCTATGGTGAATTACCGGCTTTGTGTTTCTCAGGCGTATTTGGTGAGGATAAACTGGTTGATTTAAGTATTCAAAGAGCGCAATCTATTTTAAATTCAGTAGAAGGCGGAGATCCGGGTTCAATGTTGGCGGCAAGTGCTACTCACGAACGTTTACAGCCGATCATTGCTAAAGTGGAAGGATGTTATCCGGTTAATTTCAATGCCCCTACCCAATGTGTTATTGCAGGAACTACAGAAGCCATTAACAAACTGCTGGAAGTCCTTAAACAGGAAGGAATTTCTGCTAAAAAACTGGAAGTGGCGTGTGCATTCCATAGTCCATTACTGGCCAAATCAAAAGAATTGTATGCTGATGTATTAAAAGAAGTTCCTTTTGAGGAAATGCAGATCCCTGTATGGTCTAATACGACAGCAGAAATATATCCATCGAAACCTTCAGATATCAAAGAAAGACTAACCGAGCATTTGGTACAGCCTGTAAGATTCGTAGAACAGATGCAGGCAATGTATAACGACGGAGCAAGAATCTTCATCGAGGTAGGACCAGGAAAAGTCCTTACAGGATTGGCAAAATCATGTATTGAAAAAGACCAGTTGACTTTATATGTTGAAGACAGCAGCCGTAACAAGTTCACTCATTTATTGTGCATGTTAGCGCAATATTTAGGAACCGGGCGCAACTTCAATATTGAGAAACTTTTCGATGGTCGTTTCGTTCAGCTTGTGAATATCAATCAGCCTGAACTTTATAAGAAAAGCCCTGCCATCTGGCGTGTTAACGGACAAGCTGCACATCCGACAACAGGTTCATTGCCTGCTAATGGTGCACTCCCTATCATAAACCCTATTCTCATGAACAATTTTACTACTCATAATACGCAAGCTCCTGCACCGGAAAGCCTATCTACGGCAGAACGTATGCTGCAGGAATATTTGAACAGCATGAAATTAATGATACAGGCACAACGTGATGTGATGCTTTCCTTTATGGGACAGAATCCTCAGTTAAATCCAATGCCTGTTTATAATACGCCAATGCCGGCTCCAGCCCCTGAACGTACTATTCCTGTACAACAGGTTCAACAAACAGCAACTGTTGCTGTAGCTGCTACTGCCGTTGCTGTGAAAGCTGCTCCTACCAGAGATATCAAAGCATTATTACTACAGGTGGTAAGTGATAAAACAGGATATCCTCAGGAAATGCTGGGTATGGAAATGGACCTTGAAGCTGATTTAAGTATCGACTCTATCAAAAGAGTGGAAATCATCGGAACACTTCGTAACGAGCTGGGAACATTAGCTAAAGGCAATACCAATGAAGATATGGTGATGGAACAATTGGCAGGAATTAAAACCTTAAGCGGATTAGTTTCATGGCTTACTGAATTCTCAGGAGATACAGCTGCAGCAACTCCTGAAAAAAACGGAACTGCACCTGAGGTCTCTTCAAAACCACAAGCAAAATCTGCATTATCACTGGAAGACCTTCAAAATGCTATCCTGAATATCGTAAGCGAAAAAACAGGGTATCCAAAGGAGATGTTAGGATTAGATTTAGATTTGGAAGCAGATCTTAGTATTGATTCTATCAAGCGTATGGAAATCATTGCTGATCTTAAAAACAAGATCGGTTTTGGTGAAAACCTTGAACAGGCTGATGATGTGATGGAGAAATTAGCAGCCATTAAAACCCTTCGTGGATTGGCAAGCTGGATCAGTGAAATGAGCGGTGACACTACCGAAACAAAAAACGAAGTAAAGGAAGAAGTAACTTCTGAACCTACCAACAATGTATTATCACGTCTTCGTTTTGACATCACGCCTACCGATGCTTCATCCGTACAAAATACAGATATTCTGCAAGGAAAACGTTTCGCGATCACTCAGGATGACACCCAACAAACCTCAGCCATTAAAGCTGAGTTGGAAAAACACGGAGCTATTGTAGAATTGGTAGACGCAGACAAAGATCTTTCAAATGTTGATGGATTAATCATGCTGGACCTGTTTTCAGCTACAGATAAACCAAGCATCATCGATCATGTTGATTTGATTAAAAAACTGGATTTTGATAAAGCAAAATGGGTCTACTTAATTTCCGATATTGCTGCTCATATCCAGGAAGTGACTGATGCCCGTGTATTGCGTCATCACCAAGGTTATCCTGGACTTTTCAAAAGTTTAGCAAGAGAATTCGATCATACAACTTGCAGATTCATCAGTTTAAGCACTCCTCAGGAAGTTGATCAGATCGCTGATATTACTTTAAAGGAAATCTTAACAAACGATAAACCTGCTGAAGTGATTTATAAGAACGAAAAAAGACATAAGGTCGATATCATCCCTTCCCCATTATCAACGAGTTTAAATGAAGCACACATCCAGTTAGATCAGAAATCAGTAGTATTGGTATTGGGAGGTGCACAGGGAATCACAGCAGAATTGGTGAAACACATGTCTCAGGCTTATCCATGTACTTATATTTTAGTAGGAAGATCAGCAGATCCAAGAAATGAAGCTTCTGCTAAAGAATTCGAAGGGATGAAAACGAAAGAGGAAATCAGAGCATTCCTGATCAAGTCTGGAAAATTCACTTCTCCTGCTGAAATCGAAAAAGAAACTACAAAAGTTTTCAAAAATAACCAGATCCTACGCACAATCCGTGATATGGAAGCGCTTGGAAACATCATTATTTATCAGTCATTAGACCTTTGTGACGAAGAAGGATTAAGCCAATTAATCAGCAGTATTTACGAAAAATATAACCGTTTAGATGGAGTGATCCACGGAGCAGGTCTTTTAGAAGATAAATTATTCAAACAAAAGACAACTTCTTCTTTCGGACGTGTATTCGATACCAAAGTAAAACCACTTCGTGTATTGGCTGAACAACTTCGTACAGACTGCCAGTTTGTGGTATTATTCTCAAGTATTGCATCGGTATACGGCAACAAAGGTCAGACAGATTATGCAGCGGCAAACAGTGTACTGGATGATTACGCTAACGCTCTGAATAAAAGACTGCAAGGAAAAGTCATCTCCATCAACTGGGGACCTTGGAAAGGAGCCGGAATGGTTTCTTCCACCCTTGAATCTGAATACGAACGCAGAGGAATTTCCATGATCCCATTGGATGAAGGAAAAGAAATCTTCCTTAACGAAATAAAATACGGAACTGAAAGCCAGGTGCTTATCATGTCAGGAAATAATTGGTAACCCTCTGTATACACTAAACATGAAAAAAACAGATGTTGCTGTAGTTGGACTATCCTGCGTCTTTCCCGGGGCGCAGGATGCCCATACTTTTTGGCAGAATATTGTCAATAAAGTAGACTCTACCCAATCCGCTCCGGCAGATAGGATAGATCCGGTGCATTTTAGTGATGCCACCAACCCTGTCGATCGTTTCTATTGCAAACGAGGCGGGTTTATTCCTGATTATGAGTTCAATCCTACCACTTTTGGGATTTTACCCCTTGCAGTGGAAGGAACAGAACCCGATCATTTACTGACCCTTGATTTAGTTCAGAAAGCTTTAGAGGATGCCGGAGTATTCCAAAAGAATACCTCCCTTGAAAAAGCAGGAATTATCATCGGGAAAGGAAACTATACCGGGCCGGGAGCTACCCGTGCCATTGAAATTGTAAGAACCGGAGAACAGATTTCCTCCTTATTGCAGGAATTGCTCCCTCAGGTTTCTTCTGCTGATATTGAAAAAGTAAAACATGCTTTCCAGGAACGCAAAGGACGTTTCGCAGCTGATACTGCCATGGGATTAATTCCCAATCTGGTAGCGTCATTGGTAGCCAACCGTTTTGACCTTGGAGGCGTTGCTTTTACCGTGGATGCTGCTTGTGCCAGTGCTTTAATCGCTGTAGATCACGCTGTACAGGAACTTCAGAGAGGACGTTCCGATATGATGATCGCCGGAGGTGTTCACACCGGACAAAATGCTGCGTTCTGGAGTATTTTTGCTCAATTGGGCGCGATGTCCCGTCAACAGCAGATCAAACCCTTCAGTATGGATGCTGATGGATTACTGATTGGCGAAGGATGTGGTTTCGTCGTGTTAAAACGATTGGAAGACGCCGTTCGCGATCAGGATAAAATCTATGCTGTGATTAAAGGAGTGGGCGTAAGCAGTGACGGTAACGGAACCAGTGTAATGAGCCCATCCGTAAAAGGACAATTAAAAGCTTTAGAACAAGCCTGGATCAATGCTGATCTGGATAAAAATAAAGTAGGGTACCTTGAAGCCCATGGAACCGGAACACCTCTTGGAGATAAAACCGAACTTCAGACCTTGGCACAGTTCTTCGGAAAAGAAGAAGCTGCTCCAGTGGCTGGAATCGGTTCTGTAAAGTCCAATATCGGACATGCAATGCCGGCTGCAGGAATCGCAGGATTGATTAAAACCTGTCTTGCTTTACACCACGATACTTTACCGCCAACATTGTACTGTGAAAATCCAACGGCAGAAATGCAAAATACAAGATTTGAACCGGTACAGGAAGCCAAAAACTGGTCAAAAACAGGGCTTCCAAAAGTAGCAGCGGTTAATGCTTTCGGGTTTGGAGGAATCAATGCTCATGTTGTTCTTGAAGGCTATGATATGCCTAAAAAAGACAAGGTATTGCTATTGGCCAGACCTACGCATGAAGAATTGGTTTCTGCATTACAAAATAATGATACCACTTTAGGAGAAGGAGATTTCAGAGTAGCCATATTCGATCCTACGCCTGCAAGAATAGAAAAAGCCCTTAAAATTGTTTCTAAAAACCTGATCTGGAAAAACAAGCAGGACATCTGGTACACTTCTACTCCATTATTAAAAGATGGTGGAAAAGTAGCCTTTGTATTCCCTGGTTTGGATGGCCTGGCAAAAGGTGAAGTGGAAAGTGCAAGCCGTTATTTCGGATTAACAGCGCCTATAGAAACAGAGGGTGAAGGTCTTTTAACCGATGCTTTAAATATATTCAACAACTGCAGTATCCTTGACAATTCATTGAAGAAACTGGGCATTATTCCGGATATGAATGCCGGACACAGTTTAGGAGAATGGCTGGCAGGATATTCATCAGAGTTAGCAGAAGCCAATTCTGTAAAAGCTTTAATCGATGTGCTGAACCCGGAAACTTTTGAATTAAAAGACTCCAAATTCATTGCCATCGGTGCCGGAATTGATGTCGTACAGCCTTTTATTACTGAAATTTCAGACCTGTATATTTCCAATGACAATTGCCCTAATCAGGTCATTCTTTGTGGGAGCAATGCTGCATTGGATGAATTGGTTCCGCAATTAAAGTCGAAACAGATCTTCCATCAGGTACTGCCGTTCCAATCCGGATTTCACTCTCCATTTATCGCTGATAAGCTGGATGTGATCCTTGCCGGAATGGAAAAAGCACAGTTCCAGAAAACGAAGATTCCATTATGGTCTGCTACGACTTTAGAACCTTATCCGGCAGATCAGGCAGCGATCAGAAAACTGAGTGCCGAGCATTTGGTTGAGCCTGTTCGTTTCCGTGAACTGACAGATAAATTATATGAAGAAGGTGCCAGAGTATTCATCCAGGTGGGTACCGGCGGACTGATCGGATTTATAGATGATACCTTGAAAGGAAAAGCATTCAGCACCATTCCTTCCAGCGTTCCTGCCCGTTCTGCATTGGCACAGTTACAACGTGTTGTCGCTTCATTATTTGTAGAAGGGAAAACCATTGCTCTTGATTTCTTAGAAGTTCAGCAGCAATCAAAAAAATCATCAGGAAAAGGCATTAAACTGGAATTAGGCTCGCCTATTATCCGAAATTTTAAAGAAGTAAAAGCCTTAGCTCAAGCCTTTGAAACACCAAAACAATATACTGCTTCGGCTTCAGCCATGACTGCTAAAAGTGGTCATCCGCTGGTACAGGCGTTCCAGGACAATGTTAACGATATGATCCGTATGCAGGAAGAAGTCCTGACTTTATTCCAAAACCGTCCGGAGATTACGATGCCACGTCCTGCCCAGGTTGCTCCTATAGCACAGCACGCTGCTCCACAAGCACCAAGAAGTACAACCTTCTCAAAAGATCTGTATGTGACACTTGAAAGTCATCCATACCTGATTGACCACAGCTTATTGAGACAGCCAAAAGGATGGGCTCATGTAGCCGATATGGAACCGGTCATCCCGATGACCATGATCTTCGAGCAGCTTGCAGAAATTGCAGAAGCGGAAATTCCAGGAACACAGGTTCATAAAATTATGAATGTAAGTGTATTCCAATGGATGAACGTGGCCCAGCCTTTTGAGAAAACTGTGAAAGGACAATGGCGTGGTGAAAACCATGCGTATCTGGATATTGAGAACTTCGCCAATGCTGAAGTGATCTTAAAATCTTCACCTGTTCCTACTCCAACTTTCAACCTTTCCATTGGTGATCTTTTACCGATTGAAAGAACCCCTGAAGAAATCTATGATGCCCACATGTTCCATGGGGAAAAATACCAGGGAATTACAGAAGTTTCAGCGGTTGGAAATAAAGGAATTGTTGGAAAGATCAAAGGAAACGGAGGAAAAGGCTCTCTGCTGGACAATGCAGGACAATTATTCGGACTTTGGCTGCAGCTTACTTTAGTGAAAGACCGTATCGCCTTCCCGGTGAAGATCAGAGACATTGAATTCTTTGGCGATATGCACGATCAGGATGGTATTTTTGAATGTACCTGTATGCTGACCGAATTGAATGATGAATTTGCCATCGCAGATATTATCCTGAAAAGAGACGGAAAAGTATGGTGCGCCATCACAGGCTGGCAGAACAGAAGACTGGAAATTGATGCCGCTTTATGGAATGTTTCCATGTCGCCACTGCACAACCGTCTTTCTGAAGAGATTGCTCCTGAAGTATTTTTCTTCCACCAGGCCTATACCAGAGTCGCTTCATGGGATTTTATCCTGAAAAGATATTTCAACCAGACGGAAAAACAGCATCACCAGCAATTATTACCCAACAAAAAGAAAAACTGGATGGTAAGCCGTGTTGCGGTGAAAGATGCCGTTAGAAACCTTCTTCGTAAGGAAAAAAATCATGCCTGCTTCCCGATCACTTTTGAGATCCGTTCCGATGAAGTAGGGAAACCTTACCTCATCAGTGATTTTACAGAAGACATCCATATTTCACTGGCTCACAAAGGAAAAGAAGCTGTGGGAATTGCGAGATATGGCAAATCTGTAGGAATCGATATGGAACTCATGGAAAAACGCAGCGAAGGATTCTATGATCTGGTATTTACGGACAATGAATTAGCCTTATTAAAAGGAAAAGACCAGGCAGAATGGACCACCCGTTTCTGGGTAGCCAAAGAGGCTTACGGAAAGTTCTTAGGAACCGGACTGAAAGGAAATCCAAAAGCCTTCGAAGTCGAACAAATAAAAGAGGATCACTTGTGGATCAACAACATTGAAATCAAAACTGTTAAACATAAAAATTATATTATCGGATGGACACTGTAAACGCAACATTAAAAATGAACCACGAAGAACTTTTTACTTTATTAAAAGGTTTTATTACTGAAGTGATAGGGGCTGAATTTGTAGAGGAGATGGATATTACTCCGGAAAGTTCATTCACCAAAGATCTTGAAATGGACAGCATCGAGATTGTCTCTTTCTCTGAAAAGATCAAGGCGCATTTTGGCGATCAGATCGACTTTACAGGTTGGTTATCTTCTATGGATCTTGACCAGCTTATTAATCTTGACCTTAGTATGATCATCAATTATATCTACGAATGCCAATAATCACTGTCAATAACAGACAAGTTCATATACAGGAACTCAATAAAGGAGCCGAACAAACCGTGGTCTTAATCCACGGTATGTTCAGTAACCTGTCCATTTATTATTTTAATATTGCCCCTGTTCTGGCAAAACATTTCCATGTGGTGATGTACGATCTGAAAAGTCACGGTATGAGTGAACGCTTTTTAGATGGGTACGACCTTGATAACATGTCATCCGATCTGATAGGTTTAATAGATCACCTTCAACTGGAAAAAGTACATCTTGTAGGCTATAGCTTCGGAGGTCTTATTGCTTTAAAGACAGCATTAACATATCCTGAACGCGTTAATCAACTCGTAGTAATGGAAGCTCCGGATCCTCAGGACGAAAAAGCCCGTAATATCATTGATGAATACAGCAAGGAATTCCTTGAGCATTATGTAGCCAATTTTACAGATACCACCAAAGTCCAGATGGGCAAAAGACAAATGGAAAAGAACCATCGTATGTATGAGTTTCTGTTTAATCAAACCAGCATCAAAGCAGATATGATTAAGGAAAAACATTTCCTTGGAGAAGCTGATTTCAATCAACTGAAAGCTTCCACCTTATTGCTTTATGGTGCTGATTCCAACTGCAGGCCTACAGGAGAATGGCTGCAGTCTCAAATCGGTTCATCCGAACTTGAATTGATTTCCGGCGATCACAATATTCCCATCCAGGAACCTCAGCTTATCGCAGAGACGATTGCTCAGTTTTTTATCTAATATCTTAACGAAGAACCATGGCTAAATTTGCATTTATAGTTCCCCCCTTAACAGGACATGTGAATCCTACCCTAAGCATCGGTGCTACGCTGCTGGAAAGAGGGCATGAAGTAGCATGGATCAGCCTTGACCCTACTTTAGAGGCTAAACTTCCGGAGGGCGGAAAATTATTACTGATCCAATACGATCAGACCGACGCAGAAAAGAAAGAAAGTGAACAGTATCTCGATATTATTTCCAAAAAAGTAGTCTACGGAATAGACAGCGTGAAGTTCCTTTACGAAGAAGTTCTTATTCCGTTGAACAGACATTGCTATAATGGAATTGTGGCTTTATTAAAGACCTACCAACCCGATTTGATTATCGGTGACCACCAGTTATTTGCGGCTCCGGTAGCTGCCAAAGCATTAGGAATTCCTTGTGCAACTTCCGTTACCGCTCCGGCTGCCATTAAAATCATGAATGAGCTGCCTAAAGTTCACGAATGGGAAGTCAATCAGATCATCGATTTACAGAAAGAATTAGGCTTCAATGAAGAGCGTTCTCTGGCCACTTCAGATCTTCTGACCCTTGTTTTAACTTCAACGTATTTCTTTGGGGACATGGAGGATCTGCCTTCTCAATATAAATTTACGGGACCAGTTCTTACAGAGCGTCGTATCTCATGTGAATTCGATTGGGACAGATTGAAAAATGCCACCAATAAAAAGATTTTAGTAAGTATCGGAACCACTTTCGATCACGATCATAAAAAAGCATTCTTCCAAAAGGTAGTAGATGCTTTTAAAGACGAAGATTTAACGGTTGTCGTGGTTTCAGATCCGCAGCTTTTCGAGCAGTGGCCGGACAACTTTATGGTGTATCAGCAGGTTCCGCAACTGGATCTGTTACCTCATCTTGATGGCGTGGTTTGCCATGGCGGTCACAATACCGTTTCCGAAACCTTATCCAACGGAATTCCTTTGGTAGTGATTCCTATTGCGTATGACCAGTCGCATGTTGCAGGACGTGTAGTGCGTACAGAAGCAGGAGAAAGACTTAATTTCAACAGATTTAAAGCTAATCACCTGAGAGAGGCTGTACAACAAATATTAAATAACCCAAGCTACCGTGAGGCAGCTCAAAAAGTAGGACAATCTTTTATGGAAGCAGGAGGTGCAGCTACAGCAGCTAATTTATTGGAAGAAGCCATCACAAAAGCTTCAAAACCGGAAAAACCGTCTAAATTTTTATTCGTTGTTCCGCCGTTTTTCGGACATGTGAGCCCTACGTTAAGTGTGGGAGCCAGTCTGATTGCCCGTGGCCATGAAGTAAAATGGTTTGGTATTACGCCTTTAGACAGCAAACATATTCCGGAAGGAGGTTCTTATTTCTATCCTGAAGAAGACCTTATTCCTTATCAGAACGAAATTGCCCGCATTTTAAAAAGACAGGATGACGGACCTGCGTGTTCCGGACCTGAAGTCATGAAATTAGCACTGGAAGAAACCTATGTACCTTTTGCCAAAATGATGATGCCGGGGTTAACGAGATTAACAGAAAGCTGGATGCCTGACGTAATTGTGAACGACTGTATCACATTCGGAGGTGCGCTTTTCGCTCACAAGCATAATATTCCTTGTGTAACCACAACACCCGTTCCACCGGATGTAATGGGAGATACTGAAAAAAGTGCCCCTAAAATCTGGGAATGGCAGCAAAACCTGATCAAAGACTTACAAAAAGAAGTAGGAATTCATGAGGAAGGCATTTATATCCATTCCCATAAACTGAATATGGTCTTTACTTCACAGGCTTTTGCAGGTTTTGATACCGTACCATCTCACATGAAATTTGTAGGTCCGGTAAAAGGTCGTCCGAATGATGCGCCATTTGACTGGGATAAATTAAATGCTTCTACTACTCCTAAGATCTTCGTATCACTGGGGACTCTATTGGTAGACATCAGAAAAGCTTTCTTCGAAAAGATCATTGCAGCATTCAAAGACCAGCCGGTTACCATTGTTGCCGCTACTCCACCGGAAATCTTTGAAGAATGGCCGGAGAACTTTATTGTGAACAGCTTTGTCCCTCAATCGGCAGTGATGCAGAGAATGGATATGGTGATCTGCCACGGTGGTTTCAATACGGTGAATGATACTTTCCGTAACGGATTACCGATGTTAATCACGCCTATCGCTTACGACCATTTCCATATTGCGAAATTAATTGAGCAGGCAGGCTGCGGAATCAGCATCCGATACAAAAGACTTCGTGTAGATGCCCTTCGTGAAACCGTTTTTGAATTACTGGAAAATCCTAAATACAGAGCAGCTGCGAAAGAAGTTCAAAATACTTTCCATCTTGCCGGAGGAAATGATAAAGCAGTAGAATTGCTGGAAAACTTTGTACAGGAACATTCCACATTAGCGTCCGTATAGCCTATGAAAAGAAGATTGTTATTTGGCGAACGAATGTTACTGGGAGACGGAACAGAACCCTTCAATGCGGTGATCCCTTTCAGGCTCAGAGGTACCTTTGTATTGAAGGATATCCAGCAGGCTTTGGCTCAGATCCAGCAAAAACATCCGTGGTTAAGAGCGCTTATTGCTCACGATGATCAAAATATCCCCTGGTTTGATGTTCCTGAAAACCCGATCTCCATTCCGTTGCGAATTATTGCCAGAAAAGGAGAAGATCAGTGGCAGGAAGAATCCAAAAGGGAATGGAATACTTTATTCGATCCTAAAAAATTACCTCTTATCCGGTTTGTCTGGATCAAGGGGGAAGACGTTTCTGACATGCTGTTTGCGTTCCACCATTGTTTATGCGATGGTGGTTCTGCAATGGCTTTCCTTTATGAGTTTTTAAAAGTATTGGATGATCCAAAAGCTGATATTGGGATAGAAAGTCCTATTTTAGGCATTCAGGATGTCGTTCCGGCGAATATTTTAAACAGCCGGAAGAAAAAATTAAAAGCCAAATTCATTGGAAGATTAGCGGCTACAGCCATTAAGGTCATCCCTACCGGTAAAAAATCTATTGACCGTCAAAATGATTATTTAATCAATTGGAAAGTAGATGAAACCGTAAGCCAGCAACTGATTTCCTATTGCAAAGCCAATGGTGCTACCGTGAACACGTTTTTAAGTGCTGCTTTGCTTCAGGCATTCAAGAAAATAAAAGGAACCGGAGCTTTCAATAAAGTGTCCTGTCCTGTAGACATCAGACGTTTTGCTACCCAGGTGAAGAACGATCATATTTTTGCTTTTGGGCTGATGATCGTAGTTTCCGCCAATGAAAAGCTGAGCTTTATAGAAAATTTACATGCGATGCAGGCTTCTGTAGAACGTAAAACCTCTAAGCTTGACCCTTATATTACCATGATGGTGATGGAATCCGGACATGATGCGCTGAATAATTTCACCAAACTTTTAAAGAACGGAAAATCGTCTAACGACTGTATGTTTTCCAATCTGGGACGCATTCAGATTCCTCATGAGTATAAAGAATTTAGTGTAGATACTATTTTCAGTCCGTCCGTCATTGGTCCGTTGGGAAACACAACTACACTGGTAGTTTCTACGTATCGTGGAAAAATGGATTTTTCATTTGTAGGAAGTGAAGGGTATTTACCGTATACCGATGCCCTGGCCATCCGTGATGAAGTCATGAAGATTATTAAAACCCAACTGGAATATATCGCTGTATCATGATCAAAAGAAAACTAATGATGGTAGAAAGGATCATGTATGTAGATCCCGAAACACCCATAAACTGTATATTTACCGCTAAAATAAAAGGAGAACTTCCGGAGCAGAATTTTAAAACTGCTCTGGAAAAAATCCAGCAAAAGCATCCGATGCTGAGAGTGGTTGTAGATACTAAAAGTGAAAGATATCCTTTTTTTAAAGAAGAAAAAGACATCGCTCCTATCCCACTCCGCATTGTAGAAAGAAAAACAGATGAAGACTGGCTTACAGAATCTCAAAAAGAATGGAAAATCTTATTTGAGGAAGAAAAAAGCCCTCTCGCCCGTTTAGTTTGGATCAGAGGACAGGATTTTTCTGAAATCTTTTGGGTAATGCCCCACTGCATCTCAGACGGAACAACCGGAGTGACTTTAATGAAGGAACTTCTTCAGCTTTTGGATAACCCTGCTTTAGAATTAGAACATTACGAAGCTTTCCAATCAGTAGATGAATTTTTACCTTCCAACTTTAACGCAAAAAGTAAGAAATTCAAAGCCAAACTTTATCTGACCTTTGCCAGGTTCTTCTTTATGTTACAGCAAAAAAGTAAGAAGAGAAACCTTGGGAAAGACTATGTTCTTCACCAAAAACTGGATCCGGCAACCACTTCTCAAATCACTCAAAGATGTAAAGCCAATGGCGTTTCTGTACATGCTTTATTGTGTTCTGCGTTTATGCAGGCTTTCCAGGAAGTAAAAGGAAAAGAAGCCAAAGGAAAAGTGATCAGTCCGGTAGATGTGCGTCATTTTATTCCGGAGATCAAAGAAGATCATTTATTTGCCTTTGCCCCAACGGTTGATCTTGCGATTAAAAAAGGAAGCTCTGATCTGTTGAACAATGCCAAGCACATTAAAGAAGACCTTGTTCAGAAAATAGGAAAAATGGAAGCCCGCGAACTGCTGTGGATGGGTGAACAGATGCACCCGATTGTGGACCGTATGATCTCCATGCTCAAATCCAGCAATGGTGGCCATGATGTAACCTTATCCAATATGGGCAGGATCAATATCCCGAACGATTACAAAAACTTCAGCATTGAAACCATTTTCAGTCCTACGGTAGCCTTCCCATGGCTGAACTCAAATACTTTGGTGACGAGTACGTACAATCATCAGATGGATTTTATATTTTTGTCCAACGAAGACTTCCTTCCTAAAGCGGAAGCTGCCAAAATAAAAGAGAAAGCCATAGCGCTAATGACCACCTCATGAAATTGAAATTTAAGCCCAAGCCGCCTAAAAAGCTCAAAAAAACTACCCTTAAACGCTTTCTCATCAAGCGTACGATTTACTATGTCCTTCCGAATGTATTTTTCAATTTCATCATTGCCTATGCCAGCTTCAAAGAATTAGGCTACACCCATTTTTTCTCCGGCGAACAAAATCTGGCCCGCCTTACCCTACCCATGGCCCTATTTCTCCCCGTTGTCCTCACCATAGACATCCTCAAAAGAGTAACCGATGCCGCCGGACAAGGCGCCATTGAGTTTACCGTAGATGAAGCTTTGAATATTAAAAAGTTAATGACCAAGCTGAGTATTCTGCATGGCGTGATTACCTGTTCTTTGGTATTAGCTATGCTTTTCTTAGGACAGTATAATTTTTCTAAGGATTATAAGCTGGATGCTACGGCAATGGCTGTGGTGGTGGGGATATTGGCTGGGATTTTGTCTGTGGTATTTGTTTATTTGCCGGTGTGGAGGTTGAGGAGGTGGATGTGTAGGAGAATTGAAAATATGATCATATAAGTAATTATAGCAAAAAAAGACATGTATAATCTAACATATAAAAAAAACCTATAAAGTAAATACAACCAAAACTCACCATAAAACGTAAAAAATATCATGTTTTAAAACATACTACTTATTGTTTTATAAAAAAACATTAAATACCTTTATAAAAAACAATAAGCATGACATTTTCAGAATACTATGATATTAAACCGACATTAAAAGATGATTGGTTTGACCCAATTTTACAGACAGATACATTACTTTTCATTGATCCATTACTTTTATCAAATATTGGTTTAAAACCATTTTTAAAGTCATATGAAGAAATTATGGAATTCTTTAAAAATACTTTTGAAATAGCGGCAAAAAGTGAAAGAAAAAATTCCGATTTATTTTTTAGAAAGTTAAATAGTATGCTCTTATTTCCAGAAGTGGAAGAACTTTGTTTAGGATACTCTACTTCTACGAAAGGAGCTGGATCGGGAAGAGGATTTAGTCAAGATATCCTCAACGGTATATACAATTCTATTGAAGCAGGATTAAAAAACATTGATAGATTTGAAAATATTGGACTATTTAGTATGGGAATTGGGAGAGATAGAATTAGTGATATTACAGCAAATATTATCAAATCAGATCTCATAAACTATACAAAAACAATAATAAAAAGGTATCCAGATAAAATAACTACTAAAAAATTTCCAGTACGAAACACTAAATTCAATATAAAAACATTAGTGTGGGAAAAAGAAATTGTAGAGCTACCAGTTAATCCATATAATAATAAAGGGATATTATTATGCCCCAAAAAAATATTGAATATTGATAGTTATATGTCTAAGGAATCATTTTTAGATTACGTTTGGGACAATAAAAATAGTGATGTTAGAGACGAATTTAGCTTTGCTATAAAAAGTGAAATTGATAAAAAAAGCATCATAAATATTGCAAAAAAACGTACCGATTGGATATCCTTGTATAATAAATTTATGACTTCAAGGGATTTTAGTTCTTACGACATTGAAAAAGATATACTTGGAATATATCAACCTTCTAGAGCATCCTTTAATTATGGAGAGGAGAATCCTATTAGTTTTAATGAACCTAATAACCAAGCTACTTTTGATAAAGTTATAGATGATATTATCAAATACTTTACAAATTATATAGAAAATAATAATGGCTACAAATTGCTTTGGAATGATAATAAGACAACAAAAAAAGAAGAGGCTGCCCAGTTAATATTTGTTGCATTAACTAAAAGTTTATGTAAAGCAAATAATATTGATTTAACTAGAGAAAGTAATCTTGGAAGAGGGCCTGTTGATTTTAAGTTTTCGCAAGGACATAAAAATAAGGCATTAATAGAAGTAAAATTAGCAAAAAATAGCAGATTTTGGGATGGAGTGAGATTACAATTACCAAAATATATGGAAGTAGAGGGTGTAACTAAAGGCTATTTTTTAGTTATATGTTATTCTGATCAAGAAATTGAGAAAATAAAGGAATTACAAAAAGTAAGTAAACAAATCTCTAAAGAAATAAAAAAAGAAATAATTCCAATAATTGTAGATGCAACTCTTGAAAAATCTAGTGCTTCTAAATTAAAAAATTAAATCCTATAATAGTTATTTATTGTGAAACTTAACCAAGAAATATACGAAAGTATAAAATTCAAAGAAATAGATAATCAGTATAAAATACTTAAAAATATATTAGACAATTACTTTGATTCTTCTGAAAATCAAAAAATATTGTGTGTCCTTTTTTTTTGTAAACGATTTTTTGATCAAAAAAAAATTGAAAAGCTAAACTTGGATTTCTTCAAAGACTTCAATGAAAAATATAATCAATCGATCGAAAATAATTTTGAGTATGATACTTATGATTATGCTTGGTGTTTAAATGATCCTTTATTTTCATCAGTATCAGGAATGTTAATGAATATACCTGAGAATGATCAAATTAAAATTAAAAATATATTTTTTCAAATTAACACACTAGATTTCAATGACGAAGAATTTGGACAATTCTATGAATATGTTCTATGGAAAAACTTAAAAGATGATAATGCATACACTTTTTTTATTCCGGAGGACATTAAAGAATTACTTTATAAAATATTAGAACCACACAAAGGTGGAATAATTTATAATCCAATTGCTGGAATTGGAGGTTTATTAAGTAAGTTAATCTCCTTAAATCATCTTCAAATTCACGGTTCACAAATTAATAATATTATTCCTAATATGAACCTTTTAATGTACGGTGCCCCAAAAAAAATAATTGAAAAGGAAAATGATTTTTGGAAAAGTAATAAAGAAACGTTTGATATTGTTATAGGGCAGCTACCCCACAAAGATATTCCTGGGAGAAAACATATTTCTTTTGATGGATGGGAATTAAAACTTTTTAACCAACAACCCAAAGAGCTTTCATCACTATATTTTTTACAATGTTATATACGTCTAAATAGTTATGGAAAAGCATTTTTACTTGTTCCTGATACTTTTCTGAATAAAAAAGGAAATGCAAAAAAAATACGTGAGTACCTCATTCAAAATGATGAAATTGAAACTATTATCAGTTTACCCCAAGAGATTTTTAATTCTTATGTGAAAAAAAAATATTCAATCCTAGTTATTAATAAAAATAAAAATGATTGCTTAAAAAATAAAATTAAATTTATAATTTCAACACCAAATTTTGAACATAACAGTTTTTATGATATTAAAAATATAGTTGATGACTATTTCTGTGATAATGATAATGAAAAAATTAAAATTATAGGTATCCAGGATCTAGATCAAAATTTAAATCTTTTAGCAGAATATAATAACAATTTTAGTAATAAGGAGTTTTCAAACAAGACTAAAGCAAAATTTCTAAGCAAGATTGCTAAAATAATTTCTGGAACAATACCTTTAGAATTTTCACCTACTCTTGATGATAAATTTCCAATTGTAAACTTTGAAAATTTATCAAAAAATCCAATTGATATTATTCTTGATATAAAAAATTTAGGTTCAACAACCAATAAAGAAAATAAATTAATAACTGAGGAATGCATCCTTATAGCTAACAGAGGAAATTATATAAATCCCATTATCTATAGTCCTGATAAATCTGCTAGTATTTTTATAGGTCGCGACGTCTTAGCAATTATTCCCAAGAATGAAAGCATCAGTATAGAGTTTTTACTATACTTCCTGAAAGAACAATCAAATGAGATTAAGAAAGGCACACGATATATTAAAACTTATTTAGAGAATATTATGATTCCTATTTTATCAGAAGATGATCAAAAGAAATTCATACACAGTCAGAAACAAAAGCTTGGAAAAATGGCAATTAACCAATTGAAAGATTTAACATTTGAAACTAATTTAAGCATACAAAAAATCAAAACAATATTAGATAACAATACTATTAATGATAATAGTTTCGAATTAAAAGAAAATATTAAATTTGAAGGAATCTTTAATGTAGCACAAAACAAAACTCTAGAACTAAATCAAATTGTAAGAGATATTGAAAAACAATTGATTAAAATTACGGACTAAAGTTACATTACGATCATTGATAACTATAACAGACAATAGTTTGTTTACAAAATTCACTAAAAAAACAATTCATGTCAGAAATAAAATCCTTAATAGAAAAAATACGAAAATTCAATCACGATCGGGACTGGGAACAATTTCATAACCCTAAAGATCTAGCTATTGCTTTAAATATTGAAACATCGGAACTTTTGGAACTTTTTCTTTGGAAAAGAGGAGAAGATGTAGATGTAGAAAAGATAAAAGAGGAGCTAGCGGACATATTTACTTTTGCTTTAAATATTGCTGATAAATTTGATTTAGATGTTACTAATATCATAGAAGATAAGATGTCAAGAAATGAAAAAAAATATCCTGTTGAAAAAGCAAAGGGAACAAGTAAAAAATATAATGAGCTATAGTTTTATAACTTTAGATATAAAATTATATTTCGGGGCCATTAATGATAGAGTGAACGTACTATGATTGTATACCAAAATACAAAAAAGAATTTTTTTGATGATGTAATAAGTAATAATATTGAGCATATTATTCTTGATTTTTTTAAAAAGAAAATAGGACAAGGAACAACTGAAGGAGAAATTAATTCCTGGAAAAATTCAATGTTGTACATGAATAATGTACTTATGGATTCTGACATACCAGATGATATTGGTATTGTTGTAGAATATCAAATTCCTCAAACCTCTAAAAGAATTGATTTTATTATTACAGGCCAAAACCATGATAATATTGATCATGCTATTTTGATAGAATTAAAACAATGGTCAACGTCAAAACAGACTACAAAAGATGGTATTATCTCAACATTTGTTGGTGGGCGACAACGCGAATTAAGCCACCCATCTTATCAGGCATGGACTTATGCAGCGTTATTGAACGGATTTAATGAAGCGATATATACTTCTGAAATACAATTAATTCCATGTGCTTATTTACATAATTATGCAAATGATGGAATAATCAATAATAATTTTTATAAAAATTATATTGATAAAGCTCCATTATTTCTTAAAGAGGATACTTATAAACTTCGTGACTTTATTAAGTCTTTTGTAAAGTACGGAGATAAAAATAGAGTAATGTTAACTATTGATGAAGGAAGAATACGTCCTTCAAAAAGCCTTTCTGATAACCTCGCTTCCATGTTAAAAGGAAATGAAGAGTTTTTAATGATAGATGAGCAAAAAGTAGTTTATGAAACAGCATTACAATTGGCTCGTAAAAGTAGCGCAACAAATAAAAATGTATTGATTATAGAAGGAGGCCCAGGCACTGGTAAATCTGTTGTTGCAATCAATCTATTAGTAAATCTAACCAAAATAGGGCTTTTGTCACAATATGTAACGAAAAATGCTGCACCAAGAGAAGTTTACAAAACCAAATTAACCGGTACATTCAAACAAACTGAAATTTCTAATTTCTTTACTGGTTCTGGTTCATTTGTTAATAGTGCATCAAATGCATTTGATGTGCTAATCGTTGATGAAGCACACAGACTGAACGAAAAGTCAGGAATGTTTAAAAACCTAGGAGATAATCAAATTAAAGAAATTATCAATAGCGCTGCCTTCACAGTATTTTTCATTGACGAAAATCAAAAAGTAGCGATTCATGATATTGGTGAAAAAGATGAAATTAAAAAATGGGCTAAACATTTTGGAGCAACAGTAACTGAATTAGAACTAACTTCTCAGTTTAGATGTAACGGATCTGATGGATATTTAGCTTGGTTAGATTATATTCTACAAATACGCGAAACAGCAAATACGGAAATTGACACAGAAGAATTTGATTTTAAAGTTTTTGATAACCCAGATGACTTAAGAGAATTGATCTTCGAAAAAAATCTTATCAATAATAAAGCAAGGATTGTAGCTGGTTATTGTTGGAAATGGGTTAGTAAAAAAGATCCCTTAAAAACAGATATCGTTTTATCTGATAACTTTTCCATGAAGTGGAATTTGGAAGATGATGGTATGAGATGGATGATACAACCAGAATCTGTAAATGAAATAGGATGTATTCACACTTGTCAAGGACTAGAAGTAGATTATATAGGTGTTGTAATAGGTGAAGATTTGATTGTAAGAAATGGTAAAATACTTATTGATCCCTCTAAACGAGACTCAAATGATTCAACGGTAAGAGGATATAAAAAAATGCTAAAAGAGAATCCTAAATCTACGAAAGAATTACTTGAAAATATTATTAAAAATACATATAGGACTTTAATGACAAGAGGGATGAAAGGGTGTTATATTTATTGTACAGATAAAGAAACAAATGAATATTTTAAGAATGCTCTTAAACAAGAATAATGATCTTATTTTTACAATAAGAATAAAAAGGTTCAGCAGATGCTGAACCTTTTTTATTTATTAAAATTATATCTTCTCAATCAACCTCTCCAATCTCCCCATCATCTCATCCTTCTCCTTCAGCATCCTTTCATAAAGAGCAACCTTTTCATCATATAATTCTACAATTTTATCTATTGGATTAAATGTAGGATGATGATTATACATAAAGCCTGTAGCATTATCACTGGCTGTAAATGTATTAGCAATAATATTCACCGCCTGTTCCTCATCAAAATTCTGAAATGCTTCCACCGGAATTTTCAATACTTCAGAAATTCTTTTCAGTAAAGGATCTTCAATAATTTTTTTCTGTTCCAGCAGAGAAACTTTTTTCTGGTTCCAGTCGTCCCCAAGGTCAAAATCCAGTGCTTCCTGCTTGATGCCCAGCATTTCACTAAATCGTTTTACATTGCCTTCTTGATGTATTTTGTGTTCGATGATACTACTTGCTTTACTATTAGCTTTTGATCGATCTTCTTTATTTTTCTTTTTATGAAGTCTTTTTTACATCAAAAATCTCCAAAATACAAACCCCATTATCCCTTTTTCACTATCTCATGAATGACCTCTGAAAAGTTATGATATCACCGCTTTTTCAAACCTCTTCCTTATTATATTTGGAAGGAACAAATCAAAAAACATGATATTATGGCACTAGACAATTTAATCAGTGTAAGCTTTTCGAAAAGCGACTTAGAAACTATTGATAAGGCTATTCAGGACATCCAGACTGTCCTTGTAGGAAAAACCATTAACCTTACTCCGGACCAGAGACAACAGTACGGGAGAATTGCAGAACAGAACAAGCTTTTCGTAAACAAAGCCAAAAGCTATATGGAACAGTATGCCCAACATGTTCCGGGCTTTCTGGACAAAGCAGAATTCGACAGGGATTATATCGCCAGAGAGCAGGTAGAACAACGGTTACAATTATTAGATTCCATCACAGAGCAGTTGTCTGATACCAAAGTATTATTAGATCATGACAACTACCACAATGCGATCAGTTTTTACAGAAACCTTAGATTTTTATCTGAAGAGAATGTTCCGGGTACCAATGTTGTCTATGAAGATATGAAGCAATTTTTTATAACACCACAGCAGCCTCAATCTCCTCCACCACCGCCCTCTAATAATGATAATCCGCAAGGATAATATTGGAATAACAGTTACATTACAAAGCACGTTTTCACGTGCTTTTTTCATGCCCTCCCCCTTCACTCTGCCTTTAAAGTCCCTCTAAGGAATTATACAAGTAGCTCCAGACCCTTAAACAACGGTCTACAGCCCTTTCACAAGCCCCGATAGCCGTTTATGCAACCCGAGATACCCCCTTAGGTAAGGGGGTATCGCCACTTCCCCAAGGGACTAAAGGTTCTTCCAAAGTGCCTATAGATGGGTATTGAAATACCTCGAGATACTTTGGAAGTGGCTAAGCCCTTTTTAATGATTGCTTTAATCGCCTTTTATGCTTTCCCGTAAAGAAAAACTAGATATTTTTCTTATTATTGCGTTTGAAACTAAAAAGGAGAATCAATTAAAAAATGAATTACCATGAACTTCAGGTAAAAGCCTATAACTGGCTAAAACACCTGCATGATATAAATCCTCAATTTACTTTTTCTGTAAGACAAAGAGCAAATCAAGGAGCAGAACTCAACTATTTTATCGGGACTGAAAAATCCAGGTATTTTTCCACAACTTTCTGGAATATTCCTGTTTCGTATCCAGGTTCTTCAACAGACTTAATTAATCTTGTTTTTGCACTGAAAAAAAATAACAAATTATCTTTATACATACAGTTTTACCAGACAAAAAGTCCCGATGATAGGCAAAATAGATATGCCTTGAAACTTATTAAAAATATAAAGCCCAGATTAAAAAATCTGACTCCATTGGTATTTAGTGAAGGTACAGAAAAACTTAAAATGGAGTATTTTATGATCTCTCTCTCTGATCATTATGACACCTTTGAAGCGTCTATTCATGATCTCAATATAATGTTGGAAAAAGTGATCCCAATTGTGAATGAAGAAATAGTAAACATGAAGGAAATCTATCCTACATTTAAAGCCAATAGTTTTCTGCCAGAAGAACAGGAAAGGATGATTGCTAAAATGTATGAAAGATTTGATAAATATTCCAGTCATGGAAATAAAGTTTCAGATAGTGTAAAAAGCTGGAAAATACTGGATGAGTTTAATGAATGGTTTACAGAAAACTATAATCAGTCTCCGGGAATATACAGTGGAATGATTTTAGGTTTTCTCCACCAACTTGAAAGCAAAGGCCTTATCTCCAAGGAGGGGAAGCATGCTTATGATCGCAATGTTATTGAAATTATCCTAAAAGAAATCCACAATTCTGATTATGAAGGATTAGATTATTTTGAAGAATTCCTACATTATATTATAAAAAATTTTATTTCTCTCCCTATGGCAAAACAACCTATTAACCAAATTCTCTATGGTCCGCCCGGAACAGGTAAAACCTATAATACGATCAATAAAGCGGTTCAGATTATTGATCCGGATTTTATGTCATCTTATCCAAGAACTGCAATTAAGAAAAAATATGAAGAACTGGTTCTTAAAGGACAAATTGTCTTTACTACTTTCCATCAGAGTATGACCTATGAGGATTTTATTGAAGGAATAAAACCTAAGATTGAAGAGGGAAAAGAAGGAATAAAAAAAGTAATTTATGAAGTGGAAGACGGCATTTTCAAAAGAATTGCGGATGCAGCAAAAAAGCCAGTATTGAATGATCTGAGTAAAATAAAAGAATACACGTTTGATGATGCATGGAGTGATCTTGTGCAGGATGCCACTATCCACATGGAAACAAAAACACTGCTTACATTAACAATACAAACACCGAAATTAGGGTTAAAAATAGTGGATATTTCAGATCAGGGAAATTTAAACTTAAAGCCTATTTATTCTGAAGACTCTAAAATCTATACAGTCTCCTACTCCAGAACAAAAAAATTACAACAGGCTTTTCCAGATCTTTCTGTTATCAAAAATATAAATAAAGAATTCAGAGAAGTAATTGGAGGTTCTAATTCCACAGCGTATTGGGCGGTTTTAAACTATATCAATAATAAAATTAAAGAAAAAGCAGAATTTGACATAAAAAAAGAAGCACCATCAACCCTTCCTTATGTTCTTATCATTGATGAAATTAACCGTGGAAATATCTCTCAAATTTTTGGAGAACTTATTACCCTTATTGAAGAAGATAAACGCTTAGGCAATAAAGAAGCTTTAGAAATCACACTTCCTTACAGCAAAAATAAATTTGGAGTTCCTTCCAACTTATACATTATCGGTACCATGAATACTGCCGACAGAAGTGTAGAAGCACTGGATACAGCTTTAAGAAGAAGATTTTCTTTTGAAGAGATGCCACCAAAACCTTATTTACTTAATCCATCCTATATGATAGAAAACCTGCTTTGGGAATATAAAGATTATGACTGGAATCAAATAGAATATAAGCCCCAAGAAGATAAATTATTTAAGCTTTTGAAAATTCCTGAAAAATTAAAAGACAAGAAAGTAAAGGAAGAAATTTGGGGAAAGATGAAAGCTGATGGCAAAGGAAAAAAGACCGGATATTTCACAGATTTAGGCGAATATGGTAGAATAGATTTTGAAAAACTATTAATCATTATCAACCAAAGAATAGAAAAGCTCATAGATAAAGACCACGCCATTGGCCACGCTTACTTTATTGGAAAAGATAATGAAACTATTATTGATTCTTTTTATAAAAATATAATTCCATTATTACAGGAATATTTCTTTGGAGATTATGGCAAAATAGGGTTGGTATTAGGGCGTGGATTTGTAAATAAAAAGTCTGAGGATTTCATATTTGCAGACTTTGATTATGAAAATAGTTATTCTGAAAGAGAATCTTACGAAATAATAGATTACAGAAACCCAAACCTTAATTATGTGCTTTCACTTGAGGAAGGTAATGTTACAATGACTTTCGAAAGAGCCATTAAGTTATTAATGAATTAATTTCATATGAAACCCAGGAAGTCTATTGTTGTTTTTGAACATGAAACATTTCATTTCAAAGAAGAACATAAAAAAATGAAGCTTGATATAGCTTTGGAAAATTATCATGGAGATGGTACTCCGTTTTTCAGCCTGATAAAAAATGGCGTGCAATTTAATCAGCATGTTGGTATTCTGAAAGTAGGCCATACAACAATTGAAGTACTTCCAAAAGCGGATCGCAGCAATGAAAAAGGAGTATGGAGACAGTTATTAATTGATATGATTAGAACTGTTTGGGGGTTTGATGTTAAGGTATCCAGTAGTGCTGACCTAAAGCTTAAAAATACTACAGTCTTAGATCTTTACTTTGAATTATATATAAAAGAACTGGAACAGTTACTTCATAGAGGGCTTATCAAAAGATATAACAAGAAAGAAGGAAACCTGTATGCTTTGAAAGGGGCTTTACAGTTTTCAAAACATATTTCACAGAATCTGGTTCATAAAGAAAGGTTCTATGTGAAATATTCTAATTATGATATAGATCACAAGATCCATCATATTTTATACAAAGCATTAAAATTAATTGAGCTACACTATAATCAGCCTGATCTGGGCAGCAGAATAGGAACTTTATTATTAAACTTCCCGGAAGTGCCTGATATAAAAGTGACTGAGTCGACTTTTGAATCCATCAATTTCGATAGGAAAAATCTACATTATGAAAATGCTCTGCAAATAGCAAAGCTGCTTTTACTCAATTATCATCCTGATGTTTCCAGGGGAAAGAATAATGTACTGGCACTTATGTTTGATATGAACCTCCTTTGGGAACAATTTGTATATATTGTTTTAAAAAAGAACATAAAACACAAAGCTGTTAGAATAAAATCCCAACAAATAAAGGAATTTTGGAGGTCAGAAAATACATCTAGCAGAATGAAACCCGATATTGTTATAGAAGCCAATAATAGTATAGTTGTTCTGGATACTAAATGGAAAAACCTAAATAATAAAGCTAAACCATCACCGGAAGACCTTCGGCAGATGTATGCTTATCACAAATACTTCAAAGCTTCAAGAACAGCTTTAGTTTATCCTGGAGAAGAAAGCAAACTCATTAATGGGAATTATACTCTTATACATGATGATGAATCTAAACTGACATGTGGAGTGGCATTCATTTCTACTCATAAAGATATACAACAATGGAAAACAAATATCATCTCTTTTCTAAAAGAGAATTTCTTGGAGACTATGGAATAAAAATTTAATTCGTAAATAACCCGGATAGCATAACTGAGATTCCTACGGAATGACAAAGTGTATGAATAGATAAAGCGCTCTGTTTGTAATTCCGTAGGAATCCCAATTCATCTATTGAGTATTTTAATTTTGAACCATTAAGAAAAAATTAATGAGATAAAAGTATTAAGAAGAGCCTCGCTTTAAGGGTAATCTAAAGAAAATCTCTGATTTTCATCTTAACTTTTCTTAATAACTTAAAACCTCTTAATGGTTAAAAAAATATAGTAGAATCTACCCAGTTCACTAGATAATTTCCCCAACTTCTACGCCATTCATAATACTTTAACAACCTTTATACCCCATCCCCAGATAAATTTTCGTTCTTTTGCAAAAAGTTTTAATTTTTAAATAAGCCCATGTCGAAGTTTGATGAAATACGGTATTTTCATGATCATGAAGTGAATGAAAGATTACAAAGCATAGCCCGTGATCCGATGATGAAAGCACTGATGAACTTTACTTTTCCCGGTGTGGATGAGCAGGTTTGGCTGGAACAGTTTAAAGAAGTCCATTCCATAAGTGATTTTCAGCATCAGTTTGTTGCGTATGCTGTTCGTCAGATTCTTGCTAAAAGTTCTGAAGGTTTAACAACTTCAGGTTTCGATAAGCTTGATAAAAATGCCTCTTACCTTTACATTTCGAATCACAGGGATATTGTACTGGATACCTCACTTCTTAATCTGGTTCTGCTGGAAGGAGGCTATGTGATGACCGCTTCAGCCATTGGTGACAACCTTGTGAAAAGAAACTTTTTGAATGTACTGGCTAAACTGAACCGCAATTTCTTAGTTCAAAGAGGATTATCAATTCGTGAGCAGCTTACAAGTTCACAAACCCTCTCTGAGTATATTGATATGCTCCTGCACGAAGAAAACCGCTCTGTATGGATTGCCCAGCGTGAAGGACGTGCTAAAGACGGTAATGATGCCACTCAGCAAGGGGTTTTAAAAATGCTTGCGATGGCAGCGGGAGATCAGTCTCTGATAGATTATTTTAAAACATTAAAAATTGTTCCTATTTCTATCTCCTATGAATATGATCCTACAGATTCCCTAAAAATGCCTCAATTGCTGGCACAACACAGGGATGAGGAATATATCAAAGGTAAAAATGAAGACTTTAACACTATACTAAGCGGAATTTTAGGACAAAAGAAAAGAATTCATATCCATGCGGGTGATGTTATTGATACAGAATTGGATCATATTGCCGCTACGATTGAGAATAAAAACAAGCAGCTGCAGGCTATTGTACAGTTGATTGATGATTCCATCATTAAGAATTACAAACTTTGGCCTACAAAATATATAGCCTACGATCTGCTCAACAATACAGACACCTACGCTTCCCAATATACAGAACAGGAAAAACAATTGTTTATCCGAAGACAGGAAATGCGTATTGATCCGTCTGATCCTGTTTCTAAGGAGTATTTCCTGGCGATGTATGCAAATCCTTTGGTAAATAAATTAAAAGCAGAAGAAAAGTAATTTCTTTAGCCACAGATTTTAATATAAAACCTCGAAAGACTTAAAGATATTTTTTAGCCACTAATGCACGAATAAAAAGAAAAAGTTAGCGCATTAGTAGCTAAAATACAGAGGGTTACATAAACGCAAAGGTTTATCTTTATTTCATAACATTTCTAGGGAGCAAAGTGCGGAATCAATGAAATTGATTCTTATTAAGCGTATGTATAGCCATAAAGCTTCGTCAGCGACAAAGTCGCACTTCTTAGCTTTCTAAAATATTACACCTGGATTATAAAACCTTTGCGTCAAAAAAAATATCCTTAACTGCATTTATCTCTTTGTTTAGCCACTAATGCACGAATAAAAAGAAAAAATTCGTGCATTAGTAGCTAAAATATCGAGGGTTACATAAACGCAAAGGTTTATCTTTATTTCGTAACATTTCTAGAGAGCAAAGTGCGGAATCAATGAAATTGATTCTTATTAAGCGTATGTATAGCCATAAAGCTTCGTCAGCGACAAAGTCGCGCTTCTTAGCTTCCTTAAAATATCCATTATTCTCTTTAAAACTTTGCGTTTTAAAAAAAATTTAAAACCACAGATATGCACAGGTTTTAATACAAAACTTAGAAATAGCTGAAGATATTTTTTGGACACTAATGCACGAAAAGAAAAAAACCGTGAATTAGTAGCTTTTAATATTCATTTGTTTAGAAAAAATCAATTCCATATAATTCTCGCTTTAATACATCGGAAGCTCATCCGCGGAATCTGGAACATCTCCGTGAAATTTAATTCATAATATTATCATTCAAGCCCAGTAAAAAGAACCTTACTTCTTACGGGTTCCCGTAATTTTCTTCTGCTCGTTGTTTGTAGTTTCGAACATTATAAAACAGTATGTTTTTATAAGCTTATTCAACAAAACAACAATACATTATGAATAAAAAAACGACTCCTGCAGATCTCTTTTTGGGAATTCTTGCTTTATTACTGATCAGCGTAAGTTTTTATCAGACCTGGCTGGGACTGCAACAGATTTTTGGTCCGGCATCATTTGTCATAGCCTTAGTTTTATCATTGCTGCTCCTGTTTCTTTGCTGGATGCTTAGGAATGCAAAATTGGAAGGAAAACCCACAGGAAGCCTTGTCGGGATCTACATTTTCATTGCTTCTTTTTGTTTTATCGCCAATTTTAATGCCTTGTACACGAGGTTTATGAAAACAGATATTTATACTGATGAGCTTCGGGATATCAATAAAAATTTCACAACCCTTGAGAATGATGTAGAATCAAAATTAAGTTATAAATATAATAAAGCGACTACTCAAAATATTGAGATCAAGAAGAAACAGATGATGGAGCAGATCAAGGATCCTGGAAATAAAGGAATCGGAAGTCGAGCACAGTTATTGATCAAGGATATAGAGAGATTAACAGGGCAAAAGGTTGATTTTCTGACTCCTGTAGGTGAAGATTACGAAGATCTTGCGGAAAGAATGGGAAAACAGATTGATAATATCGTCTCGGATTTATCTCCTGAGGAAAGAGCATTGAAATCGGATATCAATACTGCGGCTTTCAAGTGGAATAAAACGATTCAGGATCTTCTTCTTTTATCGAAAAAGGAAAAAGACGGATTGTCTCAGGGGCTGATTGATGAGTCCCTGTCGGATTATAATAAACTGGGAAGCCGTGCCCAGACGGTTTTGGGAAATGACAAGATACACTTTGAGCCTATTGTTTCGAAAACACAGCAGGTTGGCAAAATTGGGTTTGCTTTTGAGCATGCGATTAAAAACTTCGGAATGTATCAATTTGTAGTGCTGGCTGGTTGTATTTTACTTGATTTTGTGATTGTTATTATCATTTTACTGGTAACGGATTCAGGGAACTACAACGGAAATAACAACAGAAGTGTATTTAATAATAAAAGAAGCGGTAAAACCATCATCCCTAATAACTAAGCTATGGAAACTCATGATCATTTAAAACCTTTGAATTTTGAAACAGAGGAAACTTTAAAACCTTTATCGTTTGATTTTCAAAATGACACTAAAGAAGATTTTGTTCCGATTGCAAAAACGATTTCCAACGACATCAAGAACAAGGAAAGTAATTTTGTTTTCTTCTTTGGAACTGCCGAATCTGGGAAGTCTGTAATTTTATCGTCAATGCTTTATTATTTAAGGTCATATGCCGGAGTTTTAAGACCCAAGCTTGGAACTCCAAACTCTAAGGAAGCGAATGTTCTTCTTTCTGATTTCTTTGAAAATATAAGACAGGGCGTTCTTCCGAACAGAACGACGAGAGATCAGGTAACCCGCCTTGATCTTGTTTTTGAACCGAATAACAGATCAAAAAGAGTGGGACCTATTGACCTTACTTTTCTGGAAACTTCCGGAGAAAATCATAATGATATCAGACGAGGAGGAAACTATCACAGCAGCATAGAAACTTTCCTTAATGCAAATATTCCTCTTACTTTTATTATTGTGACGAGCTATGAGTCTGCTTATAAAGACGACTCTTTAATCAATGAATTTCTGGATGAATTGGAGAGAAAGGGTAAAAACTTAAAGTCTGTGAACGCGATTTTAGTGATTTCCAAATGGGACAAATCCGGAAGGATGGATGTAGAAAGTGCTGAAGCGCTGGACAGTTTTATTTCTGATCATTTACCCATGACTTCACAGCGTATTGATACTTATGGGCTCAGTAAAACCTATTACACGGTAGGAAGTGTACAGAATGCAACCGGAAGTGAAAGAATCAGCCTGTTGAATCTTTCTACTGCTGAGGTACTTTCAAAATGGCTGTACAGAAGCATTGTGGGTTATGATCTTGATTATGAAGGAACATTTTGGGAACGTTTAAAATTTAGCTTTACAAATTAATGAGCAATACTTATTTTTTCTCAGCATTTGGTACATTTGGGAATCCGAATGGCTTCAGGCAATCTTTTTTTCTGGGTGGAAATAAAGCGATAGCAAAAGAGATCAGAACATTTGATTTAAAAACTGATGCTATTAAGCTGTTTCCTCAAACCAGCGTCTATTCAATACGGAAGGATTATGCCGGCGGATGTAACCTTATCTCCTACTCCGTTTATACATTTGCGAAGGAACAGAATTCGGACAGAGGGGGAACATTTATTGGCTCAAGCCTTCTTTTTGTTGATAAGATAACTTCAGAAAGCCTTATCATCAATACCCTGAACGATTTTCACAGTAATCTTGAGAAAAGCAATGTGCAGGACGGAACGATTATGATCAATCATTCTGATCAGTTTTCGATTCATAAGCCTATGGATTTTGATAAGATCGGTTTTAATATCCGTGAGATGGAGGATCTTAATTTTACTCAGACCAGCAATCATTATCTTGTTGTTTATTGTGAAACGAATGCAGCACAATTGCAGATTCTTTTTAATCAGGCTTTCGAGCTTTTGAATATCTATGATACCATCTATTTTACCCAAAGTCACGAAATTGGTGAGTTTGTAAGGCAGAAAGGAATTTTTAAAATCGTTGATTCCAATGGTTTTACTAAAGAAATTGAGAATCTGCATGAGGAGAGACTTCGGGCGATTCAAAATTCTATCGCTGATCTTGAAAGGGAAAAAGAAAGCTTGAAGGATGAGAAAAGACAACTTCTGGAACTCCTTAACAGTCATGTTTCAAAAAATGAAAAAAGACATCAGGACAATGAAACCAAGATAAAGGAATCTAAAAACGGAATAGAGATCATTAGCAAAGAATATGAAGAATATTCAAAGAAAATAGATGAAGTAATACGCTTCCTTACAACTGATGGAAAGATAGAATCTGCAAAAAAACGACATCAGGAAAACAAGCGGTCATTCGTGAATATCATTAATCAAAATAAGGATATAGAAACACTTCCTTCTTTATCAACGGGTGTAAGAGTTCAGGAAAGTCCCCGAAACCACTCACCTTATGGGAAAGACATTGCAGAATTTTACAGTTCAGGCAGAAATCAACCTCAGAAAGAGTTCAGATTGGATGGTTTTAAGGTGGCTACGTTAATTTTATCATTGCTGTTAATTGCAACGTTAGTAGTATGCTTTATGTGGATGCCGAAAGAATATGTAAAGGTATTTACCCTATCTTAATTTTATTGTTATAAAAAATAAAACCCAGCTCAGCTTTAATTGAGGTGGGTTTTTATCATTGATCTCGTATGAAAGGTTACTTTATTATTTTCACTCTCATCCCTTGTGAATGAGCGCCCATTGCCGGGGCATACATGTTCTGGAAGGAAGTGATTCCGTTTGAAAATTCGCCTGCATTATTGGCTTTCACTTCGTATTCGAAAATATAGGTTCCTTTTGGTAAGTCGTTAAAAAAGAAATGAGTAGCTGCATCTTTGGTGCTTTCATAGTATCCTACTCCGTTCTGCCATTTGTAGGTAGAAAGAACGTTTACTGGCTCAAAACCACTTGCCCGCATATCTTTGAGGTGAATATACTGCATATTTTTATCGGTGTGGATCACGATTCTGACAACCACTAAGTCTCCTAATTTAATTGGTGTTTCCGAAGTCACTTCTTTAAGTTTACTTTCTTTTCCGTCAAACATTTTCAGGAAGAGTTTCTTTTCAATGGAAACATTGGAAGAGTTATTTGCTATCACTTTGTCCATATTTTCATAATACAGTCGGTACATTCCGCCCCATGCTACTCCGGGGCTGTTTTTTTCAATTTCTAATTTCCCTTTCTCAGGAGTGATGTCTTTCCAGTAGTAAGATTTCTTAAAGAATCCTGCTTCTGAATTTTTTGATCCGTCCTGAACAGGGAAAATAGTCTCGTTTCCTAATTTCATGGTTATTCCTTTTTCTGCATCCAGCCATGATTTCCCGTAGTTCAGCAGTGCGTAGACAGCTTCAGTAGTAGATTTAGTAGTTCCCCAGCCTTCTGTCTGCTTATTTTTTAAAAGCCAGACTTTCATTTCTTCTACACTGGCTGTGTCTTCCGGTGTAATCTCTGAAAAGGCTTCAATTAGCATTGCCTGAGTTTCTATAGGTGCCTGATACCAATACCAACCGGAATCGTTATTCTCCCAATACATTCCATTTTCTTCAGATTTTCTTGAAGTTTTTTTCAGATCTGCAATACATTTTTTAGCTAAATCATAATAGCCGTAACGTTGTAACAGCGTTGTAATCATCACCTGATGATAAAGACTGTATTCTTTAAAATCTTTTGCATAGGTATTGACTAAAGCAGGAAGTAACTTTTTCAGCTCTGTCGGAATTTCTTTTTTCGTCCAGAAGCTTCTATAGTAAAAATAGGAAGAATAGTCATTAAGATCTGGTTCCAAATTTACCTTTTGATGTTTAGCCAATTGCTCTTTGTATTCTTTATCCAGATAATCAACTGTATTTTCAATAACACGTTTGATTTCATTGGTGAAATACTCACCGGATTGTCCTTTCAGCATTTTATCAAGCTTTCCGAAACCTGCAAGAATATGTCCGGAAATGGTTTTATCTTTACTTCCGCCCGGAAACCATGAAAAGCTGCCATCAGGATTTTGACGGTCTACCAGATCCCGCTGTGCTTTTTTAAGATCGCGCTGCATTTTGTTCAGATTAAAGAACAGTGAAAGCTGCTGCATCTGCTCGTTCTGGTCTTTAATAGTGCTTAACCAGGGAGTTTCTCCTATAAGAACGGCTTTAAGGTTTTCATTGGCTTCCAAAGGATTGGATGGCGTTTCTTTGGCATTCCATTCATCAAATATCTTCTTGATCTTCGGGGATGAATTCATGATGTATGTTGAAAGCATATTTCCGTATAACCTGCTGAAAAGCTGCTCAGAACATTCGTGAGGGAATGATCTTAAATACGGAATAGACATCACAGCAAACCATAGCGGATTGGAAGTAAGCTCTACACTCAGGTTAAAATTTGCGGCTGAAGATGAGGTATTATTTGCCAGTCCTTCCATTATATAGGTTTTATGCTGTCCTTCTTTGATGGAAATGGGAATGGTTTGGGTCACCAGCATTCTGTCGGAAAGTACAGGCAGTACATTTTCTTCTCCGTCTGAAAAGTCTTTGGTTCTGGCAAGAATTTTATAACCGACATGATCTATTGCGTAAGGAACCTTAATTTCCCAGCTTGCCTGTGTTGATCCTTTGGCAGTCACGCTGATCTTTTTCAGGGCATTGGTATTCAAAAATACGGAATCTAATGGTTGGGATGTTTTAGGATCAAAAAGATACAGCATCATGTCTCCTTTCAGTTCTTTGTCTGACAGGTTATCAATTTTTGCTGAAAGTTCTATATGATCTCCTTGTCTCAGGAACCTTGGCGGATTGGGAGTCACCATAAGTTCTTTCTGGGTCTTTGTTAAGAATTCTGCTGACCCTGTTTTCAGGTCTTTGGTATGTGCGAAGAGGATTAATTTCCATTCTGTGAGGGCTTCAGGGGTATTGAATTCCAGTTTCACATTTCCTTCTGCATCGGTATAAAGATCAGGAAAGAAAAATGCTGTTTCATCCAGATTGGTTCTTACTTTTACTTTTTTGAGCAATTCTTCTCTCACAGCCTTTTTAGAGGTCACAATATATGCTCCGCCCGCGGCTTCACTGCCATATAAAGCAACAGCTTCAGCGCTCTCCAGCTTTTTAATCTCAGCAATTTCCTCTTCGGGAATATTCTTTTTCATGGGTTTCCCGTCAATCACATATAAGATTTCAGTATTTTCAGATTTTTTTCTTTGATATCCTACAACTACAACTTCCTGAACTGATGCATTAAGCGCTGAAGATGTTGTCAAGTACGCCGTCCTTACAATTCTAGCCGCCATATATTGAAAATAAGGTGATTCCGGGGTAGGAAACTTATCTGACCGAATAGGATATCTGTTGTATATCTTATCATCATCAATTGAGTTAAAAGAAGTCAATCCAGCAAAGAAATCATCAGCTTCCATACGGTAAGGATCATAATCATCATAGTTATCACCTGAATAAGGGGTGTAGCGTGTAAAGCGGTAATCATTTTTGGCAAACACATCCAATGAAGCATCATACATTGAAGCCAATACTTCTGCATTGATCTTTTCCTTATCTTTTCCTTTAATGGTCAGAATCCATTTCTCCGGAACTCCCGGCTGAATTTTATCGCGGAAAACCTGAGTGGTAATTTCCAGCTCACGATTGATATTTTCTTTGATCTTGAATTTTATATTCCCTTTTGTGTAATCATTATCATGCACAAAATCATAATCCAGAAAGAGCTGTTTTTTCAGATCGGTATCAGTCACTGTAAATGTAATATCCGCAGATCCTCTACTCATAGCAATCTGCTGATAGTCTTCTTTCTTTCCGTTCCGGATAAACCTATAATTGACAAAACCTTCTTTGAAATCTGAATAGAAAGTAACTTTTGCCTTTTCTCCTACCTTATACAGTTCTTTATCTGTACGGATTCCGAAAAATGAAGGTTTCCCGTTTCGGAATGTTATATTATCAATGACTTCAATGATTTTAAAGGCTTTAATGGTATCATGATCTACAATAGATTCTGCTTCCACAAGATATTTTCCGGGTTCAGGATTTTTCTTGAGTAGAATAGTTCCGGTTTCTTCAGTATTGAATGATTTTGAAAAGAACAGTTCTCCCTTCTGAACCTTAGAATTATCAGTTTGTATATAGCTTACATGCGGAAAATAAGCATCAAAAAGTTCTTTGTCATAAGATGAATACGATAAAGCCTTATCTTCTGTATTTCCGGCATAATAGGCTCTCTTTTCTTCTTTTTCGGTAAACTTAGGTAAAATGATCTTTTTTTCTTCCGGTATTCTGGTGATGGTAAGGTTTCCTTTCCCGTTTATTTTCTGTCCATTGAGATTACTCATTGATATTTCCAGGGACTCCCATTCATTTTGGAACATTTGATCGGATGCATCCAGATTGATCTTCGCCTTGACCTCTCCGATATTGATTTTGATCTTACCGCTCTGCGATTCTCCATTGACATCGGTTACATAAAATGAAACGAAATACTGGTAATTTCTTGTATCATTCTTAGTCTTTTCATCTGCTTCTGCCTGAAAGGTAATATTGAAATTCCCGTTGCTGTCTGTAGTAGTTTCACCATGAGCAATATCGGTTTCTCTCTCGCTATATTGTGGGTAATACCTTTGATAATAATTTCTCCAAAGACGGATTCTCTTTCTCTTAACGTCATATTTCACGGTTGCTCCCGGGATATCGGCTCCTGAAAAAGCTTCTGCTTTCCCACTTACTTTTACCTTTTCCTCCAGCTTGTAAGCTTCTTTCACCGGATTAACCACCACCCGGAATTTTGGTCTTTTGTATTCTTCTACTTTAATATATTTGCTTCCAAGTACGCTGTTATTTTCTTCTTTATCTTCTTCAAAATCAGCTTCCATACTTATATAATAATTTCCGGTAAACCCTTGTGAAGGAATAATGAAGTTTCCGGTAATGCTTCCGAATTCATTGGTGACAGTCTCAGCTTTTAAAATATCCTGATAATTGGAATCTTTCAAAGTCACCACTATCTTTTGTTTAGGGAGAATCCCTGTTTTCTCGAAGTATTCCTGCTTCAGAATCCCTTTATAAAACATTTTCTGTCCGGGACGGTAAATAGCTCGGTCGGTAAAGATGATAAAGTCTCTGTTGATCGGTTCTGTAATTGGCTCTTCCTCTTTTTTTACATTTCTTATTTCATTGTAATTATAATCAATGACAAAATACTTTTTCAGGTGAGGAAAATAAATAATGCTATTGTCATATTCCCTGTTTTTTGATTTTGGCAAAGAGAATATTCCATGCTTATCTGTAGTTCCGTTTCCTGTTCTGATCAGTTGATTGTCTTTTTTTCTGTTCTTATAATCATGTTCATAATCATAGACATTCTGATACATTATATATTCTGAATTGTCAATAGCTTTTCCGGTTTTAGTATTCATCGCCTGAAAAGTGACTTTTGTATCGTCTTCAAATCTTTTGACATAGAATAAGTCTGAAACCGCAAACATCGTTGAACTTTCAGAGTCTTCAGAAACAGAATTCATCTCATACAAGCCCTCTTCCAATGGCGGAAGAGCCAGAATCGTCTTATGAAATCTGTAATCACCAAACTTTTTTAGAGGGAAAATTTCAGTACGGAAGCTATGTTCGTCCAATTCATTATTAATAAAAGAAAACAGTTTTTCTTCCTCATGAAACCCTCTCCACAATGGTTCTTTATCAAAATCTATAATTCCTGATTTTTTTATCAGTTCTATTTTTACCCTGTCTGTATTTTTGTAAGTCGTTTCTAAGGGTATATATTCTCCGGGAAGATTTCTGGCAGGAAGCTTAATGCTCATTGAAGAACCTTCGAGCTCATTGATCAATTTTTTACAATGGTTACTCCAGTCTGAAGACGGAAAATTATCTATTGCTTTCTGACAGACCTTAAAGGCATTAAGAAAATTGTTTTCATCATTTTCATGCTGTAAAAGGCTCGCTGCCTGATACAACAGATATGCTGAAAAAGGTTCTTCAGGGAAATTGGCAGCCAAGTTCTGAAGTTCTTTTGCCTGTTTTTTAGAATTACCTTCTATTTCAGTACTTTTCAGGTAAAGTAACGCTGTTTTATCCTTGTCATTGGCATGAAACTGATTTAAATCCTCTTTGATCGCAGCTATTTTTTTCTTTGCAGATTGGTCATAATCAAATGGTAATTCATTTAAAAATTTAAGGTAATTCGTCGCAATGAGATCATATAATGTAGGTTTATACTTTGCAAATTCTAAGCGGTCAATAATCTCATTCCACAGTTCAGTTTTTTCAGCCTGTAAAACAGATTTATCGCTAAGCGCACTGGTGTAAAGTCTGTCTGCTTCTCTATAAAAATCATTGACTGCCCATTGCTTGTAATCTTCCGGAAGCTGATCAAGAGGTGTGATATCATTCTTATTTGCTGTTCTTCCATAGAATGTAAGCGAAGAAATGTAAATATTGGCAAGATAATATTGAAAAACAGCTTTCCGCAACCCTTTGGATTCATTTATTTTTTTTCGGAAAATCATGATCTCATGGTTTTCCGCTTCTACATCTTCTTCATTGTCTACATTCTCTTCGCCTACCATCGTTAGAATTTCTTTCTGAATAGAATCCCGTAAAGACATTTTGAAATCTGAAGGTTGCTTTTTCTGTATTGAAACTTTAGGTTGAGATTTATTGCTCCGCTTATGCACAGGAATTTGCGAAAACACATAAGTAAACGACAGCAATGATATAATACAATATATTTTGAATGAAAATTTCATGAAAATCAGTTTTAAAATGGAAAAATTATTCCTGAACATAGTTTGGAATTTCAATAAGGTCACCTGTAGTTTTTGGAATGAAATACCCGCCATTCTCACGGAGAATCATATATTTTCCGGGAATAAGGCTTATGTAAATGAGTACAGATTCCTTGTCATTGATCTGTATTTTCCCTGATGAGGAATTCTGTATTGTTTTCCCCATAAATTCAGGAGATGAAAAGTATATATATTCTGTAAAGAGTTTATTTTTGAAGTACGGATTGATCCATTTTCTTTTTCCAAACTTCTGAAAAATCTTTTCTGCGGATAAAGGTTCGATATCGGAAACTGAAACAACAGTAGTTTCGGCATTCTTATAGTCGTGCATCGGTTTCCAGGCTTTTTCATTTTTGAAATCTCTTTCTAATCTCATTGTTTGTACGCCATTTTCTGTAAAAAATTGGTATTCGATTTCTCTATATAAATCCTGTGTGGTATGTTTTTCAAGAAAATTGACAGTTCCACGATGAAGAATGATGTGACTTACATTTTCCATGATAACATTTGAGAACGGGAAGCTTTTGTACTCTATATAAAGCGGTTCATCTACCACTCCACTTTTTTGAGTTCGGTAATAGAAATTTTTACCGTTTTTCAAGTTTTTACTTGAAATATAATAGGACGTACTGTCCAGCTTCTGAACAAGATTACCTTCTTTATCAAAGTTTTTTTCCAGTATACATTTACCGTTACGATAAGAGTATTCAACGGCTGTTTTCAGATTATGTTTCCAATAATAGATCTGCTTGTATTCTGAGTTTTCTGCTTTCTCTGGAAACTTAACAAAATCGTCAGACTGAGTTTTTTTATTATAGGAACGATATTCATTTCTGGAAAACAGATTACCTACAACTCCTGATTGAATATAGCCGTCTTTATATATGGCTTCTCCTAAAATGCTGCCGTCCGGTTTATATTCAATAGTTTTTCCTACTTTTAAGCTGTCTCCGTATTGAATGGTTTTCCAGATTTTGCCGTCCTCAAAGTAATACGTAAGCTTTTTTTGTGAAGTCTTATTGATATACGAAGTTCCTGATGCATCCGTCTGATCCTGATAAAACCAAAAGACATCTCCAACTTTGTTTTTTTCATCTCCGGTCACAAAATATCCCTGCATCTGAGGCGAATCTCCTTTTATATAATGATCCCGGATCAGCTCTAGGTTTCCTAATTTAAGAAGAGGAAGCTTACGGTAATATTTTGCTTTGTTCTTTTGAGTTTCCTTCCATTCTGAATCAAAGTAAACGGTTTTATTTTGTGCAAATAAATAGGTTGGAATATATAATATACTAAGAAGTAAATAGCGTTTTCTCATCATTAATTTTTCGTTTTCTGGTGTTGAGTTTTTCAATTGAATACCTGCAAGATGCTCAAAGTTTTTTCTGGACATATACTGAAACAATTTTTCCGCTGCTGTCATAAGTGGAGACTTTTCCTTCGCAGTTTTTGTTCAGGGTAGACACAGATCTGTATTGTATTTTCCCATCGGATATTGTGGTGAATATATCTTTACCGTCAATATTTTCTGTAGTGTTTTCAGAAATTATTTTATCTCCTCTTTCTTTTAATGTCAGTTTTGAATACATTCTTTTGGAGTCAGAATTATATTGATATAATCGGTTGCTTTCTATCTCCCCGTCTACCATTGATTTCTCATATAAAACCCGTCCTAGTTGATCATAGGTATAGTATATCTTTCTTTTGAGACTGTTTTTCTTATCAAAATCAGCTTTCTCAATGACCTGTCCTTTGGTGTTCAGATGAAATTCTTCTCTGGAACCAAAATTGACATCATGAACGATAAACTGATCGGGGAAATATTTAAAATTCAGCTTCATTTCCCTTTTCCCATTTTGATTGTAATACACAATTGAATCTAAAAGTCCTGTATTTCCGAGGTAGTATTTCTGTGTACTTTCAACTCCATCCCGCAGATATTCATAGCTTAATACCCTTCCGTTTCGATAGGTCACTTTAGAGGTATAGCTTACTTCTTTTTCCTTGGCATCCTTATAAAATACCGTTTGGTAACGCCCGTTGCACATTCCGCTGTCTTCAAAGAAAGGAAGAGGATAGTAAATGGTATTGCTTTGATTAATGATTCTGTCAGCATATTTCTGATCAGGAATAAAAGGTATTGACCAAACGGAATCCAGAATACTTTTTGTTTCTTTTTTTGTTATTTGGGATTCTTTTTGAAATTGTATAGCCTTTTTCAGCTCTTCAGGCATATATTTTTGAACCAGATGTTCATATTTCTTGGTATTATATTCGATAATCGGTTCATTTTTCCCGTCGAAAAGAACCATTGCGGTACGTTTGGGGAATTTTTGGACATCTACAAACCAGGTTATATCTCCGTTTGAAAATGTAAAGGTTTTAGCATTGGTTCGTCCTACCATTACCCGTTCTGTAGCTCCTCCGAACCGGGCATAGATCTTATCTGCCGTATTCTTATGGTCATTGATATGAATTTCTGAAGCGCCAATACTTTCATTTTCTACGAAGAAAACGGCTTTTGTAGGTTTCGAGATTCCGAAATTGGCTTTATCTTCTGAAACTGCTATTCTGATCATCTTTGGTGAGCAGGAATATACGAACAGAAAAAATAGTACAGAAAAGAGCGTTTTAAGTTCTTTTGTACACTTAAACATGAAATAATTGAATTTGGCGTTCATCATTATTAATCTTCCTTAAAAATACAAAAAATAGGATGAATAAAATCCATATAATAATTTCAGCTAAAAACGTGTTTGAAAGGTCATCCATTGAATAATTTTATTCTTTCAGCTTACCGCATATAACTTCTCTTCTCCTCAAAACTCAGCATAAAATATTATCTTCGTAAAAAATTTGACAATATGAAAAAAATGATATTTCTGGCTTCTGCCGTCCTTTTACTGAATTCCTGTGTGGTAAGAACTGCTACAAAAGTGGTTTCCGGAGCCGTAAGTGTAGGCTATAAAGCGGTAAAAGGAACCGTGAACGGAATAAGCTGGGCGGTAAGCAAAGCGAAAGGTAAAATATCTGAAGACCGTCTGGACGGAACCTGGAAAGTTGTAGGAGTTTATAAAGGTTCTTTTGAAGATTTTTCGAAGGATCAGAATCCGGAAAGTACATTTACTTCTGATTGTACGGAAAGCTTTGATCAAATCATTTTTAAGGCTAAAAAATCTAAATTCAAGCCTGTACATTGCAGTTCTGAAAAGGAAGACTGGGTAAAATACTCTCTGGAATTCGGGAAAAATCCTGTCACAAAGGAAAAAGAAAACTATATTGAATATAATTCCAATAACTATATCTCCGTTATTGACGTCAATAATAAAACAATGGTTCTGGAAGGAAATCTGATGCCTAAGCTTGCATTTTCCGGTGCCAAATTATACCTTTTGGAAAAGGTAAGGTAAAAATTTTAAAGCCTGTCTTTCATTGTGAAGACAGGCTTTTTTTATGGATGAAAATGTTATTAGATTTCCTAAAGTTTTTAAACGAAAAGTTTTATTTACAATCCGTTACAGTTTTAAGAATAGAAATAAGAAACTATCTGTTTTCTATATCCACGATCTTCTTTCCTTTTTCTCCCAAATAATGAAGAACCAGTTTTTCATAGACTTTGTATCCGTCATCTACATTGGTAAAGATCAGAAGTCCTTTTCCTGATTTTGGTAATATAAAAGCTATACATCTTGTTCCTTGGTCCGCACCGCCATGAGATAATGCATAGTTATCATTTCCGAGATCATAGATTTCAAAGCCTAATCCAAAGTATTTGTTTTCTTTGGTTTTAATCTGTTTTTGGGTCATTTCCCGAAATACCTCTGCTGTTAAACCTTTACCCTTCATCACATTCGTCATAAAGTTTCCATAATCTTCTATGGTTGTATGCAAATCATCGGCAGCATTAGCTGTTTTATTTTTTTCTGTGGGATACGACATTCCTTTTTCATTGTATCCGATGGCAAATCTTTCTTCATCAACATCCTGATTCCAAATATAATCTGTATCCTGCATTTTATAAGGCTGAAAAATCAGTTCCCGGGCAAGTTCATCCAATGATTTTTGAAACTTAGCTTCCAATGCCTTTCGCAGGTATTCAAAACCTTCTCCTGAATATTGATATTTTGTTCCCGGTTCAAACTGAAAGTTCAGTTTTTTATCTGCATTCATCCATCTCCAATTGGGAAAGCCGGATTGATGACTAAGAATAATTCGGGTGGTTAGTTTTTTATGTCTTACATCCTTTGAGATATCCGGATCAATCCAGTATTTATCCAAAGGTTCATCCAGTTTCCATTTTCCTAAACTTATCAGACGTAATGCTACCATTGCAGTCACAGGTTTGGTAAGAGAAGCAACGTTGAAATAGGTATTGTACGGAGCTGCAACCCCTTCTTTAATGTTACCGAAGACTTTGATCTGTTTCAGTTTTCCGGATTCTATAATTCCGAGCCCAAGTGTTGGAATTTTATTTTCCTTCAACCAGCTTTCTATGTGCTGATCATTATTAAAAACAGGTTTAATATCCATTGATTCTTTGGCGTGATGATCAAAACTTAAAGATCTCGTTAATTTCCACTCTCCATTTTCAATCAACCAAAGATTGGTAAACTTAGCTCCTCCGACTAATTTTTCAGGAGACAATCCTTCTTTTTCATAAAAGAAATGACCGCCGTTTTGTATAGCTGCGTAAAGTTTTCCATTCTGATATAATGGAAATATTTGTATATTTTCATGATCCAGTTCTCTCCTTGAACGATAATCTGATGGTGATTTACACAATCCGTTTTTAAAGTCTGTGATGAATTTCTTTTTATCTGAAAAGCCATCTTTATCATGGTAAAATTCAAGATGATCGCTTAGCATAGCTGCTGTCTGTTTTACATTACAGGTATTAAATCCCACCGAAAAAAGCAGACTGTCTTTTGACATGATGATACCGTAAAGCGGATCTGTTTTGGGCAATTGTGCATACAAGCTATCCAAAAACGGAATGAAAAAAAGGAGTATAAAACGAATAGTCTTTGTCATTATTATTTTTTTGACAAAGGTTAGATTTCTAATTGTTTTAAGCCTGAAAATGGACCCGACAATAACCCGACAAAGTGCTGACAGGTTTTATATCATACTGAATTTCAATCTAAAATACAATTTCTTCTTTCTATCTATCTCTGCAGCATTTCGAAGAATAATATACACATTGGAAAGTACAATAAGGATCATCAGAATAAGGGTAAATTGTCTTCCGAATTTTAAAAAGATCCCCAGCATAAAAATAATAGGTGCCATGACGGTCCATATCATCTGTACTGAAATGATTTGTCTGGCAAGGCTGTTTTTTTGCTTCAGAGCATACATCAGCAAAAGGGGTACAAAAATATTTAAAGGAGGTATAATAGTAAAAAATAGGGAGGAAAGATTGATCATTTTGATCTGAGAATAATTGATGCCATCTGTTTGTGATACTTCCGTTTCATTTTTTTCGGATAATACTGCTTCCTTATTCACTATGTTTTCCACTTCGGAAATCACTTCTGTTTCCTGCAAAGAGATTTCTTCTGTTTCCAGAGCAGCAGCCAATGCTCTCAGCGTATGTCCTTTCGGTTCTGTCCCTGCTTCAATCCTTTGAATTGTTCTTACAGAAATTTTTGATTTTTCTGCCAATTCTTCCTGAGTTAGATTTTTCTGTTCTCGTGCAATTTTCAGTTTAGACATTAGACAATTCTTAAGAAGTATTTTTAGCTATTTTCTATGAGCAAATTTACAGTTTTTTCGAAATAAAATTAAATTGAGCTTACCTTTTCTATGCAAACTGTTAAAGAACTTTACTCAGTGAAGATTGCAAAGTTTTGAGATTATATTTCAAAGGTATTGTTCAATCTTTTAATTAATAAGATATTTGCATAAAAATTAATGATTCCTCTTCACGAACTTTCATTCTTTATCCTGGCTGCTCTTATTTTAGTAATCAGCCCCGGTCCTAATATGATTTACCTGATCTCAAAATCAATAACGCAGGGTAAAAAATCAGGTTTCATTTCATTAACGGGTGTAGTGTGTGGGTTTTTGTTTCACATTATCATGGTATCCTTCGGTTTAACAGCCGTATTATTGGCAGTTCCTTTTGCTTACACCATTCTCAAAACATTGGGAACCATTTATCTTTTATACCTTGCCTACCAAGCTATTAAACCCAACAGTAAAAATATTTTTGATGTTGACAAGAACACATCATATGATAGTCCTAAAAAGCTTTTTACCATTGGTTTTCTGACAAATGTTCTGAATCCCAAAGTAGCTGTTTTCTATCTTTCATTTTTCCCACAATTCATCAAACCGGAATATGGTTCTGTGCTCACTCAGAGTCTGGAGCTGGGGGTTGTTCAGGTTTTGGTAAGTTTTAGTATTAATTTTTTAATTGTATTGACAGCTTCCAGGGTTGCTTTATTTTTCAGTAATAATCCGGCATGGATTAAGGTTCAAAAATGGTTTATGGCAAGCGTTCTTACTTATCTTGCTATCAGAATGGCATTTTCAAAAGCTAAATAACAAATTTTCTATACTGAATATAAAAACAGCATCTTACAATAAGCAGGATGCTGTTTTTTTATTAAAATCGTCAAAACTTAATTTTTCTTATAGACCTGAACTCCATCTTTATAGGTTTCCATAACGCGAATATCTTTGATACCCAACGGATCTATTTTCACAGGGTTTTTATCTAAAATAACAAGATCGGCTCTCTTATTGTGTTCTAAACTTCCTTTTTCATGTTCTTCTCCCCACTGCCAGGCTGCATTAATGGTAATTGCCTTGAGTGCATCATAGGGGCTGATACGCTGTTCCGGACCTAATAAATATCCTGAACGGGTCTTTCTGTTCACTGCTGCATATACTGCTGAAATTAAGTCAGGAGGAGTAACCGGAGAATCATGGTGGATAGTAAAGCGAATTCCCTGATCCAAACCTTCTTTCAACGGGCTTATTCTTTCTGCTCTTTCCTCTCCCAATACATTTTCGCGATGCCAATCTCCCCAAAGATAAACATGAGTGGGAAACCAGCTTGGCATAATTCCTATTTTCTTATAACGGGGAACCTGATCTTTACGGCATACCTGGCTATGAATCAAAACACAACGCATACTATCGGTAAGTAATTTTTCATTTTTAAGAAGCTCCATAAGGTTCAAGCCTTCATCAATAGCTGCATCACCATTACAATGAATATGTGCCTGCATTCCTGTTTTAAAAATGGCTTTTAATCCTTTATAAGCATTTTCTCTTGAGTAAATAGGATGTCCTTTGAAACCTTGTTCTTCCCCATCCGGAGCGACTAGATACTGTTCTTTAAGCCATGCAGATTTTCCCTGCGGAGATCCGTCAAAGGTCATTTTTACTCCTCCTATCTTTACATGTCCTGTATATTTCTGATAATAATCTTTCCAATGGTTTAGCTGATCGGCATTGGTATCATAATCCGGTAGAATGATATAATCTCCACGCAATAGTTTTTTATCATTTGCTTCAAAAATATGGTTGATATTTGCCGGTGTAGCACGTCCTTCACAAATGGTAGTCTGTCCGTTTGCAAACCATTCGGCTTCCGCACTCAGTAAAGATTTAAACTTATCGCTTTCAGCAGGCGCTGGTAATTGTCCTGCGAGATACTGTAAAGCTTCAATATTGGCATTTTCCTGCATTTTCCCGGTAAGTTGTTTAGTATTAGGATCTTTTCCTACAACTCCTCCCGAAATCTCTGTATCATAAGTAACCCCCATATTTTTTAAGAACAATGAATTTCCTACTCCCATGTGTCCCGAAGCATGTTCTATATAAATAGGGTTTAGAGAAGATACCGAATCAAGTTGCTGTGCCGTAGGATGTTTGTGTTCTGCCATAATTGCATCATCATACCCATTACCAACAATCATTACCCCGGGTTTAATATTGTTTTGGATGATAAAATCTTTAAGAACTTTCTGTAAATCCGGAATCGACATCACTTTCCCGTAAGGTTCAGGCTGCAAATTGATCATTTGGGATGCGGTAGCATATTGAGAAACATGTCCATGGGCATCAATAAATCCTGGCATCAGTGTACGCCCTTTCAGATCTACCATTTTAGTACTGCTACCTTTCATTTCCATAGCCTGGGATTTTGGTCCTGCAAAAGTAATTTTCCCATCGGTTACTACAAGTGCTTCTACATAGGAAGCCTTATCGCCTGTCATTGTGAGGATATCTCCATTGACAAAGATCTGGTCTGCTCCTTTTTGGGAGGTACATCCTATTGAAATAGCAGAAACACCTGCTGTTAAGACAAAAAATCTCCAGATTTTCTTCATTGAATGAGGGATTTTTAACATAGTTTATTGGTTTAAAAGTTTTAATTTTAATTATTGTTCATCAATTTTATCATTTGAAATTTCGTTGCAAAGAAAATTATATCACAAATATGAGATAAATAAAACACTTTTAAAACCGTATAAATACGTAATTTCTGAGATGGGTATTAATTCGCAATTGAATACAAGAAATGCTTTTATAGTAAACTTGGAGCATGATCAGAGTTATTTGTAGCTTTGCAGAACCAGTTTCAGAAGAGATGAAGCAGACAATTCCTACGTATGACTTGAGTGAGATTTCCAGGCATCGTTTTCACATAAAAAGAATGGATCAGCATAATTATAATGCAGAGAGTATTCTTATTGATAAAGGAATACATCGTGACAGTCATTATATCTTTACCTGTATGGAAAGCGGACATGTAAAGATGATGGTTGATTTTGATATTATAGAAGCTAAAGGCTCCACAATCTTCTGTGTACTTCCGGGACAAGTGCATCAGGGGCTTTTAATGGACGATGTAAACGGATGGTTTGTTGCTATAAAATCTGATCTGGTTCCTGACCCGGTACGGTCTGTTTTTGAAGAGTTTATGGAAGGAATACAACCCTTGACGATTGATAAAAACTGGGTGGAAAAATTCAATAATACGGCAATATTACTCCATTCTTTTTATAAGGATGAAATGCTTGCTTCTAAAGAAGGTTTTTTGGTAATTCAATCTTTACTCCATTCTTTTATAGGAATGTTTGCCTTTAAATATTCTAACGAAAGTTATTCTGAAAATATTGAAGGAAACCGTTCTTTACAATTGAGTCGGGAATTTAAAATCATGGTGCGCCAACACTATAAAACCATGAAAAGTCCATCTGAATATGCAGAAAAGCTTAATATCTCAAGAGGTTATCTTACGGAAGTGATCCGTGAAGTAACGGGTAAGCCTGCTCAACACTGGATTCATCAGGAAATTTTAATTGAAGCAAAACGTTTGCTGGCATTTACACATCTTACGGTAAAAGAAATTGCTTATGAATTAGGCTATACTGATCACGCCTATTTTACACGTTTATTTTCAAAATTAGACAGCCGGACTCCTTCAGAATTCAGGAAATCCCAGGTGTAATTTTAGCTGTGACCTGAAAACCGGTAATGGAAAGTCTTTTTTATCTTACTGAATAATCTCCATCATCCATAACCACGAATTGTCCAACTAATTCCCTGAAACAGCTATCGCACAATTTTGATTTTACAGCTTCCTTTGCAATAAAAATATTTTATGCCAAGCTTACCAAAATGGATCAATGACACCGTAGAAAATGTTTGGTCCTCAAAATTTAAAGATTGTACCGTTACCCATATCGAAATTATTGCTCCACATCTTCGCAGAGTATATTTTGAAACCGATTTACAGGATGTTGATTTTGAACCGGCATATGCCATAGGAATAAGAATCAATGAAAGGGATTTCCGTAATTATTCTCCCTTTAATTTTAACAAAGAAATGGGAAGCTTTGAAGTTATATTTCATGTGCATGATTCTAATGCTGTGGGAAGTCATTTTGTTAACGGATTAGCAGTAGGAAACTCTATAAAAATTCTAATGCCACGAGGAAAACGTTTTTTTGAATCCGGCGCAAAAATTCACTTTTCTATTGGAGATGAAACGTCTTTGGGCAGTTCTCTTTCTATCAAAAAAGCAGTAGAAGAATTGGGTTCTCAATTTATCTGTCTTCATGAGCTGGAAGAAGCTTCTGCGCTTGAAAGCCTTAATCTTTACGGATATCATAGTCCTAAAAACAGTACAATGCGAATGATAGAAGCCTTAACCGACTTTCTGAGAGAAGAAAAAGAAGCTATTTATCATGATGAGGTTGCTTTTTATCTCACCGGAAACGGAAACCGAATGTCTTTAATAAGAAAATTCCTGAAAGCTAAAGGCGTTTCTCCTAAACGTATCAGATCGCAGGCGTATTGGATAGAAGGGAAAAAGGGATTGTAAAAACTGAAACCGGAAGAGTATATATCTGCTTCCGGTCTTCATATTCTTTATATAAGCTTTTCTCCCAGCTTTTGTATTTTTTGCAGCCATTGGAGCCGTTGATCTTGTGTTGAATTCCTGATAATACCGATATAAGTAACTTTAACAGGTTTTACGCCACAATATTCCAGAATAGATTTTCTAAGCAGATTCACACTTGGTCTTCTGAAAAATAAACGATAATACCATCCCGGCTGATCTAAAGTGGTGAGAATATGCGCTGTTTTTCCTTTCAGAAGCTTATCCCACCATACTGAGTTTTCACGGTATTTATAAGCCAGCCCCGGTAAAAAAAGCCGATCTATAAACCCTTTTGTAATAGCCGGTAAACCTCCCCACCAAACAGGATGTACCCAAACCAAATGATCTGCCCACTGAATAATTTCCCAAGCTTTAATAAGATCTGGTTCCAATTCCATTCTTTTTTGATAGCCGAATTGTAAATTAGGATTAAAGTTTAAATCTGCAATGACAATTTCCTTTACTTCTGCTCCAGACTGCATTGCTCCTTTCTTATAAGCTTCGGCAACCCCAAAATTGAAGGATTCTTTATTGGGATGCCCGTTGATAATGGCTATTTTTTTCATGATGGAATAGTGATATGAATGGTTTCATATGCATTAAGCTGTGCCAGTAACAACTGAGGTTCATGCAGCTGATGACTGAAGTAGACATGATTCTCATGAGGATTTCTCAATAATTCTTCGGTGTGTAAAACAGCTGATAGAGCAGTGAGTTCTGCCTGCCCTTTTGTACTTTGAAGGCTTAATTTTTTCTCTCCGTTTTTATCTTTTACCACAATTTCGAAAACGGATTGATCTCCATTTCCACTGGCACCAAAAATAGCTCTTCTTTCTTTTAAAGATAAAATATCAAACAATCTGATATACTGAAAACCGCCAAGCAGCCAGGTGATAAATTTAGAGCTGTACGTCATTTTCACATTGACATTGGGTACTCTTTCAACTTTGTTTAAGATATACAGATCTGGAACATCAAAATTATAAGCCACTCTCTTTCCTATTCCAAAAGAAAAATCAAAGGTTTCCTTATTTAAAAAATGCCGCACAAAAACAGGCTTATCATTCTTATAATTAGAAAAAGGAACGGACACATTTTCTGCCATAAAATGCGCTGAACTTTCTCCGGCAAGATCTTTTACAGAATAATATACGAACAGCTTTACTTCTAAAATATCATGTATATTTTGTGAAATCACATTCACTAATCCAGGAACAATTCCTCCCATCCAACCGGAACTGAAAACAATTCGGCTGTTTACTTCTGTTTTTCCTGCAATATGATAAGCTTTTACAAGATCAGGTGTAGGTTTGGTAATATCCAGATAGTCAATATGATGATCTATGGCATATCTCAGCACATGGTCTGATTGATCATTTACAGAAAGAATGATAAGGTTGATTTTTTTATCGGTAATTATCTGGAGAGAGCCCGGATCTGTAACATCAATTTTAAGATGCTTATCTGTTTTTCCACCTTTTCTTCCGCCAATAAAAATAGTAATATCAGGATTTCGAGATTGTAATATGCGTGCAATGGTTCTGCCTACTAATCCGTTTCCTCCAATAATGAGAATATTGTTTTCCATAACTTTTTTTGACAAAAGTATAGAGCCCGAAAACCAATTAACAGGACAAATGTCTAAAAAGAAACCTCCTTCCTTATCCTGCTTAAATGTCTTTGAGTAATCCCAAGATAAGAGGCAAGATATTGTAATGGAATATTCTGAATATAATCCGGATAATTTTTAATAAGACTTACATAACGCTGGCTGGCACTGTCTCTCTGCAATTGAAAAAATCTGTTTTCAAGTTCAAGATATTCCTGTTCGGCAACGATTTTCAAAAACTTCGCCCAGTTCATATTATCCTGTGCTATTTCATCCAATGTTTCTTTTTTCAGAACAAACAGCTCAGCATCTGTAATCGCCTGCATATTTTCTCTGCTCAGAGATCCTGAAATAAAGGATGAATATGCCGCCATCATCGTATTGGGAAATCTAAAACAATACGTCATGTCTTTACCATCGTCTGAAAGATAAAAAGAACGGAAGATGCCGGATCTGATTAACGCTACTTCTTTACATTTTTCACCTTCCCGGATGAAATAGTCATTTTTATCTACTTTCCTCAATTCAAAAAGCTGTAAAAAAGCTTCAACCTCATCTTCTGAAAATAAATTAAAACTTTGAAAGAAATCCCGTATCATTATCTTTAGTTATGCAGCGAAAATAAAGAAAAACAGGGACATTTTTCATCAGAAAATAAAAAAATCATCCCAAGATGGGATGATCTACCGTTTTGAATTGACTAAGTTATTTATATGAAGATATGAATGATGTTTGTTGTTACAAAGGTAAAGCCTCTGCATTTTTCTCTCCTCAGGGGAATCCCTAAATTTTTATCCGTAAAAATACGGTTGCACAAAAGAAAAGCCCTGCAAGAAACAACTTACAGGACTTTTGCTAATCTAACAATTATTTTGTTTAGTATTTATTAAAGCGGGCTTACCAATTGTAAGAACCATTCTTTCACTTCTCCTTCTAAATAAGGGGCTAATTTTTCTTCACATGTTTTATGGTAATCATTCAGCCATGCGATTTCCTTTTCGGAAAGAATTTCTTTTACAACATCATCTTTAAAGAATGGGCAGAACGTTAATGTTTCAAATTCATAGAAAGTACCGTGAATTGTTTTTTCTGCTTCTTTTACAGCAATCAGGTTCTCATGACGGATTCCATAATGTCCTTCAAGATAGTATCCCGGTTCGTTGGATAGTACCATTCCCGGAAGAAGATCCTGAGGGTTCAGGTCTTTTCTGATATTCTGAGGTCCTTCATGAACGTTCATAAAGCTTCCTACTCCATGTCCGGTTCCGTGGTTGAAATCTTTCCCCTCCATCCATAAAGGAAGTCTTGCAATAGCGTCAAGGTGTACTCCTTTGGTTCCTTTCGGGAATTTTACCATTGATAAACGGATTAATCCCTGTAATACCAATGTAGAGTTTCTTTTGAATTCTTCAGATGGAGCTGCTAATGCAAAAGTTCTTGTTATATCTGTAGTTCCTTCAAGATACTGACCTCCTGAATCTACCAGAATCGTTTCCGCATTGGTTACTTCTTTACTGCCTTCTTTCTTTGCAGAATAATGCATGATCGCCCCATTATCTTTATATCCAACGATAGAACCAAAGCTTTCGCCTACAAAGTTTTCTCCTTCAGCACGGAAGTCTCTTAGTTTTTCACCGATGGAATATTCATTCATAGCTTCTTTTCCGGCAGTGTGCGTCAGCCAGTAAAGGAATTTTACCATAGCCACCCCGTCTCTTACCATTACTTTTCTGAAACCTTCCAACTCAGTTTCATTTTTCTGAGCTTTCATCAGGTTTCCTGGTACCGGAGCTTTGATAAATTGATTATCTGCTTTTAATGTTTCAAAAATTTGCTGGTTGCTGTTTGGAGAAACCAATACTTTTTCATTTTTGAATACCTTCAGATAGTTATAGAATTCTTCGTAAGGCATCATTTTCACGAAAGAATCATCCATCTGTTTTCTTGCTGCTACATCCAGTTTTTCCAAGCCTGTAAATAGAACTGCATCATTTTTAGTAATTACGATATATCCTAAAAATACAGGATTGCTCTGTACATCACTACCTCTAAGGTTTAATGTCCATGCAACATCATCTAAACTTGAAATAATATGAACGGTAGCTTCCTGCTCTTCCATTTTCTGGCGGATTGCAGAAAGTTTATCTGTCACAGATTTTCCAGCTCTTTCTACAGGGTGCACAAAAATAGGGTTCACAGACGGCGTTCCTCTTTCTTTCCATACTTCCTTTAAAAGGGGAATATCTGTAAGCGTAATATTTTTTGAATTAAATTTTTGAGAAAGTAGTTCCCAGTTGGCATTTGAAGCCGCTACAGCATTTACAGCCACTTTACCGCCTGCAGGAATTTCAGAAATAATCCAATCGATATAATTAGGTGTTCCTTCTATTCCGTCTTTGAAAAGGTCGATTCCTGAACCATCCAATTCAATTGCAGCCTGTGTAAAATATCTTCCGTCTGTCCAAAGCCCGGCTTTATCTTTAGTCACTACCACAAAACCGGCAGACCCTAAGAATCCTGAAAGCCAAGCTCTTTCCTGCCATTCTTCAGGAAGGTACTCACTCATGTGGGGATCTGCAGAATATACGATAAATGCATCAACATTATTTTTCTGCATTTCTTCACGAAGCGCAGCAACTTTTTCCTTTGAAGTCATTTTTTTCATTTTTAAACACCGAAAGTTACGAAAAATTTGAAGTCGGAAGATTAAATAAAAGCCCTATTTTCCTAATTATTGGGATAATTTTAAACTGTCCTGTAGTTTTATTAGCCACGGATGCACTAATGCCTTTTATTCGTGCATCCGTGGCTATATTTTTACATTATAATTTCCTCCTTATCAGTGTTTATATTAGAGATGTTTTTTTAATCATAACGATGACAAAGTTGAAGTGAGGTGACCTCTTTCTTTCAAAAAAATAAAACTCATACCATAAAAAGCAATTATTTGTTAAAGTAGTAATATTTTGGAAAGATTATTGATACATTATTTCCTATGAAACAGCAGAACTATAATAACCACAGAAAATTCTATCCACCTCATCATTTTATATATCTCCCTTTGTTGATTGTATTGGAGATTTTAGGAATTTATAAAGTCTGGGATGATCCCGGTAACCAACTGGTCTGGATATTATTTTCAATCGTTATTTTTTTGCTTTTTTATCTTGCATTTATGACAAGGCAGCATTATGCGTTGGGACTTCAGAACCGCATGGTAATCCTTGAATTTAAGCAAAGGTATTTCGAGATTTTTAATAAAAGATCCGATGAAACTGTTGAGAAGCTGAAGTTTGACCAGATTGCGGCACTGAGATTCGCTTACGATGAAGAGTTTAAGGAACTTTTGTACAAGGCTCTTCATGAAAATATTTCTGGAGATGAGATCAAAAGATCCATTAAAAACTGGAAAGCTGATAGACTGAGAATTTAATACACACCAATAAATAGTATATATTATGAAAAAATGGAGCATTTACAGTATTACGATATTAAGTTTGTTATCACTAACAAGTTGTGAAGCAGTAGGAACAATTTTTAAAGCCGGAATGTGGTGGGGAATTTTCCTAGTCGGTATAATCATAGTGATTCTTTTCCTGATTTTTTCGAAGGGTAAAAACTCCTAACCATTTTCTATGGAGAAGAATACAGATCTGGAGATTATATCCCACCTCAAGCCATCAAAGATTGTTAAAATCATGAAGGATCCGGAAGCATCTGCAAAGGCGGTACATCTTGTATATACCACCGATGCAGAGACTGCCGGAATTACCCGTAAGAAAACCGGAAAAAAATATTCTTATTATAAAGATGGTGAAAAGATCAGAGATAAGGATGAAATAAGCCGCATCAACAAACTGGTTATCCCTCCCGCCTGGGAAAATGTATGGATTTGTGCTCTGGAAAACGGGCATCTTCAGGCAACGGGTTTTGATGTAAAGAAAAGAAAACAATATCGATATCATTCTTTATGGAGTGCTCTTAGAAATCACACAAAATTCTACAGAATGCTTCAGTTTGGGTATGCTCTGCCTACCATCAGACTTCAGGTGGAACAGGATCTTGCGCTAAGAAATTTTGAAAAACGAAAAATATTAGCTTTAATCGTAAGCCTGATGCAGCGAACTAATATCCGGATTGGAAATAATGTCTATGAAAAGCTTTACGGATCTTTTGGATTAACAACTTTAAAGGATAAGCATGTAGAGGTAAAAGGGCAGAAAATCACATTTTCATTCAAAGGAAAAAAAGGAGTTATGCATCATGTGGATCTCAGAAGTAAAAGGCTGGCAAGATTAGTACAAAAATGTAAGGAAATCCCAGGGAAAGAGCTTTTTCAGTATTTTGATGATGATGGAAACCGCCATTCAATAGATTCCGGAATGGTGAACGATTATATCAAGGAGATTAGCGGTGAAGATTTTACGGCTAAAGATTTCAGAACATGGTCGGGAACGGTAAGTGCCTTGATTGCTTTTAAAGAAATCGGGTATGCTGAAAATGATTCGGAATATAAAAAGAAGGTTAAAGAGGCTTTAGATATTGTAGCTGACCATCTTGGAAATACGATTGCAGTCTGTAAGAAGTATTATGTACATCCTTTAGTCATCAATCTTTACGAAAACAATTCTATTAAAAAATATCTGGACGAACTGGAAATCATTGAAGAAAATGATGGAAAAGCCGATCTGACGAAGGAGGAAAAGCTGGTAATTAAGATTCTTGAGAATGAGAAGATGTAAGCGTTGGGATGGAAGAGGGAAACTGGAGGATGAAAGTACTACTCGACGATATTATTCTGGATGTCATTTTTAATTTTTTAATGTTTTTATGTTGGTTTTTGATTTTTAACAAAATAAATCTATCCATATATGAGATTCTTCCTTCGTCAGAATAACAAAAGACATTGGATACATAATAGACATAAGATAGTCTCAATTTTATTGCAAAAATCTGATAAAAAACAACAATCAATTTTTTAGGCTTTAATAACTTCCTGCTTCCCTCTTCCTGTCTAACCCGTCACTCTATTGCTCAAAAACTGAGTTCTGTATTCTTTAGGGGTTATCCCGGCAATTTTTTTGAAAAGCTGTGTAAAATGAGAAGCTGTATGAAAGTTTAATTCGTAGGCAATCTCAGCGATATCTTTACTTGAGTGAAGTAATGCTTTGCTGTAATTGATATCGATTTCGTTGATCCATTGTTTCGGTGATTTTTGGGTAACGCTTTTTACGCATTTATTTAAATAACTTTCTGTTACGGACAGTTTATCTGCATAGAATGCTACTCTTTTTTCTACTACATGATATTTAAACAAAAGATCCCGGAACTGAAGAGACAATTCCATGGGACGTGTTGCAGATTTATGATGGGTATCTGAATCTGTGCTGAGCATTTTAATCAGAATCAAGTGAAGCATGGTAACGACAACATCATTTACATTCAGGTTATTCAGCCATAATTCCTGTTCCATAATGGGAAGAAGCTGGGTAATGGTTCCGTAAGTAAGACTATCCAGATTCAGGAAAGGGGTCATAAAGAAAATACTGCTTTTATGCTTTGGGAGTTCCTGTTCAGAAAGAATATTATTTTCATAAGCAAGGAAAAAACCTTCGATATCTTCTGATAATTCTACAGTTGCAGTGATTGTTCCCTGTTTAATAAATATCACGCCTCCTTTTTCGGCATGATACTCTTTATTTTCAAGATATTGTTTGATATATCCGTTCGTAACGAAGATGATAAAATTAAAGGTTGTACGATACGGAATCACCGGCATTAAAATCCCTTTAAGGTAATTTTCTATCCGGTAAAGCTGTATATCCGCATTATTGGCTAAAATTTTCTCCGTGATATTCGGTAGAAACAGTTTTTTGTACTGAAAATTGGATAATACTTCCATATCCGATATTATGATTAATTAAAGTTAGACAAAATTTATAATGTAGAAAGAAGAGAATTTGAAAATTTGAGAATAAGTCAATTTAAAAATCATTTTATCCTCCAACTCCCAAACCCTCTAACTCTCTCACTCTAAAACTTATAGTACACTCCTACTCTTACGCCAAAAGGGCTTCCGGGTGTATAAGTAAGATCTGTAATAGGTTCTGCTTCTCCTTTCAATTGGGTTTCTGTAGCAAACTGCGCCTCATTCCATTTTACATTGAAAAGATTATTCACCTGAATATTTGCACCCCACGTCTGGCGGTTGTAAGAAAGTACTAGATCATTGACGAAATAAGCTTTTGTTTTTATGCTGTTGTCTTCTACAGCAGGTCTTTCTCCAAGATAACGGTATTGAATTCCTAAAGAAAATCCATGAAGGAAATCCCAATTCACAGATCCTGTACTGGTAACTACGGGTGCCAGCGGAATATAGTCCTGTCCTTTTTCTTCATCAATAAATCTGGCGTGAGAATAATTAATGTCTGCATTCAGATAAAAGTTTTCCAATGGCTGGAAACGGATTCCCAAATCGGCTCCGAACCGTCTGGATTTTCCTGAAGGTTCTACTACGGCATCATCTCCTACATATACAAATTCCTGTTGCAGATCCATATACCATAAAGCAGGGGTAATGATCAGAGATTTGAATGGGTGCAATCTTACTCCAAAATCTGCCCCGATAGAATAAGGAAGCGTATTTTCGTTCTTATTGGTCACTACTACCCTCATATCATTGGAATGGAATCCCATCCCTGTTTTCAGGAACCACATTACATTATCATTCTGGGCATAGGAGAAGTTCAGCTTAGGGCTCACTCTTGTAGCTTCTTTTGACTGTCCGGAAGGTAATTGCTCCGGATCTAAAAGGTTATGCATATTGAAAATAAAGTGATCCACTCTTAAGGCAGGATTAATCGTCCATTTTCCGGTTTTCCAGACTAGACCTGAATATGCATGAAGATTGGTTTCTGTTCCGTTTACATCAGACAGTCTGTCAAGCAGCATATCTCTGTGATAAACGTGGTTGAGTTGTAAAGTATTGATATCATCATTTCTTAAACCAATTCCTGAAATCCAGTTTAAGGAACTGTTCGGAAGGGAGAAACTTTTCGTATATTTTACTTCTGCCCCATAGATGTTCCTTCCGTCTGTCTGCTGAATTTCATCACCATGGTCTTTGTCTTTTAAATAAAAAGTAAAATCGGAGTATAGATTGAAATTATATTTTGAATAAAAAGCCATGGCGTCAATCTGTTCGGAAGGAGAAATAATATGCTTAAAATTCATCTGAAGATTGGTTCTTGAAGTTTTTCCACCTTCCGTAGGGTCTATACTTCCCCATCTGCCTATGATTCCTTCATCTACGGCACGTTCCGGAATCTGTCCGGAAGCATTCCATGAGGAATTGAATGTTGAAAACTGGATATTGAAATAATCGTTATCCGTAAGCCATTGATTATACTTTCCGAAAATATTGACTCTGTTAAAGTTTTGTTTTACATCAAAAGGACCATCTGTATAATTGTATTCAGCAGCAATGTAGGCGTTTTTTCTTCCCAGATCATCGTGCAGGATATTGAACATTCCCAATACTCTTTTAGAATTAAAAGAACCTCCTTCAAGTTTAATCATACTATTTTTCAATCCACTGTAGGTTTGAAAATCTACATACCCTGCGGTATTGAAATCTCCGCGATCCATATAATAAGATCCCTTTCCGAAATCAATATTGTTTACTGTTTCAGGAATCACGAAATGAAGATCAGAATATCCCTGTCCATGGGCATGAGATACAATATTCACTGGCATTCCGTCTACATTTACGCTTACATCTGTTCCATGATCGGCGTCAAATCCTCTTAAAAATAGCTGTTCTGCCTTTCCTCCTCCTGCATGCTGTGCAATGAACAATCCCGGAACTTTTCTCAATAAATCCTGAGCTGAATTTACGGGAAACTTATTCAAATCCACTTTTGTGATTGCCGACAAGAAAGAGCTGTGATTAATAGCTACTTCGGAGATCTGAAAAGGTTTATGCTGTAAAAGAATAACTTTATTTTTATCGTCATCATTGGTAACCACCCATTTTACTTCATCATACCCCTGTCTGCTGATTACCAGCGTGTCAGGAAGAGATTTTACCGGAATGGCAAAAGTACCGTCTGTTCCTGTATGTGTGTGGCTATTCCCATGATCATATTTTACCAATACATCTGCGATTGGAAATTTGTCATCTGCATCTTTGATCAACAACTGTTTTTCTGCTTCCTGCGCCATTATTTTTCCACTGAATGCCATGACAAGAAAAGCAGCTGCTATTTTAGTTATTTTCATTTTTTGTTTTAATTATATTAGATAAGAGATAATAGACGGAGAGATGAGAGACATTGTAACTTATAGGTCAATAGTCAATTTTGCTTCGCAAGTGAATGGTGAAAGGATAACAACCTGAACATTGAACATTTATTCTTTACACTCTAAAATCCTCAAACTCTATAACTCTCAAACTTGAGATTATGCTTTTGCTTTAAGAAATATCTTTTGAATGAGAAGGGTAACCCATGTTCCTGCTACAAATGGAAAAGTAAATACTCCGCCTACAGCATCCAGGTAATGATTATCAACAAGGAAATCATCAATGGCTATTGTTAAAAATACTGCGATCAATACCCATAAACCATCTGTCTTTTTTACGCCTGAAAATACAATCGCTGAAAGTACCGCGTTGAAACCGAATAAACCCATATGAATTTCTTTAATCGGTTCTCCATTTAACTGTGACAGCCCTGCTCCCAGAATAGAAGCGGCAAGTCCGTATAAAGCAGCAATTGGAGAACTGATAAAAACAGCGATGAAGAAAATTACTCCTGAAAGCACTCCTCCCTGGAAGATCACTTCTCCAAAACCATTGGTACAGGTAAGGAAATCATCGTATTTTGAAGGAATTACCTCAGCGCTTAACATTGCAGACGGTGGAATATGCGTAAAATGATGTAAAGTAAATACCAATATCCATGTAATGATAATGAAAGGAAAGGTAAACACCGGAATTTTCTTTTGGATGAAAAAGTGTTGGATAATTGCAGCCAATGCTCCCCCCAATATGATAAGAATCCAAATCAGGGCTGTTGTTTCAAACAGAAAAGACAGCGCTACTCCTACCAATGCGGCACTGAAACCATATAATCCGGCATTGATCTCAGATTTGTCATATTTCAGTTTCATTGCAGTAAGGGTTCCGGCAGCTGTTGACAGCAATACTGCGATTCCACATTGCCAGCTTCCTATAAAAATTCCTATCAAAAACAGCAGTCCTGTCCATCTGTTTTCCTGAAGCATAATCTGCCCGATTCCTTTTAAAATATTGTCTAAAAAAGGGATTTTTTTGAAAATTTCGTTCATAGTTTTTTTAATTGTATTAATGAATGTTGGATAAAGATGAAAGATAATAGACGAAGAGATGAGAGACATGTAGACTTAAAGGTCAATGGTGAATTTTGCTTCGCAAATGAATGGTGAAGGAATAATCCTCAATCATCAGTGAAAGGATGATAGCCTAAAACTTTAAACCTTCTTCCTATCAAACGCTTCTACTCTAAAACCCTCAAACTCGTTACCATCCCAGAAAGACCATTCCGATTCCGCAGACTGTTACCACAGCACCACTTACCACTCCCATGTATCTTTCCAGCTTTTCAGTATTGAATAATGTTGAGTATCCATAACGTCCTAAAAGAACCATTCCAAGCATTGTTAAAACCGTAGTTACAGTGAATGAAGTCACGAGAACAGCGATTTCAGACATGGAATGTTTTACACCTGAGTAGAATAATAATGGAATTAAAGGCTCACTTGGTCCCATTACGAAGATCATAAAAAGGACAAGCGGAGTTACTTTTATTCTTTTCTGAGGCATTACTACTTCGCTGTGATTGTGTTCATACACGTATACATCATCGCCCATGACATCAAAATGCTTGTGGGGTTTGTTTCTGATTGCCTGAATGAGTCCGTAAATCAGGTAAATTCCGCCGAAGATCAGTAATGCCCATCCCGAGAAATTCCCTCTGATGTCCTGAAACCAGGAAATTTTATTGAGCTGCCAGCCTAAAAACACTCCAACAAAACCAAGGATTAGGGAGCTGAAAACATGCCCAAATCCACAAACTACGGTTAATATTGCAGTTTTCATTCCGCTCCATTTCTTGGATTTTGAAATCACGATGAAAGGCAGATAATGATCTGGTCCTGATGCCGTATGTATAAAACTTATTGAAACGGCACTTAAAAGTAATGCCCAAACTGTACTGTCCATTTTCTATTAATTCTGTTGTTTCAGATTCTTTAATTATGTTTTGGCTAAAGCCAATGGATGGTTTCTTTTTATTTGTATGGGCTTTAGCCCGCTTCTATTGAATAGATGCTCACGCAGATTTTGGAGATTACGCTGATACCAGCCTTGTCAAGGTTTGAAACCTTGACAAGGCTCCTGAAAAAACTCAACGTTTACTCCAACGACCAAAGAATTTCCTGAACATGCAGGAAGAAATTGTACATTAATTCCCCGCCATGCCCTAAAGCTCTTACTACAAATCCATTATCTTCCATTGCTGAAACTCCTACTTCCATCTCTTCAATATGCTGTGCTGCAGCTTCCACAATCTCTTCAATCAACCCATTTTTATCTACATTTTCTTTGGTACTGTAGAAAATCAGAGTTCCCTGGTGAGTATACTGTTCCAGATTACCAATACTGCTGATCGGAATCAGGTCTGGCTGAATCACCACATTATCTTTTACTACCAGTTTATTGTTATGGTAGATTTCCATTAAATTCTGAAAACGTTTCAGCTTGAAAACCTCTCCATAATGTTTTCTTCCACAGGTAATGATCTCACTGATGATGATCTGGCTGTTTTTTCCGATATGAATATTGGCTTTACTTTTAAAGTTGGAATCTTCATGGGGTACAATAGGGTGCGGAACGTAAGCAAAAGAAGTGTCATCCTCCATGGTTACATTTAACTCCTGAACAGCCTTATCTTCCATATTGAAAAGTCTTTGATACGACTGTGACTGCAACTGGAGTGAAGATCCTTTTTCAAGGGCTACATCCAGATGGTAATGGTCTCCATCCAGAATTCCAGGGGAGGAGCTCATCACCATCTGATACAGTTTCTTATCACTTTTTCTCTGCCCTACAGAAACTACTCTGAAAGGCAGGGAAACGTAAAGATCCTTCACATATGATTCTCCTCCCTTGAATCCTGCGATAATATTTAAACGACTATCCATTTATCTTACTAAGTTCGGTTCTTCAATTTCTTCTAAAAGAGCGTATTTTTTGATCCATCCGATTACTTTATCCAATCCCTCATCTGTTTTAAGGTTGGTAAAAACGAAAGGGTTTCCTTTTCTCATTCTTCTGGCATCATTCTCCATTACTTCAAGGCTTGCTCCTACATGGGGTGCAAGGTCGATTTTATTAATGATCAAAAGGTCTGATCTTGTAATACCGGGACCTCCTTTTCTAGGAATTTTTTCTCCTTCTGCAACGTCAATAATAAAGATGGTAACATCGGCAAGATCCGGACTGAAAGTCGCTGAAAGGTTATCACCTCCACTTTCAATAAGTACCAGTTCGATTTCAGGGAAACGTGATGCCAATTCATCTACTGCTTCAAGGTTCATACTTGCATCTTCACGAATCGCAGTGTGAGGACAGCCTCCTGTTTCTACTCCAATGATTCTGTCGTGAGGAAGAAGACTGTTTTTAGCCATAAATTCAGCATCTTCTTTAGTATAAATATCATTAGTGATTACTCCAAGATCGTAAGTCCCGAATAATTTTCTGCTTAAACGTTCTAATAATGCAGTTTTTCCTGATCCTACAGGACCTGCTACTCCTACTTTTATATATTTTCTGTTTTCCATTTTTTCTAAATTTTACTTTGTTTATTTTTTAACGCTAAGCGCGCTAAGATTTTTGATGATTGTGAATAGTTAAGATCGCAAGGGCGTTACACTCAGCAAAGGTTATTTACATAGGTCCCCTTCGACTCTTTGTTTTTTTAAGACATATAAAGTCTTGAGTAAAGCCTTTCGTGCTGCATACATCGGATATCAAAAGCTGTATTACAAAGACCTACAAGATCTCTATCCAATTCCATGGTTTCCAAAACTGTTTTTTCCATGACAGGATATAAAGAAAATAAGATGTCTTGTCCATCAAGCTGTCCCAGAGGTACAAGTTTTACAGCATTGGTGATCATTCCGGCAACTGAAGTGTAATAGAATCCTAGTAATGCTTCATATAAAGGGATTTTCATGAGGTAAGCATAAACTCCAAATACGATACAGTAATGAGAATTAGCTTCTTTATTCCGAATTGCCTTTTCAAATTCTTCCATAAAAGGGAAGTTTTCTCTTCTTTTGAAAATTTTAATCAGCCTTAATCCTAATTTTTGGCTAGCCTGACGGATTTCTTTCGGACATTTTATTGCATTACATTCATTATCAAGATCTAAAAGTGTCTGCAAATCTCCTTTTTCTGCTGCATGATAAGCCAGTTTTACAAAAGCTCCGTCATTAAATTTAAGATTGTACTGAAGCATATTTTGCACAAACTCTTTGGCTGTCTCTACATTATGAACAATCCTTTCCTGTACATAAGTTTCAAGTCCGTTGGAATGGGTATAACCACCGATTGGGAGTGTAGGATCTGCCAAATGAAGCAGTCCTGACAAAAAATTGATGTTCATATGATTATTCATCTTTTGGAGCGGCAAGTTTTAAGATTTTAGTAAAAATTGTGGAGCCAAGACTTCCATGTCCGTGAGGCTCTACATTCGATTTCAGAAGATTAAGCAGTTTTACGGATTGTTTTTCCGGTTTGAAACCACTTGCTTCCAGCCATCTGAACATCGGCATTTCAAACGGAAGCAGTACTTTATCATCCTGAATAAAAAGCGGAATATGCTTGTTTCCGATTTCGTAGCATACGGTACCCATTTCCAATAAAGATCCGGGAACCATTACAATTGCCTCTGTTTCCAGAACATTGACCGCTATTACTTTTTCTGCATCCTCAAAAAGAATATCACCTTCGCGTAAACGTTGTCCTTCTTTTAAAAATTTGATGGCAACATCTACTCCATTTCTGGTTCTTTTGCGTTGGATTCTTTTTGTAGTTTCAAACCATTCCAGATCAAGATAATCTATGGTTTTCGACGTAGGATTTTCGGTGAGATTGCCTATGGTTTGATTAATTATCATCTTTAGCCGATTTTTTTCTGAAGTCTAAGTTTTTGGAGATTCCTACCCCGAATGTTGAACCACTGATTCCTGCTACATAGCTTTTAGTCCAGCCTTCTTCTTTTGTTTTGGTCTGAAGCATAGAAAGTTCTGCAAATTTGAATTTCAGAGCCCAGCCTCCACCCAAAACAATTCCGATCAAAGGATAAGCACGAAGACGGAACCCATTAAAGTTCTCCATAGCATCAGCTGTTGTTGCCTGCTGTTGTCCCCAAACATAGTGAGCATCTATCTGCCCAATCAGTACAAAGTACTTCCCAAGCATTACTGACGGGCTGTACCAAACTCCCGCCTCATTTTGTTTGTATACCACATTATGATTGACAGAGTTTTGAGAATAAGCATAATTAACCCCGATCAGGTCATTATTATTGATAAAATATCCTACTCCAAGGGGGGCACTGGAAACGGTACTGCTGCTGTTTGACGGTGTAGTAACTTTTGAATAATCCAACGAACCGTAAACCATAAATTGCCCTTTTGGTCCGTCTTCATCATTTTTAAGCCTGTGCCCGCCAAGAAACTGAGCACTTAGATTCCCTGAAAGCAAAGACAAGCCGGTTACAGCAAGAGAAAAAACTGTTTTATTTAAATATTTCATTCTAAACGTAGTTCTATAATTGTTTTAAAATAGGGTCTTATAAATCTTTTTTGCTGTTAAATAAACCTAACAGGTTTTTGAAACCTGTTAGGTTTTATCGTAGATTTATCTTAGAACAAGTAATACAACTGTGTTAAAGGAAGTGTTTCTGCTGGTTCGCAAGTGATATATTCACCATCTACCGTTACTTTATAGTTTTCAGGGTTTACTTCAATTAAAGGAGTCTTATCGTTATGGATAAGGTCTTTTTTACCAATATTTCTACAGTTTTTCACCGGAAGGATCATTTTCTCTAATCCGTAAGAAGCAATTGTTCCGTTATCAATAGAGATTTGAGATACGAAGTTCGCACAAATACCATATTTAGCTTTTCCGTGAGCACCAAACATATTTCTGTAAATAATGGGCTGAGGTGTTGGTATAGAAGCATTTGGATCACCCATTTTAGCAGCGATTACAAATCCTCCTTTTACAATCATTTCAGGTTTAACTCCAAATAATGCTGGCTTCCAGATTACTAAATCTGCTAATTTTCCTTCTTCAATAGATCCTACATATTCTGAAATACCGTGTGCAATTGCTGGGTTGATGGTATATTTCGCTACATATCTTTTTGCACGGTAGTTATCGTTTCCGCTATTCTGATCTTCAGCTAAATCACCTCTTTGCTCCTTCATTTTGCTTGCAGTCTGCCAGGTTCTTGTAATCACTTCCCCTGGTCTACCCATTGCCTGAGAGTCTGAACTCATGATACTGAAAACTCCCATATCGTGAAGGATATCTTCTGCTGCAATCGTTTCAGGACGGATACGAGAATCTGCGAATGCCACATCTTCAGGGATGTTTTTACTCAAGTGGTGGCAAACCATCAGCATATCTAAGTGTTCGTCGATTGTATTTACGGTATAAGGACGTGTAGGGTTAGTAGACGCTGGTAATACGTTTGGATACATTGCTGCTTTGATGATGTCCGGCGCGTGACCTCCACCTGCACCTTCCGTGTGGAATGTGTGGATCACTCTTCCGTTGATCGCTCTCATAGTATCTTCCAAGAAACCTCCTTCATTTAAAGTATCTGTGTGGATGGCTACCTGAACATCATATTTATCAGCAACTTTTAAAGCTGCATCAATGGTTGCTGGCGTTGCTCCCCAGTCTTCGTGGATTTTTACTCCTAAAGCTCCCGCTTCTACCTGTTCTTCGATAGGCTCTTCTGCTGAACAGTTTCCTTTTCCGAAGAACCCTAAGTTCATTGGATATTCTTCTGCTGCTTCAAGCATTTTCTGCATATTGAATTTCCCTGGAGTCACTGTTGTAGCGTTCGTTCCGTCATTAGGACCTGTTCCTCCTCCGATCATGGTAGTGATACCACTGTATAGAGAAGTTTCAATTTGTTGTGGGCAGATGTAGTGAATGTGAGTATCAATACCTCCGGCAGTTACGATATATCCTTTTCCACCGTGAACTTCAGTAGAAGCACCAATGATCATATTAGGAGATACACCATCCATGGTATCAGGGTTACCAGCTTTACCGATTCCTACGATTTTTCCGTCTTTAATACCGATATCACCTTTTACAATTCCCCAGTGATCAATGATTACTGCACCTGTGATACAAAGGTCAAGAACTCCTTCATCTCTTTTTGCAGTCACATTTTGTCCCATACCGTCACGTACGGTTTTACCTCCTCCGAAAACAGCTTCGTCTCCGTAATGAGTGAAATCTTTTTCGATTTCAATAATGATTTCAGTGTCTCCCAGTCTGATTTTGTCTCCGGCTGTAGGACCTAATATATTTGCGTATTGTTTTCTGTCTACGTTTAAGCTCATCTTACTGATTTTTAAAGTTTAACTCCTGAACTTTTGCAAGGCTTACTTTTTTCTGATCTTCAGAATCTACCTGTCCATCAACAAGGTTATTGAAGCCCATTGCTTTTTTGGTTCCTCCTATTTCTACCAATTCCACTTCTTTTTCTTCTCCCGGTTCGAAACGTACTGCAGTACTTGCTACAATATTCAGTCTCTTTCCGAAAGCTTTTTCACGGTCAAAGCTCATTGCCTTGTTTACTTCGAAAAAGTGAAAGTGTGAACCTACCTGAATAGGACGGTCTCCTGTATTGGTTACTTTGATTTTGACAGTTTCTCTGCCTGCGTTGCAGATAATAGTGCCTTCTTTTACAAAAATTTCTCCTGGTATCATGATAAAATAGGATTAGCGGATTGGGTTATGTACGGTTACCAGCTTAGTTCCATCAGGGAATGTTGCTTCAATCTGAACATCGTGGATCATTTCTGCCACGCCAGGCATTACATCTTCTTTAGTAAGAAGGTTTGCGCCTTCCTGCATCAGTTCGGCAACTTTTTTTCCGTCTCTTGCGCCTTCAAGTAAGAAGTGACTGATTAATGCGATAGATTCTGGGTAGTTTAATTTAAGACCTCTAGCCTTTCTTTTTAGAGCGAGTTCTCCTGCCAGAAATAGCATAAGCTTTTCCGTTTCTCTCGGTGTTAAGTGCATAGTATTTTTTATTTAAAATTAGACAAACAGTATTCTGTCTGCCTTTCTAAAAAGGCAAATAGAAATGTTCAAAAGTGTAAAATGAAGTAATGATGTTTACAGATCTGTATTTTGAATACAAACCATAACGGATCATTAAAGTTTAAAATAAGATTAGCAGCCCGCTATTTGCAGGGAATGATACAGAATGTATCTTGGTGCTGTAATATAAACCCCGGATTGAACCGCGGCAACTTTGGAATTATAAGAATAACCTGCAAAAAAATAGGTCAGCCATTGTTCTGCAAGTATTGAATAATCAAATTTTATTTTCTCCCAATCATTGGCATCCTGCAGATCCTGAGCATCTGAAAAACTGTAAATTTCAGGCTGTGTCTGCTGATCGGATTTTTGCTGAAGAAGATGAATTTTTGATAAGAGATCAGAGTATGATTGAGTCTTCCCCGTATGTGTAAAAAGACCTACACATAAAGCTGAGAAAAACAATACAAAAGAGAAAAACAGAACTCTTTTTTTCATACCTGTAAATAATGGTGTAAAATTAGAACAATCTTAAATCTCAGGCTATCAAAAAAATTATTTAAAATGTTCAAAATCGCAACAAACTGAATTTTATATAATTTTAACATTTCTTTATAAATCCTTTATTTACAATACTTAAAGACCATTAATGAACTATGACAAATATTTTATTGTCCCACTTCCAATAATTATAATAAATCTCTATATCTTTTTCTTCTATATAAAGGATTGAATAAATATATTAAATAAATTCAACATAAAGCATTAAAAAAACGTTATATATTAATGTTTTAACGACAATAAAGTTTATTTTACAAAAAGAGATGGGATTTTTTTCTTTCCTTATAATTATCGTAAATTTGTATACAACTTACTTGTTTAATTTAATAAAATAATAAAACGTAATATGTCAAAAGCAATTTCGCAAGTACCATTAGCGGTAAACGAGCCTGTAAATTCTTATGAACCGGGATCTCCGGAAGTTAAAAGCCTTATCAACACTTATAAAAAAATGTGGGCTGAAAAGGTAGAAATTCCAATGATCATCAACGGGAAAGAAGTAAAAACTGATAACAAAGTACAACTTCAGTCTCCTCAGGATCATGCTCACGACTTCGGATTCTATTACCAAGGGGGTATGCAGCATGTAGATGACGCTATCAACGCGGCATTGGCAGCTAAAGAAGCATGGAATGCACTAGGTTGGGAGCAGCGTGCAGCTATTTTCTTAAAAGCAGCAGACCTTTTAGCTGGTCCTTACAGAGATGTAATCAATGCAGCTACCATGATCGGACAGTCTAAAAATGTTCACCAGGCTGAAATTGATTCTGCTTGTGAGTTCATTGACTTCTTAAGATTCAACGTAGAGTTCATGACAGAAATGTATTCTGAGCAGCCGGTTTCTGACAACGGAATCTGGAACCGTGTAGAATACAGACCATTAGAAGGATTCTGTTTTGCAGTAACTCCTTTCAACTTTACGGCTATTTCAGGAAACCTTCCTACTTGTATGGCAATGTTAGGAAACGTTGTGGTATGGAAGCCTTCAGACAAGCAGGTTTATTCTGCAAAAGTGATCATGGATGTATTAATTGAAGCGGGTCTTCCTGCCGGGGTAATCAATATGATCTTTACAGATGGTAAAGAAACTGCTGAGAAAGTATTGGCTCACAAAGATTTTGCAGGTCTTCACTTCACAGGGTCTACGAAAGTATTCCAGGGAATGTGGAAAATGATCGGAGATAATATCCATAACTACAGAACATATCCAAGAATCGTTGGAGAAACCGGAGGGAAAGACTTTGTAATTGCTCACCCGTCTGCAAACGTAGAAGCTGTAGCTACTGCTTTAGTAAGAGGTGCTTTCGAATACCAGGGACAGAAATGTTCTGCAGCTTCAAGAGCTTATGTTCCTAAGTCTCTTTGGGCTGATGTGAAAAAAGTAATGGAAGCTCAGATGGCTACGATCAAAATCGGTTCTCCTGAAGATCCATCTAATTTCGTAAACGCTGTAATCGACAAAAATTCTTTCGAAAAATGTAAAGGATATATCACAAGAGCAAACGAATCTTCTGAGGCTACTGTAGCTATCGGTGGAACTTGTGATGATTCTAAAGGATGGTTCGTGCACCCAACAGTAATCGAAACTACAAATCCTCAATACGAAAGTATGGTAGAAGAAATCTTCGGTCCAATCCTTTCTGTATTTGTTTATGAAGATGCAGACTGGAAAGAAACTCTTAAATTGGTAGATTCTTCTTCTCCTTATTCATTAACAGGTTCTGTATTCTCTCAAGACCGTTACGCAATTGCTGAAGCTTATAAAGCATTAGAAAATGCATCCGGTAACTTCTACATCAATGATAAACCAACTGGTGCTGTAGTAGGACAACAACCTTTCGGTGGTGGTAGAGCTTCAGGAACTAATGATAAAGCTGGTTCTAAAATGAATCTTCTTAGATGGACGTCTGTAAGAAGTGTGAAAGAAACATTCGTTTCTCCAAAAGACTACAAATATCCTTACTTAGGGTAATAATGATTAATAAGTAATAGGCAATAAGTGATTTGTTGTCTGTTCTTTCAATACAGCCTCGGAATTTCGGTTTCGGGGCTTTTTTTGTGGAGTTTCGGGTTGGAGGGTTTGAGGGTTTGGGAGTAAGAGAGTTGGGGGATTTTAGAGGGAGAATGTTTAAAGTTAAGGTTGTCGTCCTTCCACTAATGATTGAGAATTTTTCTTCATCATTCATTTGCGAAGCAAAACTACCCTTGCCCTTAAGCCTGCAATGTCTATCATCTCTTCGTCTATTATCTATCGTCTCTATCTTCTAATACTCCAACACGCCCCAACCCTCAAACTCCTTTACCTAACATCTTTTAACAAACTTTACCTATATTTTACGACTTCTCACAACCTATTAGGAATAATAGTTGTTTTTTCATTAATACACCCCAAAATAAAATAGTATGAAAAAGTTATTGCTAACAGCCATCGGAATAGGATTATTTGCAGTGAGCTGTGGAACCAAAGAGTCATCGATGTCAACCAGTAACAGTGATTCAGTAAAAGTAGACACTATGCGTACAGTATCACCTGCTACAACAGACACTATGACGACAAAGAAGATGAATCCGGACAGCATTAAAATGAAAAAGGATTCAATGGCAACACCTCCTGCCAAATAGAATTATATACGTTTAATTTAAAATGGAAAATCTGTAGTTGAAAGCGCTGCAGATTTTTTTGATAATAGAATGTATAATGATAGCAGGCTAAAGCCCACTCCTATTGATGTTGATATCCGGATAAATAATGATTATGGTTATAGATGTTTAGCGACAAGATCTTTTATCTTTTATCTTTTATCTTTTATCTTTTATCTTTTATAAAATCACTATATTTGATTAACACCAACCCTAAAAAAATAGTATATGAAAAAATTATGGATAGGAGCAGTTTTAGGACTTCTTTTCCTTGGAAGTTGTGCTCAGAACAAAGAAAAAAGAGAGGAATTCAAGGATGCTCATAATAAAGAATCTATCAGAAACAGCATGGGCGATTCTGCCGTTGCTAATTCCATTCCATCACCGGATACTTTAAAAATCAAAACCGATAGTACAAAAGCTAAATAAAATCGCAAATCCACAGACTTTCTGTGGATTTGCACTTAAAAAAACTTGACTGAAAAAAAACCGGGCAATCAACCCCGATTATTGGGTATGGCTTATATTCCTGATCGGAATATTCTATTACATAAAAGAGGAACCGTGATTATTTCATGAAAACAAAATATACACGAGTTCCATATCTAAAGTTCCATGGTTTGACTTGGTGTAGGGCTTTAATCGCTTTATTATTTCAGAAAGAAAAGAATTCCTTCAAGAATAAAAGAGATAAGATGTAGTATAAACGTAATCATTTCGTAAAGCTGTCGCAAAGATATAGCAGCAGCACTCTTATGAAAAACATTAGGTTATCCATTTTCATGAAAAATGGTAAGCTAGGATATAAAATCTTAATTATTTTTTATCATTTTCACGAAAATGAACATTTTTATCTAATTGATTTTCAGCATCAAGATACTTAATATACGCTGAAGGAGAAAAGTCTGTAACTGCCTTAAAGACGGCAGCAAATTTACTGTGAGAAGAGAAGCCACATTCATCAGCAAGAATACTGATCTTATATTGTCTGTACTTTTCATCATTGATAAGTTTGTCTACAATATAATTGATTCTTAATCTGTTGATATATGTTTTGAAATCGGCACTTTTATGCTGATTAATTACATAAGAAAGATACTTTGTGTTGGTATTGAGCTCACCGGCAAGGAAAGAAAGGGACATCCCTTTATTGTTAAAGAGGTCTCCTTTTTCAAAGCTGTCCAGAAGTTCAAGCAATTTAGTTTCCGTTTCGGAAGTCATCAGAGAATCATTTCTTTTTCGGTCTGTTTCACTATCCTTTTCATCAATTTCCTCTACGGAGATATTTGAAAACTCTGAACTTTCAGTCTGCCTTATAAGTTGGTTTCGGTGATTATTAATCCTATTGACCTGACTTCTGATGATGTTCCTGAGCTTTGAACGCTGTTTCTTCTGTTTGGTTCTGATAAAAATAATTAAGCCCACCAGAGAAATGAAAAGAATAATAATAGCTGCATTTTTCGCGATATTCATTTTACCGGTTTTCCCGGTTTTTGCAGCTGAAACATTAGTCTTACCTGTGAAAGCCTGATTACGGGCAGCAATACTATCATATGCCCTTACATATTTTACAGCATAGAGAGAGGCTTTATAGTTATCACCTGTTCCTTCATAATAATCGTTGATATTGGAATATACAGCTTTTTTAAGCTTTAAACTTCTTGAAGTATCTGCTATTTTTTCTGCCTTTTTCAGATATAATTCAGCATCTTTCCAGTTCTTTTGCTTCACACGAATTCCCCCCAGTCCGTTATAAACAAGTCCAAGAGTACAGCTTCCTGCTTTAAGCAATTCTTCGGCTTTTCTGTAAAAGTTTTCAGAGGTTTTATAATCATTTAGTTTAAAGTAAATATCTCCCAACAGCTGGTAAGAAGCAGCTTCTGTACGATCTTCAATTTTGCTGTTTATCTTTTCAAAGTTTTTAAGTGAAAACTGGATGTGCTTTATAGCATTGGTATAATTCCCCACCTCCATTTCATAAAAAGCCATCTCTTGGTTCAATAGACCTTCAGCTTCATTTTTTATCTGGAAATCGGAAATTGTCTGAACTGCTTCGAGCCCTTTTAAGATATATTTTTTAGCTCTTTCGTATAACCCTACCTGTCTATATTGTCTCGCCAATAATCTGCTTACACCAGCCATCCGTTCTGCATCATTAATCTGATTAACCAATGAATGTGCATTTTCACTGTAGCATATTGCTTTTTTAATTTCTCCTGCATGATGATAAAGCTCTGACGACAACATGAGACTCTTTATTTTCTCTGAAGGCTTATCTGCCATCATATATAGGGAATCTGCTGTTTTTATAGCTTTTGATAAGTCTTTATATGCAGTAATGGCAGAGGTTCTTTCACAAGCCTGGTCGAAGCTGTTCTTTTTCTGGGCAAATATGGGGATTGCTGGGATCAGCAAAAACAAAAATTTCAGTAGATTATTAGACATAAAAAAACAAATTATTATTCTTATAATAATTCATCATTTTTTCACGAGTGTCTTTTTGTTTTTTACAAAATTACTAATATTTTACTTTTAATTAAAATATTCTACTGAAATTTAATCATTTAACTAAAATCATTATTTACATTAATTTTAACAATAGCCATAAAATAATAAACGATTACCTTTGATATAAGCCTAAATCTATAATAAAAACAAAGTTCTCCAATAATTATTTTCAATGTGAACTGCTCAAATGTCATCATATTTATTACATTTGCAGGTAATAAAAAGTTTATATGAAAAAATTAACGATACTTTCAGCTCTATTTATAGGTGCATTTGCATGGGCGCAGGGCATCAAATTCGAGGAAGGAAACTTTGCTTCTATCCTTGCCAAAGCAAAAAAGGAAAACAAACTTGTTTTTATTGATGCTTATGCTTCTTGGTGCGGACCATGTAAACTTATGGTGAAAAATATCTTCCCTCTTCAATCTGTAGGTGATTATTATAATTCTCACTTCATCAATGCTAAAATTGATATGGAAAAAGGAGAAGGAATTGAGATTGCTAAAAAATATAATGTAAAAGCATTCCCAACATATCTGTTCATTGACGGAAATGGTGAAGCGGTACACAGAACACTGGGATATGTAGAAGAAAAAGATTTCATTCAGTTTGCAAAGGATGCCGGAGATCCAAGCAAAAGACTTACTTCTTTAAAGCTTCAATTTGAAAAAGGAGAAAAAAATCCTGAATTCTTAAAGAATCTTGCAATGCTTACCATGTATAATGATAGTGAATTTGCAGGTAAGGTAATGAACCGTTATTTTGAACAGAAAGCAACACTTGATCAGGAAGATATTCAAATGCTTATTGCCGGCACACAAAGTACAGAAAGTCCTTTATACAAAATCTTCCAGAACAAAAAAGCAGACTTCATTAAGCTTTTCCCTGGAGATCAGTACGAAAAACTGGATAAAAATATTAAGCTGAATACAGTGGCTAAAAAAGCATACAATCCTGATACTAAAACTTGGGATGATGCGTATTTTATGTCAGCCACTCAATCATTTTTAAGCAAAGAAGAAGCTGATAAAATTCTGAAGAGAATGAAGGCTAACAGAGCTCTAAAAAATAAGGATATCCCAACCTACGAAAAGATAACGCTGGATCTTTACAAAGACTATTCTACAGCAAAATCTGATGAGTTAAATTCTCTTGCCTGGAACTTTTTTGAAAATGTAAGCAATAAAGCTTCTCTGGAAAAAGCGATTGCATGGGCACAAGAATCTGTAAAAAAAGATCAGAACTATGCCAACACAGATACACTGGCAAATCTTTATAACAAAGTGGGTGACAAGAAAAACGCAAAAATGTGGGCTGAAAAGGCAATTGAACTGGCAAAAAGCGCAGGACAGGACTCTTCTGAGACTGAAACATTATTGAAAAGTCTTTAATGAGCCATTAATGATAAAAAAACGAAAACCGCAGATCACTCTGCGGTTTTTATTTTGTGTAAACGTCTGATATTAGTATTCAAATAAGACACTTCCCCAGGTAAATCCACTTCCGAAAGCAGAAAGAAGGACTAAATCACCTCTTTTAATTTTTCCTTGTTCAATAGCCTCACTTAAAGCAATTGGAATAGAAGCAGCCGTTGTATTTCCGTATTTCTGGATATTGTTGAAGACTTTCTCATCCGGCAACCCGAATTTCTGCTGAACAAACTGAGCAATTCTAAGATTCGCCTGATGCGGGATAAACATATCAAGATCTTCAACCGTTTTTCCTGCCTTGTTTAAAGCTTCCATCATTGTTTCCGGAAATCTTGTAACAGCATGCTTGAACACAAAGTTTCCGTTCATGATCGGATATACTTCTTTATTCGTCACATTTGCAGGATCTTTTCTCATTCTGTCACTCCATCCGAATTTAGAGCCCGGGAACTGAGTACAAAGATCATCTGCATATTTACCTTCAGAATGCATGTTTACCGCTAAAACATCACCAGCATTTTCATCTTCAGTTGCAGAAAGTACGATGGCTCCTGCCCCATCACCGAAAATTACCGAAACTCCTCTTCCTTCATCAGAAAAATCCAGCCCGAAAGAATGAACCTCCGCTCCTACAACAAGAATGTTTTTGTACATCCCTGACTTAATGAATGCATTGGCTACACTCATAGAATATACAAATCCTGAACATTGGTTTCTTACATCTAAGGCTCCAATTGTATCACATCCCAGCATATCCTGAAGCAAAACGCCACATCCAGGGAAATAATAATCCGGCGAAAGGGTTGCGAAAATAATATAATCGATATCTTTTGAAGTAAGCCCTGCATTTTGAATTGCTTTTTCAGCAGCTTTGAAACCTAGATAAGCGCTGGTTTCCTGGGAGTCGTACCTGTTTTTTCTGTGTCTTCGTTCCTTGATGCCTGTTCTCTCCGTAATCCATTCATCATTAGTAGTCATTAGTTTGGCTAAATCATCATTTGTAACAACGTTATCAGGAACATAAAATCCTACTCCTTTTATTGTACTTTTAATCATATAGTTTTATAATTTTGGCAAAGATAAAACTTATTTAAAACATAGTATTTCAAAATATTAGTATTTTTACTTTATGCCAATTAATACGATATACAGAAGCACCCATTGTGAATGGGTAGATGTAGAGGCTCCTACTGCAGAAGACCTTAAGTTTCTCCATGAACGATATGAAATCAACAATCTTCTTCTGGAAGACACGATAGACCCCAACCACTTACCTAAATATGAAGAAGACGGGAATGTGAAGTTCTTCCTTCTCCGTGAAAGCACCGAGCTTGAAAGGAAAAACCTGAATACCATCAGCGATATCAGTACAAAGATCGCCATTTTTATTCTGGATAAAACCATTATCACAATTCACAGAATGAAAACCAGAAGTATTACTGAAACGAAAAAACAGCTTTCGCTTTCACAGGAAGAAATGACTCCTCAGAAAATTGCTTTAATGATCACGATTCTGATTATGAAGAGCTTTGATGATGAATCAATCAGCCTGTTAGAAACGATGGATAATATTGAGAATGAGATCTTTCTGAAGAACACCAACCACACCAGCCAGATCCGAAGGCTATATAAATTAAAACGAAAATCAGGGCTGAATTCACGGGTACTGATCATTTCTACGGATGCTATTGATAAATTCAAACTTTTAAATTTACAGGATTCTGAAATAGTGGATTTAAAAGACAAGCATAAGGATGTAGTTGCCGATTTTGATCATTTGAATATACAGATCACCAACCTTATCTCGATGTTTCTGGCACTTTCGGACCAAAAAGCAAATCAGGTGATGAAAGTTTTGGCTATTTATTCGGTATATTTCTTACCAATCACCTTTATTGCAGGAGTTTATGGGATGAATTTTGACTTTATGCCGGAGCTTCACCATAAATATGGTTATTTTATCACATTAGGAGCCATGGCAACGGTTGTTATCAGCACGTTTATCTATGTAAGACGCAAGCAGTGGTGATTTAATCATTCATAGATTACGTTGTGTTTTGTGTTTACCTAGGGGAAATTTATGCTATTCATATTTAAAGAACTTACTGCAACTACTACATAATTAATATTTTGATTTCCAAATAAACAGTAATTTAGTGACTGCAAACTTAGGTTCATAAAACCTCCTGTCACCAAATAAATTACTATGAAAACTGAAGATCTTAAGGTTATTCTGGAAGACCAATCTCTGTCGCAGGCATCCAGGGATCAACTTATTGCGCTGCATGAGAACATTTCTAAAAAGGAATTTTCTGATCTTTTGGATGGAGACGGGAATCAGTATATAGAATTTGTACAGGAAGGCGGCGGCGTTTGGGGCAGTGCATTGGTAGGCTATCTGTATGGGCTTGAAATCTTTGGCATCCGTTTTCTGAAAGTTGCGGGGACCAGTGCGGGAGCGATTAATACGATGCTTATTGCAGCCTGTAAAACCAAGGAAGAAGCGAAAAGTGAACTGATTAAAGAAGTTCTTTTCAGTTGGGACTTTGCGGATTTTATGGATGGTAAAACTTATGTAAAAACTACACTCCATGGAATGTTGAATAATAAGAATTTCTTTAAAATCAATGCGATTATTGCTGTTGTTTTGTTCATTATTCTCGTCAGTATCCCTTTTGCAGCTCCATCCAATAGCATTCTGAGTGCTAAGCTGATGTTTTTAATCCCTTTGATTCCGGCTATTATTCTCTTTTTTTGTATTAAAAAGCTGTATCATAATTTCAGAAAGGAAAATAGCGGACTGAACCCTGGAAATGTTTTTCTGAATACGATGAAAAATGCTTTGGACAATTTCGGAGTGAAAACTGTAGCTAATCTTAATGAGAAGTTTATTCAGAAGGAACATGATCTTAAGCTCAATTACCGTTATGGAAACGGGCAGGAATACTATACAATCACGTTAAACAGTATTGAAAAAATTAAAGCTAAAAACCTTGAACATATTGACCAGACAAGGTATAAAATCTTTTATGACAGTGCTGTGAATAATGATTATTATAAAAATAATCCATTTTATTTACTACAATCCGAATATGTGATCGTCACTACAGATATCAATGCCAAAATCAAAGTAGAACTTCCTACAATGGCAAATTTATATTGGTCTGAAGAAGAATTGAAACACACCAGCCCTGCCGAATTTGTAAGAGCATCAATGTCTGTCCCTTTTTTCTTTGAACCATTCCAGAAAAGGATTGACAAGAATGAAGATTCTGTGAAATATGCATGGAGATTCTGGATGAATACCAAGCAGGAAGACATCAATCCCGTTGGAGTTTTCATTGATGGAGGAAGTATTTCCAATTTCCCTATTGACCTCTTTCATGCTGATGAAGTTTTTTACCCAAGAATGCCCCTTTTTGGGGTACAATTAACCAGTGATTCGGATATTCTTTCAGATAAGGGAAAAACGAGTGAAGAAATCCTTAAAACACCTTTCAGCTATGCCGGAAATATTATCAGCACATTAAAAGGGTTTAATGATAAAACGTTTCTTACCAAACATACTTTCTATCGCTTATACAGCATACAGACGGTTAATTGCGGCACCAGTAGCTGGCTGAATTTCTTTATGAAAAGAGAAGAAAAAGAAGAACTTTTTAACAGAGGTTTTCAGGCAGCACTTGATTTTCTGAATCAATTTGATTGGGAAAAATATAAGTATGAACGTATGATGCTGACCATGAAGGAGAAAAAAATATTGAAGGAAGAGGATACGCCTACCGTGGGATAGGAATCCATTTGAAAAAAAGCTTCCAAATAGATTCCCTATTATTTCTATAAATTATCCAGAAAATGCAGATACTCCGGAACACTCTTCTCTATCCACTCTTCTGATGAATCACGCTCTATTCCATAGTAAACAAAAGGTTCTTCATAGTTTGCCTTAATATAATCAAAGGTCAGTTCATAAGGTCGGAAAAGCTCCTTCATTGTATATTTATATTCTCCTGAAGGGCTATAACCTTCTTCATCAATTCCGGCAGTAACAGCTAAAGACATTTTCTTTCCTTCCAGCTTAAACCCACTATTGCTTCCATATGCCCAACCATATAAAACAACTTCATCCAGCCATTGTTTCAAAAGTGGCGGACTGCTGAACCAGTAAAAAGGAAACTGGAAGACAATTTTATCGTAGGATTCCATTAGCTCCTGCTCTTTGGCAACGTTGATTTTCCCGTCGGGGTATGCTTTGTATAACTGATGAACGGTGTATTTTTCCGGATATTTATTTAATTCTTCAATCCATCTTTTATTAATGACAGATTTTTCTATATCAGGATGAGTAACAATAATTAACGTTTTCATTAAGTTTAAATTTTCTATCGCAAAATTACGATAAGTAACTTACATTTCGTACATTAGCAACCTATTGTAGGGTACTATAAAAAATGTAAGTAATGACTAAAATAAAGGAAACCTCGACTAATTTTGCGAATAAAAAAGCCCTTGCAGACGAATGTCCGGAAGTATATGCATCTAATATTATCGGTGGGCAGTGGGCACTTGCTATTTGTTGTTACCTCGTTAATGGTAAAATGAGATTCGGAGAATTAAAAAAGCGTCTTCAGAATATTACAGAACGTATGCTTACGCTACAACTCCGCAGATTGGAAGAAGATAAAATCATTACAAGAACGGTATATGCAGAAGTTCCGCCAAGAGTAGAATATGAGCTTACAGAAATAGGCTATAAACTGAAGCCGATCATTCTTGAATTTGAAAAATGGGGAAAAGAACATAAAGATCTGATAACAAAAAACATCCCCAGCCAAGAATAATATTTTAAACCACAAATATCACAAAAATTTATACTTAAACACTTCAAAAGTGTATCATAATAGTATATAAAACAATCACTTTCAAATCCTTAAATAGTTAATACTTTTTGCGATTTTTGTGGTTAAATTTTATGGTATAAAAATTTTTAATTCTTTTCCGTTACGTTCCATAAAGGCATCTGTTTCAATACTTTTGCATGAATCGGACAGCTTTCATGGTGTGCTCCTTTCAGATATCCTGTGCTCATCAGGAATTCATTTACGATCTCCCCACCTGTAAATTTGAATGTTTTCTTGAAAAGTTTCATCCATTCCGGTAACGTTTTGGGATGATGATGCTCTAGCCATTTTTCAAATGAACCGAATTCTTTTTGCAATTCAATAATTGTTTTTGCATTTTCAATGGCGGCATTCACTTTCAATTTATTTCTGATAATTCCGCTGTCTCTCAAAAGCCTCTCACGGTCTTTTTCCGTGTAAGCAGCAATTTTTTGAATATCAAAATTATCGTAAGCCTTTCTAAAGCTTTCTTCCTTTTTTAAGACAGTTTCCCAGCTCAGCCCTGCCTGATTAATTTCCAAAATAAGTCTTCCAAACAATTCATTGTCGTCATGAATTGGAAACCCGTAATAATTATCATGATAATTTTTGTGCAGTTCTTTCCTGCTTTCAGGCTGCATTCCTTCTATTGCCAAACAATAACTCATTGATGTATTTTTTAATAATGGATAAAGATAAGGCAGGTTTGTGACAACTGTTAGTCAGGAGTACTTATTTTTTAAGAAAGAAATATTGAAGTTAAAAAAGTTTGAAAATTACTTCTGATAATTTATATAATACACTATTTTCCAAGCTATTCTTAAAATCAGAATTGAAGATGTGAAAATTCCCATCCTTTAGAAGAGTGGCGAGAATTCAAAAAATTTTCGACGGGGTGGTTTACAACATTCCTCCATAGAATTCTCTTCAATACTTCAGAAATATTAACTAGATTAGCCACCTCAAATATCAACCATGAAATTACTTTTTTCTCTCCTGTTTTCCTTATTTCTAATTTCCCTGCATGCTCAGAGCATTTATTCAAAAGCTTATGGAAAGCAAGAGAATCCAGCCGTTATTTTTATTCATGGCGGTCCCAGCGGCAATGCTACCCTATTTGAAGGAACAACCGCTCAAAACCTTGCAGACAAAGGGTTTTATGTGATTGTATATGACAGACGTGGTGAAGGACGTTCAAAAGATGAGAATGCTACGATGACTTTTAAGGAAAGTTTTAATGACCTTAACCAGATTTACAGTACTTATCACATCAAAAAGGCACATATTCTCGCCCATAGCTTTGGAGGAATCATCGGTACTCTTTTCACAGATCAATATCCTGAAAAAGTAAAAACATTAACACTCGCAGGAGCATTATTTACACAACAGGAAACGTATAATCATATCCTGAATAAGGCAAAGGAATATTTCAAGAATGAACCTATCTCCTTAAAAGAAATTGATAACATAGAAAATCTTGATAAAAATTCTGCAGCTTACAGAAAAAGATGCTACGAAATAGCAGGAAAAATGAACTTTTTTGATATGCCTAACCCTACTCCGGAAAGTGAAAATCTAAGAAAACAATATAAAGAAGGTGAATTTTACAGAAATAACATCCGAAATACCAACTCTCCTCTTACATTTTATCAAAATGAAAAACGCAATAACCTTGATAATACAAATGTTTTAAAGGTAATCAAAAGAAAAGGGTTTTCCATCTTTGCTGTTTATGGAAAAAATGATGGAATATTCTCTCAAAAACAGTTTAACAACCTTAAAAATATTGTGGGAAAAAATAATTTTAAGCTTATAGATAACTGTTCACACTATTTATTTGTAGATCAGCAGGATAATTTTTAAAATTTATTGAGCAAAAATTAAAATAAAGTGTAGTTTTGTAATAATGTCAGACACCAAGATCCATATGAAGACCTATAAAGCCGTCATAATGATGCTTATATTGGCGTTTTCATTATCTCCATGTTCTGTAAAAAGGAATGTTCTTGATATTTTTGACATTCAGTATATCAGTGGATTAAATAAGATTAAGACAACATCTAATCTTACTTCAAACTGTGATTTTTCTTCTACTTCTTCTAAAATATCATTTTCAAAGAATGTAGCTAAGGCTAAACATTCCAACATTTTTTCGAACTTTACGGCTGCTGTTGAAAATACACAATATGTAAATCTTACTTTCAACGACTATTCAGGGCATAGTACAGGAAACAGCCCACCGAAATATATTTTATTTAAAAGACTGAAATTGAATCTTGTTTAAAAAACTTTTAATCATTACAATCAGTTTTTTACAATATAATATTAATTTCAATGAAACATATTACAAACAGTCAGTCTTCTGATCTGGCTGGTTTATATACTTTATCCCTCCGTATGGTGATCGGATGGACTTATTTTTCAGCTTTCTGGCGCAGACTTATCCTCGAAAACAAGCTTATTCCCGATGACAAAGGATATATCGGAGAGAAATTCAATCACTTTTTACCCAATGCTTTAGGAATAAAGCCTATTATAGAATATCTGGTTACCCATCCTGATGCATTACAAAGATCTATGATGGTTTTTACGATCATTGAGGCTATTATAGGGCTATTTATTATCCTTGGACTGTTTACGCGATTGATGAGCATTGGTATTTTCAGCCTTGCCTTAGGAATTCTATTGGGTTCGGGCTGGCTGGGAACGACCTGTCTGGATGAATGGCAAATCGGAGTTTTGGGTGTAGCAGGTGGATTTGTTCTCTTTCTTACCGGAAGCGGAGATTATTCCTTTGATCATTATTTGATGAGAAAAAATAAGACTTTTACTCAAAGAAAGTGGTTTCAATGGCTGGGTTCCGGTAGACTTCCTATGGCTCAGCCTAAGGTTTTTGTATTAACAGGTTCACTTATTATTTTCGGACTTACCCTTTACACCAATCAATATTTTCATGGCGGTGTCTGGGGAACGTTACACAATAAGTCTGTAAAACCGAAACTTGAAATCTCAAACATTTCTCATGATAATTCGGATTTAAAATTTGAGGTTTACAGAACAGAAGGAGCGGATGTATATGGCTCTTTCCTCATAGGCATTCACATTCTGGATAAAAACGGAAAGATTTTAAAAGAAATAGATCATAAAGAACTTTCAAAATTGTCTAATCAGGATATTAAAAACCATTATGTAGCTAAAGTAAAACCCGGAAAACATAGTCTTGTTATTCCGTTGGGAGCTAAGGCAGATATTAATATCCGGATTGATGATATTCTTCGAAAACAGGAAATGTATACCTTAAAACTGATTGACATCAGTGGAATTGAATGGTTACAAGCCATACAATAAGTTTATTCCATGATAAAATTCTAATGAGAGCGGGCTAAAGCCCGCTCCTATTGATGTTGATATTGATATTTATTCTTTAGAAAAAATAAATTTGGTAAGAAAGACGATAAGTGGAAGTTATCATGATGGAAAAATATCCAAATTTCGTTTATAAAAAAACCTCCGATACTCTCGGAGGTTTTGATTAAAATTTAGTGCATGGCTTCACTTAAATCTATCTTTTCTTTACTTTTTCTTTCTTTAATAAATAAGATAAACGGAATACATATTAAAAATATTACTCCGAGATAAAGAAATACATCCATATAAGATAATACGGTTGCCTGTTTGGTTACAGATAGATCAAGCATTTTATAAGCTGCATTCAGTGCTGCATCGGGAGTCATTCCTTTTGCTATAAAGTTGGCTTTTAAAGCATTAATTCTTTGTTGAACTTCAAAACTATTGGAATCCAGATGCGAAATCAAATTATTCCTATATGTCTGTCCGGCATTTGCAATAAAGGTGGTGATAGCTGCAATTCCAAAAGATCCGCCCAGCTGTCTCATCATTCCTGTAAAGGCTGCTCCCTGCCCAATTTCCTGCCCTTTCAAAGTACTTAATGACAAGGATGTAATCGGAATGAATAGTAATCCTAATCCGGCACCTCTCACAATAAGCATCCAGAAGAAGGCTTCTTTACTTGTATCAGGAGTCAGTATTTTATATCCCCAGAAACTATAGATAAAGAAGATGAACAATCCTAGAGAAACCAAGATCTGCTGTTTTGCCCCTCTCGTCAGCAGTTTTCCGATAATCGGCATCATAAACGCTGTTGTAAGGGCTGCCGGAATCATCAATGCTCCCGACTGAAGTGCCGTCCATCCTAAAATACTCTGTGTATAAAGCGGAACGATAAATGTAGATCCATACAACCCAAACCCTAACACAAACGACATTACCGTCCCGATTCTTAAGTTTCCATTTTTTAATACCCTGAGTTCTACAATCGGATATTTAAAGGTAAGTTCCCGCCAAAGGAATAATATAAATCCTAATACTGCTGCCACTGTAAAGGCTACGATCATTCCACTTTCAAACCAGTCTTCTTCATGCCCTCTTTCCAGGATGAACTGTAATGAACCTACCGTCACCGCCAATAAAGCAATTCCGAGCCAGTCTACATCTGAAACTTTACGTTTTTCTGCAAATTTTGGACTTCTGACGAACTGAAGCGTCATTAAAGTCGCGGCAATCCCGATTGGAATATTGATATAGAAAATATACGGCCAGCTGTAATTATCAACGATGTATCCTCCCAATGGTGGTCCTAATGTAGGACCAATGATTACTCCTAATCCATAAATCGCCTGAGCCATACTTCTTTTTTCAATAGGGTAAGACTCTGTGATGATTGTCTGTGAGGTAACCAGAAGGGCTCCCCCTCCAATTCCCTGCATCAGTCTGAAAAATACCAATTCCCAAATATTTGTTGCGTTTCCGCAGAGGAATGAAAATATGGTAAATATGATAATGGAAGCTGCAAAGTAATTTCTACGTCCGAACTGCTGAGAAAGCCAGCTGGTCATCGGTACGATAATTACGTTTCCGATCGCATAGGCAGTAATTACCCAGCCCACTTCTGAAAGTGTAGCCCCAAGGTTACCCTTCATTTCATTAAGGGCAACGTTCACAATCGTGGAGTCCACAATCTCAAGCAGAGCACAAAGAATTGCTGTGATTGTAATAATCACTCTTCGGGCTCCATATTCTACTAATGAATCTTGCATAAGTTTTTTTCGATGTGAAAAAGTCAATGGTCAATTTCGCTTCACTAGTGAATAGTGAATTTTAGGGCAGCCTATTCTCATAGTAGCTGCCAATCGAATTCATAACGGAATGGATTGACTTTTAAACAATTTTAAATATTATTTCAATGAAACCTCAGCCTTCACATTCATTCCTGTTCTTAATCTTTTTGCAATATTCTTATCAAGATTTACAAAATCGATTTTTACAGGAAGTCTCTGAACTACTTTTACGAAGTTACCACTCGCATTATCAGGAGGAAGAATAGAGAATGTAGCCCCTGTAGCAGGAGAGAATGAACTTACTACACCATCAAATTCTTTATCAGGGAAAGCATCGATTTCAATTTTCACTTTTTGTCCTTCTACCATTTTATCTACCTGTGTTTCTTTGAAGTTTGCCACTACCCACTTCTGATCGTTTTTAACTAAAGCAAACAACTGAGCTCCTGCCTGTAAATACTGACCTGCCTGCGTAGGTACTTTTCCAACATATCCGTCTTCAGGAGCTAAAATTACCGTGTATGATAAATTTAATCTCGCATTTTCTACGTCTACTTCTCTTTGTTTGGCAACAGAATTCGCAACACTGATCTGCTGAGAGCTTGCTGCTGTCTGAGAAGAAGCAATGGTAGTCTGCTGAGCAATTTGATTTCTTTGCTCTACCAATACCTGAAGTTGTTTATCCGCAGATTGTTTTGCTGCTAATGCCTGCTCATATTGCTGTTCTGTAATAGAGTGATCTTTTACAAGATTGGCATATCTTTTTAAATCCTGGGATGTTTTCCATACATTTACCTTTGCAGCTTCTATCTGTGCATTTGCTGTTGCTACTGCTGCTTCAGAACTGTTGATGTTTTTAGATGTAGCTGTAGTAGTAGCCTCTGCGGTAGAAATATTGCTTTTTGCAGTGGATAAAGCTGCCTGAGATTGTTCAAGAGCTATTTTCTGATCTCTGTTATCCAAAATAACCAAAGTATCTCCTTTCTTTACGAACTGATTATCTTTTACTTTTACTTCAGCCACATATCCTGAAATTTTAGAAATTACCGGTGTCATATTGGAAGCAATCTGAGCATCGTCAGTTTCTTCATGATACTGTCCGTAGCTGTAAGCTCTGTAACCGTAGATACCTCCTCCGATCACTACGGCTGCTAAGATGATAGGAAAAACTAAACTTTTTTTCTTTTTAGGTTCAGCTGCCTGTGTATTATTATTTTCCATTTTGGTTTCGATCTGATTATTTAATTGTTAAAGTACCTGTTGTTTGTAATAGTTTTCTGTATGCTAAAGCGGCGTCTGCTTTTGCATTGATTACGCCAACATTAGCTGCAATCTGAGCTGCATCTGCATCCAGTAATTCTGTCATGGTTGCAAGACCGTTGTCGTATTTATTTTTTGTAATTCTGTAGTTTTCATTAGCCTGCTCAGCTGATTTTTCAAAAACAGCGATTCTTTTATGAGAGTAATCGTTGTTCTGATATTCTCTGTTTACATCAAGCTTAATGTTATCATTCAGTAGCTCATCCGTAGCGGCAAGTTGTTTTTCTCTCGCCTGAGATTGTCTTAATGACGAATTTTCTTTCCAGATATTAGATAAATTATAAGAAATACCTACTCCTACATTGATCGCATTATACACCGTAAGAAACTTAGGAATATCTGCGGCTACATATCCTCCGGTGAATGCCAGTGAAGGAAGATTTTCTGCTTTTGCTGCCTTTGTTCCCAGTTCTGCTGCTTTTCTTTGTTGAGCTAAAGCCTGTAGATCTTTACGGTTTTCTCTGGCTTCATTTACATAAAAATCAATAGGTTTTACTTCTGAGCCTTCTTCGATATAGTTCTCATCCACTTCAAGTTCTGTCGTTTCAGGAAGTCCTAATAACAAATCCATATTGATATTGGCAATATTGTAGTTGTTTTTAGCTTCAAGTAACTGAAGTTCAATATTTGAAGTCTGAAGATTCGCTTTTAACCTGTCATTTCTTGCGATCAATCCGTTATTTTCCATTTTAAGAAAAGTCTCATCTCTTTTTTGAGAAGCGGCAAGATTTTCTTCAAAAACCTTAATGGATTGGTTAGCCTTAAACAGGTTATTATAAGCCTGCGCAACGTTATAAGCGATTGCAATCTTATCGTTTTCCGTGCTTAGTTTTGAAGCTTCTACCAGATATTTAGCAGATTGAATTCCATACTTGATTCTCCCTCCGCTATAAATCGGAACGCTTAGATTCGCTGAACCAAAAACTACCTGATGTACTTCCGGTCCTCCGGCTCCTCCGGAAAGCCCGGGAAGCTTAATGTCTATGTTTGGTTTTATCGGAAGATACATATAGCTTCCTGAAACCTTCAATTCCGGGAGCTGTCTGTTCTTAGCCTCCAAAAGATCAGCGGTAGCCTCCTCGATCTTGGCTGCATCGATCTTGAGATTTTTGCTGTTCTGGATTCCCAGCTGCACAGCTTCGTCAAGAGAAAGTGTCTTTTTCTCCTGAGCATTTGCATTTGCTATTCCTATAAATAGCGATAATGCAATTACTGAGTTATTTATTCTCTTCATAACCTAAAAGGTCTTTTAGTAAATGTTTTATATGTCTATTAAGTTCTGTATAGTATTTTGTATCAAAAATATCTTCATCATCTGTATCATTCAGGAATTCTTTATACATTTCCTTAGCATTAAATGCATAAAATAAAGTACCGCTTATGGTAGAATGAAGCAGGTAAATAGGAGGATTTTTTGTAAAAACTCCACTCTTCAACCCATCTGCCAGAATACGGGAATACATGGAAAGGAATGACATTTTAGTTTCTTTCAAAAAAGTAACAATTTGTGGATTATCTGTATGAAGCTGCTCACGTTGCATAATCCTGTAAAAACATTTCTGTGTGATGATCCTATTGGAAAACTGGTCTATTATTTTTTCAATTTTCTGCCATTCATTGATGTCTGTGCGCTCTATGATATCTTTTGAAAAGAATTGTCCCTCCCGCACTCTGTATTCCATCAATTTTTCATATAACTTTTCTTTTGATCCGAAATAGTAGGAGATCATAGAGATATTTACATTCGCTGCCTTAGAAATTTCTCTGGTAGAAGTTCCGTTGAAACCCTTTTCAGCAAAAAGCTTTTCAGCTGCAAATAATATATTTTCTTCTTTTGAAACCATATCATTTTCATTTTTTCAGGGTGCAAATTTACACAACTTCTTCATAAAATCAAACGATTGATTGATTATTTAATGAAGATTTAATTTATATTTACAAAAAACTAGTTATATGGGCTTATTTGACTTTCTTTTCAAGAGGAAAAAAAAACAGACAAATGAAGTAATTTTTAAAAATGATCCTCCTCAACATGATTTTCAGGCTGAAGAGCTTCCTATTTTATCAGAAGAAAAAACGACTCCAATAGCTGAAGTAACAAATTCTCCATCAGCTGTAAAAAGTATTGTTGTAACTGAAGAAGCTACTGCTCCGCTTATACATGAAGATGGTAATCGTTTTGATCTGGAAATTGTTGAAGGTTTCAGACGGTATTATTCTGATCCTGATATTGACATCAGCATAGATATTAAGGATGATAGAGATCAGAGTATCGCCCCGCATCAAGCATATAAAGAACTTTTCAATGAATGGAAAGGAATTCAATCAAAATGGGATCGTATATCATTGTTCTATCGTTTTTGGGATCACTCACAATTTGAGAAACTGGAACACTGGCAGGTGATTGAAAGGTTTGTGAAAGACCGGTATCCTAAAAAAGCTCTTCAATATTTTGAGAAAAATATGTCTGATAAAAGACATTTTACTAAAGAAGAACTTGTTTCTCTGTCAAAACTTCACCGAACATTACTTGATAATGCTGCCGCAAGGGAATATATTGAAACGGCATATCATGATAACCCTGACGATGACTCTGTAAAAGTAGAATATGCAACACTTCTTCATATAGTAGGAAATCACTCGGAAAAAGAGCTTTCTCATCAAATATTTCATGAAGTACTGGATAAAAAAATAAAACGAGAGGATACGGAATCTGTTTTTGATTGTTTTAAATTTTCTAAAGGTTACACAGATTCTTCCATTTTCGCTATGCTCTATCTGATGAATACAGAGGCAGATGATATTACATGGGACTATGTTGCTGAAGAATATTACTATTGTCCTGTTTTCAGGTATGAACATGCTGTGCATTTATCGCAGTCTGAAACCCCAATAAGAGCACTGGCAAAACTTACTTCTTTAAGTCAGGAGTTTCCGTGGTTCAGATTGGCTGTTGAAAGCACTATTGGTAATATTAAATCTATGAGGAAACAGCTCAAAAATCCTGATTTTATGGAAAAGGAGCTTCAGGAATTTCAGGCATCATTAGAAACCCATAAATAATTTCCCATTTGTTTTAGATATAATGAACAGAATTTCTGACCCTAAAAGGCATTTTATTTTGCAAACATAGCGTGATAATAAAGATTTTTATAAGATTTCATCAATAATATTTTTCTATTCAGATTAAATAATCAAAAAAGTATTACATTTATTGACTTAAAAAATGAAAAAATCATGAAAAAATTCATCTCAATTCTTGCCATAGGATTATTTGCATTCAGCTATGCTCAGGAAAAACCAAAAGAAGGAGGCTGCTGTGCCGGAAAGGATAAAAAAGAATGTTCTGTAAAGGATAAAAAAGCGTGTTCTGATGCTCATCATAAAGGTTGTGATGCTAAGACCAAAACTGCTGAGAATACTAAAGAAAAAGATAAAAAGACTACCAAGGATAAAAAAACAGCCTAGTTTTTTTATTCGAATAAACAAAAACTCCGGTTTTTCCGGAGTTTTTATATTTTATGTACTTTTATGAATATATCTTGAGAGTTTTATTCCCAGATCTGTCCATACAATTTTAGGGTTTCCGTTTCGGGTAAGATGCAGGTCTGCAGCATTGATTTCTTCCAGAATACTTTCAATATTTGCACCACTGATAAATTTTGAAAAACCAGCCCAGTTGAACCCATTCGCATTGATCTTTTTATACACCAGATTTTCCGATTGATAATTCTGAAGCAGGGCAAGCCTGAAAATTTCCGAACAATAATTTAAAAAGTTCTTTTGCTTTTCTCTGTTCCAGCCTGCTATTTCTCTTGCCCATACAATGATACTTCTGAGATATTCTGGTTTCTTTTTTACCATAAAGGCGTCACGAACCCATTGTACGAAAAGCTTTTCAAATTCGTTGCTTTTGTCACCCGAACTAAGAAGTTTCAGAGCTTCATTAAGGTTCCCCTGGGCTTCATGAACAATTTCTCTTACTTTATCATCGGAAACGGACAAATTCTTTTTTAAGTAACCTTCAAGGTCTTCATCGTGAATCCTTGGAACCTCCACTACCTGTGTTCTGGAAAGAATAGTAGGAAGAATATCATTAGTATTTTCAGCGGTAAGAAGAATGATGGTTTTTGCTGGTGGTTCTTCCAGAAATTTTAAAAACTTATTTGAAGCAGCAACATTCATTTTGTCAGCTCTCCAAACGATAAGTATTTTCGTTCCTCCTTCGTAGCTTTTTAATGAAAATTTCTGGTTTTGATCATCAATTTCATCTGCTGAGATAAAAAGCTGCTTATTTTCGGACTCCAGGAAAGCGGTCCAGTCATCATAGCTTGCATAAGGTGATGCCAGAATCATCTCCCGGAATTCATCGAATTTATTTTTACTTAATGAATTTTTATTGTCTGTAAAAACAGGAAAACTGAAATGTAAGTCCAAATGATTCAGATGCTCAATTTTTGAGGCAGCGTGTTCATTTTCCTGGCTTAAAATCTCCTTTGCATATGCCAATACCATGGGTAGTGTACCATATCCTTCCTTTCCTACAAAAAGCTGAGCATGGCTTACTCTGTTTTCAGCAATGCTTTCTCTAAGTAGTTTTTTAAGATTCTCCTGTCCGGCGATGTTTTCCCAATTCATGTTTCAAAGATAAGAAATAGGGAATAAATTCTGGAATGGTAAGTGCTCAATTTTTGCTATGTAAAACCAGAAATGAATATGAAAACAAAAGAAAAATAGTGAATTATAAATCTGACAAACAGGCAAATTAGTGAGAAATAATTGACATTCGTTTATCCATAAAGTCGAAAATCCCCCAGTATATCAGCCCTTAACAAACTTTAACCACATATAATTTTTACAATTCATTAATATTTAAGATATTTGCGCATTGTTTTAAAAATAAAGAATGAAAAAAATCTTTGTAGTATCATTTATATCAGTAGGCTATTTTCTGAATGCACAGAGTCTAAGTAACTCTCCCTATGCAAAATATGGAATTGGAGATGTAAAATATGATAATACGATCGAAACTGCTTCCATGGGAGGTATATCTACTGCTTTTATAAGTGATTTTACCAGTAGTTTCAACTTTGCAAACCCTGCAAACAACACTAACTTCGAATTGACAAGTATCAAACTGGAAGCTACCAACGAAAACAATTATTTCAAATCGAACTTTCGCGATATGAAATCTACAAAGCATTCTACGTATCTTTCTAATATATCACTGGCATTTCCTATTTCGTCAAAAATCAAAATGGGACTTACCTATCAGCCATACAGCTCAAAAAGCTATGATATTGTAACTGAAGATAAAGAAGGATCTATTATTTATCAAAACGGGTTTAAAGGAAGTGGTACATTAAACACTGCTGCTGTAGCTTTATCTTATAAAATAAACCAGGAATTCTCTGTTGGAGCAAGAGCGAACTTATATTTTGGTGATCTTTATGATCTTACTGAATTCCGTGCTTCAAACTCTGAATATGTAAACGGTTTTGAAACCAAAAACAGAGTAAGAAACTTTAACTTCACTTTAGGTACAAGCTATCAGACAATTAATACACGTACTGATAAAAAATTAACAATCGGTGCCACAGCTACATTTGGGAATACCAGCAATATAACTACTGAGTATACCAACAGTACATACAGATATAGTGATCCGACAGCAGGAACTAAAACTGATATCAGCATCATTGACCAAAAGGATGTACAATCTAAAAACCTTATTCCGTTACAGGCATCTGTGGGTGTAGGATACGGAAGTGAAAATCACTGGTTCCTTTCCGGACAGCTTGATTATAAAAAAGGAGAAAACATTTCTTATTTCGGAAATACTTTTAATTTACAGGATACTTACAGAATTTCTGCCGGAGGATGGTATTTGCCAAACTATAACAACTTCAGAAATTACTTCTCCAGAGTTATCTATAGATATGGTGCTTTCTATGAGAAAGGAAACTTAAAGATTGATGGAACCAACATTAATAAATTTGGTATTTCTGCCGGAGTAATGCTTCCGTTCAAAAACAGTAGTATTACCAGAATGAGCGGTCTTGAAATAGGAGTAGAATTAGGTAAAAGAGGTACTGTTAAGAATAATCTGATCAACCAAAACTTTATCAACCTGAAACTCGGCTTCAATTTTGCTGATAAATGGTTCAGAAAGTCACTTTATAACTAATGAACTTTTCAAAAAAAATATCATATAAAAATATAGCATGCCTTTTTAGTTGTGCTATATTTTTTATACTGACATCCTGTGAGGAAGATCTTACTAAGAGAAATGGAAATCAAAGTAAAAATTTCCCTTCACAGATCATCAATAATGCTGATATCGTACAGCGTGATTCCGGATTTGTAACTTTAAAGGCTAAAGCTCCTATTATTGAAAAATATGAGTTAATTGACAGCCCTTATGTTGTTGCAAGAAAAGGAATCAATATAGAATTCTTTGATAAAAAGAAACCGAAAGTCCCAGGAAAGATCACTGCAAAATATGCCCGTATTTTTGAATACAAGAAGTTCTATGAAGCCAAAGGCGATGTAAGAATCACCACAAATGAGGGGCAAAAATTTGCTATGCAGACAATTTATTGGGACCAGAGAAAAAGAAGGATCTACACCAAAGATACTGTTTATGTAACCATGGAAGACGGCTCTACACTGGTAGGAGCCAATGGAATGACAGCCAAGGATGATTTTTCAGAATATACTTTTTATAACAATACCGGAGATTTTAATTCCAAGAGAATTTCCGAGAAGAAAAAATAAATTCCTTTACCATGAAAACCCGTGCCATTGGGCTCATGTCCGGAACAAGTCTGGACGGTCTGGATCTCTGTTTTGCTGAATTTGAAAAGAAAGATCAATGGAATTTCCGAATCATACAATCAGAAACCCTCTCCTATTCCACTGACTGGGAATATAAACTGAGGAATTCTATCTTTCTTTCTGCACCAGATCTTTTGGCACTTAATTCTGAATATGGCTTTTACTTAGGTAAGCAGGTCAAAGAATTTATAAAAAGACATCAGCTTGACGATATAGACCTTATCGCGTCTCACGGTCATACTGTTTTTCATCAGCCACATAGAAAATTCACTCTTCAAATCGGAGATGGAAGAGCAATCAAAATAGAGACCAGCATTCCTGTAATTTACGACTTCAGAAGTCAGGACGTACTGATGGAAGGAAATGGAGCGCCATTGGTTCCTATTGGGGATGAACTGCTTTTTTCAAACTATAATGCTTGTCTTAATCTGGGAGGGTTTTCGAATATTTCATTACAACTACACGGCAGAAGAATTGCTTTTGATATAGCACCTGTAAATATCATTCTGAATTATCTTGCTCAACAATTGGATAAAAATTTTGACGAAAATGGTGATCTGGCGAGAAAAGGTAAAATAAATATGAATGTATTGAATCAGCTCAATGCTTTAGATTTTTATAAACAGCAACATCCGAAGTCACTAGGCATAGAATGGTGCAATGAGCACATTTTTCCAAAACTTGCGGACATTGATATTTTAGATTCTTTAGCCACATTTACAGAGCATATTGCACAGCAAATTTCGAAGGTGATCAATCAGAATAATATCAAAGATATACTGATCACCGGCGGTGGTGCCTATAATACTTTTCTGATTGAAAAAATAAAGGAAAAAACGACTTCAGAGATTATCATCCCGGAAAAAGAGATTGTGGAATATAAGGAAGCACTGATCTTTGGATTTATGGGCGTTCTAAGAATGCAGAATGAAATCAATGTTCTGTCTTCAACTACGGGAAGCATTTCCAATCACAGCTCCGGTATTATTGCTTAAAACAATACGATCACAACATAAAAAAACCTTCAAAAATGAAGGTTTTTTTTATTATTTGTAAGCTTCGATCTTATCTGTCAATGTATTGATAAAGTTCTGTAATGGTTTTTCCACCATCATTTTGATAAAAGGATTGAATTTTCCTTCAAACAACATCTGAACTTCTGTCTGGTTTTCACTGATAGGATTTAAAGTTGCTGTTAATGAGAAATCAAGACTTGAGCTTGCAGACTTTAAAACAGCTTTCTGATCATCTACCTCATCTATTTTCAAAGCGATTTCAGGCATTCCCTGTAATCCGAATTTAAAACCGTTATCTCTTGTTTCAAATTTCTGAAGACCATCCGGCATAAAATCTTTGTAGTTCTCCGGTGTTTTCAATAATTCAGTTAGCTCTTTCGATGATTTATTGACAATAATTTTTCGTCCTTCTAAATTCATTTTTTTATTTTGTATTTAAATTCTTACAATTGTTACTATAACAACAAAATTATAAAAAAAAACCACAAAGGCATCACTCAAAGCATACTTTTAAAGACGGAATACTCAACTGAGAAGAAATAAATGCTGAACATTACAAACTTATCTTCTTTTGGAGGCTTAACCTCTCCTGAAGACTCTGCAGCTCATGAAACTATTTTTTAGAAGAAGTTCTGTTCTGTTCAAGGATAATTTTGAAGGCATTTGAAAAAATAAAGCTTGTCTATTAACAGGTTTTCTTCCTATAATTTGATATATTTGCGAGTAAATTATAGTAGTAAGCGTAATAAAACAACCTGTTTTCACGTCTTTAATTATTACCTCTAAGATCAATATTAACTATAAATTCCTGATATGTATAAAGTTTTTGTGAACGAAAAAAAATTATTGATTTCCAAGCATCCTGAAGGACTTGAAAAAAATCTTGAGTATGAAAGCTTCACAACTTTAGAGATTGCATTGGATCTTTTAGAAAATACATCCGTAAATGAGCTTAATGTTTATGGCGAAAATATTGATCAAATCTGGAGTGAGTTTCAGAATCTTTTTAGAATCATAGAAGCTGCTGGAGGTCTGGTGAATAATCCTGACGGAAAAATGCTTTTCATCAAAAGATTAGGAAAATGGGATCTTCCTAAAGGGAAAATGGAAAAAGGAGAATCCAGAGAAGAGTCTGCGGTAAGGGAAATAGAAGAAGAAACCGGATTAAAAGACGTAGAGCTGGTAGAATTCATTAATACGACTTATCATATCTACATTGAGAGAAACGGGGAGAAAATCTTAAAGTGTACACACTGGTTTGAAATGAACTTCAATGGTGAAGATACTTCAAAACCACAGATTGAAGAAGGGATTACTGAAGTTGCCTGGAAAAACACCGACCAGATTAAGGATGAAGTTTTCCCAAGCACATTCAAAAATATTAAGCTTATTGTAACTGAATTTTGGGCTTCAAAGGTTAAATAAAATCGATAACCTTCTCCAGCGCAATTCCTCTAGAACCTTTTAACAATATGTTTTCTGACTGAATTTTATGCTGTTGCAGATATTCAGAAAGCTGAGCCGTATTCTCAAAAGCAAGTTCTGATGGATTAACTGCTTTAAAATGATTCCCTACTGTGATGATTTCATCAAAACGGAGATCATGAGCCAATTTTAAAATATCCTGATGCTCTTTTTCACTCTCAACACCTAATTCCAGCATATCTCCTATAATAATGGTTTTACTGCCTTCAAATGTAATAAAATTATGTAAAGAGGCTGTCATTGAACTTGGGTTGGCATTGTAAGTATCAAGCACTAAAGTTCTGTTTTCTTTTTTCACGACTTGTGAACGCATATTCGTTGGAGTATATTGTTCTACAGCGTGTTTAATCTGCCCAAAGCTAATCCCGAAATGAAGACCAAGACTTGCTGCTACACAAAGATTCGTAAAGTTGTAGTCACCTGTTAATTTGGATACCGCTTTTTCTCCCTGATAGTTCAAACCTACAAAATGATCTTCTGAGAAAGATTCAAAGTTGTAATCTGCATTTTCTTTTCCGAAAGTAATTTTAGGAGAATATCCTTCGGTTTTATCAACCTGAATAGGATCGTTTTCATTAACTACAATCGTTTTATTATTATTTTTCAGATAAGTATAAAGTTCAGATTTTCCTTTAATCACTCCTTCAAAACCTCCAAATCCTTCTAAGTGAGCTTTTCCGAAATTGGTAATATATCCAAAATCCGGTTTTGCTATTGTACACAGGAATTCAATCTCTTTCTGGTGATTAGCTCCCATTTCTATGACAGCCATTTCATGCGCCGGTTTAATGGAAAGAATTGTCAATGGAACTCCGATATGATTATTCAGATTTCCATATGTATATTGTACGTTGAATTTCTCTGCAAGTACGGCATGAATCAGTTCTTTTGTTGTTGTCTTACCATTACTTCCCGTAAGTCCGATAAAAGGAATTTTCAGCAGGCTTCTGTGATGAATCGCCAATTGCTGAAGGAATTCAAGAGTAGATGGAACGTAGAAAATATTTCTATCCTTATTTTCAAATTCCTGTTGTTCTACAATTACAGCTAATGCGCCATCATCTATAGCTTTTTCAGCAAACGTTGCTGCGTTAAAATTATCACCGGAAAAGGCAAAAAAGATATCATTTCTGGCTATTTTTCGGCTATCGATGGTCACTTTATCAGCCTGTAAAAATAAAGGATAAAATTGTTCTATATTCATGTGGAAATATAATATATTTTTTTAGAATTTACATGTAATCACCAGATCTACCCAAGGCTTTTTTGAACCATGTAATTTCACGGTTCAAAAATAAAAAAACCTTCCGTAAATACGGAAGGTTTTTTATATGTATTTTTTGATAAATAATTATCTTCTAGTTCTGCTCTTATCATTAGTTCTGGCATCCTGTGCAACACGGAAACCAATCCAACCATAAGCTCTACCTTGATTTTTATATCTTCTTTGTCCCGGATCCAGCCAGTATGCAGTGTCTTGCCAAGAACCACCTTTTACTACTCTCACCTCATTAGAGATTGCAGAAGTTCTATCCCTGGTATCTTTTTGCAGTTTCACTCTACCGTTTGCATCTACTATAAAGCTTTTCTTAGGAGCGTTGTACATATCGAATCCAGATGCAGAATCGGAAGCTCTATAGTATTCCAGTGAAGATTGTCTGTCACCATCTCTATAGTTTCTGTAATCCGCAATTGTTTCTCTTTCGAATTGTCCAGGAAGACCTTTATAAACTAATCTTCCGTCTGATAATGTATCATACTTAATAGTACCTTCGTCAATCATTTTGTAAGTTCCGTCACCGTTCTTTACGATTGCCTGAGGCATATTTCCTCTATAATAGTTGTAATCACTGTAATCTTCATCAATGATAGGTCTATATACATCGGCAGTCCATTCTGCAACGTTACCATACATACCATAGATTCCAAGGTCATTAGATGGATATTGTCTTACGTCTGAAGTCTGTGCTGAACCATCATTTTTCCATCCAGCGATACCAGAGTAATCTCCTCTACCCATTTTAAAGTTTTCAAGGAACATTCCTCTTTCTTTACCTTTTGTTCCTCTTAGTCTTTCGATCTGAGGTTTTTTACCTAAGTATTGGTTATATTCTCTATTTTTAGCCATACCCAATGCTGCGTATTCCCATTCAACTTCTGTAGGAAGTCTGAACTTCTGAACCATAGCAGAATTCGGAGCTCTGTTTGCAGCTAGCAATCTTTGGTTGGTAGTTTTCATACCAGATTTTTGCTGCATTCTTTTCTCATTGATATATCCTTGCATTTCAGGATCATTCGCTTTGAATTTATCCATGTTGAATGCAGTACCACCTTGGTTGTTAGATTCGTTGATATATAGATCTTTAGCAATAACACCTGCCTGCATCAAAGCTTTTTCGTTAGCTCTGTCTGTAAGCCACTCACAGTATCTGTTTGCCTGAGTCCAAGAAACTCCTACTACCGGATAATAATCGAATTCCGGAGAACGCAGATAAGTTTCATTATAATCGTTTCTAGCAAGTTTGTTGTCCCATAATAAGGTATCTGGTAAAGCACCGTTATAGATTTCCTTAAAACTAGGATCACTTGGTGGGAATACATACTTCAACCATGTAAGGTATTCGCGGTATTCGTAGTTAGTAATTTCAGTTTCTCCGATAAAGAATGAACTCACCTGCATTCTGCGCGGCGTGTTATTCCAATCGTGCATAACATCATCTTTCACTAATCCCATTGTAAAAGTTCCACCTTCTACATATACCATTCCCGGCCAACCTTTCTGCTTCTGTTGCTTTCCTGCAAAAAACCAACCCTGTTTTTCGTTTGGTTTCCAACCTGTTTTACTGACAAATTTTTTGGTACCACCACCTTTGCTGGTTCCTGATCCGCCACAACTGGTTAATGCAAGTGTAGAACTTAATGCTATTAATGAAAACAACTTTAGTTTTTTCATAGTCGATATAAATATTTTCAAGAGTACAAAGAAAAAATAAATTATTCAATAAATCAAATAAAGATTTGATTTTTTTGAACAACGATAACAAATTAATTTTATTGTATTACAATTTAATTCTAAAATTTTCATTTATTTTGTAATTTAGCAATTTCAATAATAAACATGAGACGAAAAATCACGCTTTTATCTTTAATCGCTTTTGCATCAACACTTTACGCTCAAAGAAACACCATAGAATGGAATGGTTCTAAAATTCAAGACTTTGGTGACACAAAACTAAATCTTCCCAATTTTAAAAATGAAGGTTTTTCTTTCAGCCAAAATAATGTTTTTATAGTAACTAAGCAAAAAATTGGAGAAAAGCAGCTAAAAGTTTCAGACCTGGTATGGGATGGAGTTTCCAATCAGGATTTATATGAATTAGACAAAAGTAATCTTCCGGATCGTGATATTGCAGATATTGCTTATTATACGATAGAAGGTGAAAGATATGCCAGCATCAGTATTGCTTTATTTAAAAATATAAAAGGACGCATCCAAAGACTTTCTTCATTTAATATTTCAGAAGCTTCTGTTCCGGTAACTACTTTTGGCAGCACTAATAGAATAGGCACTGCTGATAATCCCTTAGCGAGTGGTAATTTTTATAAAATAAAAGTTGACAAATCCGGTATATTCAAAATTACCTCACAGTTTTTGAGAGATAACGGAATCAATCCGTCTTCCGTAAACCCAAGAAACATGAGAATTTATGGAAACGGAGGAAATATGCTGCCTGAATATAATCAGGACCCTAGATATAATTCTTTACAGGAAAATGCCATCCAGGTGGTAGGTGAAGAAGATGGTGTATGGAATGATAACGACTATGCTCTATTCTATGCGCAGGGACCTAACGGATATAATCTTTATGACACCACCAACGGAAATGGTATCAAAAGACAGGAAACAAGATCGGATGCAAGCAATAATCTGAAGAACATATATGATGATTTTGCATACTATTATATTAACTTTGATAAAGGTTCAGGAAAAAGAGTTCAGACGATTGACGGAAATCTTCCGGCTCAAGTGATTACAAGATATGATAACTACCAGGTTATCAATAATGATCAAAAAAACTTATTGAAAGTAGGAAGAACCTGGGTGGAAGACACTCCTTTTACTACTGAAAAAACAGTTACTTTCAACACGAACTCTCCAATTCAGGCTAATGATGAAATAAGGTTCAAAACACGTGTTATAGCTTACAGATCACAGCAAAATTCTATTGAAATTAAGGCAAATAACTTTCAGCCTTTAAATGAAACGGTTCTTACGGATACTTCCACTTATCAGTATAACTTCTACCCGATAAGATATTCCGGTATTATGACCAATCAAACCGGGAATCAGATCACTTTCACCTATACTCCGAATATTGCAAAAAACCCAAATGGAACATTCTATCTGGATTATATAGAAGTTCAGTATAAAGAAAACCTTGCGTTTAACGGTTCTCAATTAAGCTTCAGAGATTTCTCTATTGCTACCGGAAGTAATACCAATTACGGTTTTAGTATTTCCAATGCATCTAATGTAGAGCAGGTATGGGATGTTACCGATATTACCAATGCCAACAGAAGAGTAAATAAAGCGGGGGGCGGATTTTTTAATTTTGCTTACACGGCAGCGGATACGAATTTCAATAATGAGTTTGTAGCTTTCCGTTCTGACGGAGCTTTCACGCCTCAGTTTGTAGGAAGAATAGGAAATCAGAATCTTTCTGCGCTTCAGGGTATCGATTACCTGATCCTTACTGTACCTGAAATGATGGGACAAGCTCAGCGACTTGCCAACTACCATCAGACCAAAAACAATTATAAGGTAGAGATTGTAGATGTCAACAAAATCTATGACGAATTTGGAAACGGAAGTAAAGATCTTACTGCCATAAGAGATTTTGTCACAAAACTGAATACACCGGCAGGAAGACTTCGATATGTCCTGATTATTGGGGATGCTTCTTATGATTATAAAAACAGAGTTCCTAATAATACAAATGTTGTTACCGCTTACGAAAGTGAGCATTCCTCAGATTACGTAGGATCTTATGTGACGGATGATTATATTGTAATGACTCAAAATCAGCCAACAGCCTTCATCGACAATAATTTACCGGATCTGCCAGTTGGAAGAATTCCGGCTGCCAACGCAACAGAAGCGGCAAATATGGTCGACAAAATCCTTGCTTATCATAATGCTCTTCCCGGACAATCCAGTCCTTTTGGGGAGTGGCGTATGAGGCTTGATTTTGTGGTGGATGATAATGGTGAAGGAGGACAACCTTTCCATAATGAAATGAATAATACCCTCTCCTCTCTGTTTGAACAACCGGGGGTAACATCATTAAAAGAATACAATGTAAAAAAACTGTACCAGGATGCATTTACGGTACAAAGCACATCAGGAGGCCCAAGATATCCGCAGGTTAATCAGGCAATATCAAACAGCATAGGAAACAGCTTATACCTGTTCTACTTCGGACATGGCGGAATCAACGGCTGGGCACAGGAAAGAGTATTGACCAGCACTGAAATTCAGAATTCCAATAACTTCTCCAATGTTTACAGCAGGTTTCCTCTGGTTTCTACCATAACATGCGAGTTTACATTATGGGACGAACCTGCAACCAATTCTGCGGGTGAACAGTTCATTAAACTGAAACAGGGAGGTCCTGCTACAATGATTACTTCCAGCCGAGCTATCGGTATTGATTACGGACGTACTTTTACAGACATATTCACTAAGAATATTTTTAAACTTACCAATGATGAATTTAATACACTTGGATATGCTCATTTAAATGCAAAAAAAGAAAAAGGATCTAATGCCAACCACTTAAGAGTAAACTTCCTGGGTGACCCTGCCATGTCATTAAGCCGACCACAACGATTACTGACTATCGATAATATTGAAACTCCGGTGCCGGGGTTGATCAGAGGGTTAGACTTTGTTAAAGTAAAAGGACATATTAATAATCCTAACGGAACTTTAAACAACACATTCAACGGAAAAGTATCCATCAACATTTTTGATAAAAGACTCAATAAAAAGACCCTTAACAATAATGGAAGTCTCTCTCCTATTTTGCAATATACTGAAGAGGGAAGCCCTATTGTAAAAGCATCCGGTATGGCTGTAAACGGAGTCTTCACTGCAGAATTCTATGTTCCTAAAGACATTAATTATGCAGTAGGCGAAGGAAGAATATTAGGATATGCAGATAATAAGGTAAGCGATGTATTCAATAACCAGGCGGTTCAGGTAGGTGATATCAATCCTAATGGGATCAATGACAATCAGCCTCCTAAAGTAAAGCTCTACATGAATAATACCAATTTTGCAGACGGAGGAATAACCAACCAGAATCCAATGCTTCTTGCATGTCTTACTGATGACACGGGAATCAACTCTACGGGATCTGGTATTGGTCACGATATTACAGTTTATCTGGATGGACAGATTATCAATACAGTTATCCTTAATGATTTTTATGCTCCCGGAGAAGGAAACGGCTGTTTAAATCCAAGCCTTGCAGACTATCAGAAAGGAAATGTAACCTATCCGTTCAGAAATCTTGCGATAGGTCAGCACCAATTAACATTTAAAGTTTGGGATATAAACAATAATTCGACAACTGCTACGTTAAACTTTGAGGTTAAGGATGAATCCGATCAGCATTTGACAATCAACCGTCCGCTGAACTGGCCTAATCCGTTTACCAATAAGACGTATATTCAGTTTGAGCATAATTGTGATGATATATTGGATGTGAATGTACAAATCTATACAATTACCGGAAGATTAGTAAGAACTTTATCTCAAGCGGTGGTTGCAGAACCATTCCTGCAAGGCTTCAGAACCCCTCGCCAAGCAATAGAATGGGACGGTAGAGATGATTTTGGAGCTACAGTTGCAAAAGGTACATATATTTTTAAGATATTTGCAAAAAGTCAAAATCAAGAAAAATGCAAAGGAAGTGCTACAGCTGTAGAAAAAATGGTACTTTTGAAATAATTAGATAATACATAGATAATAATATTAATAAAAAACTGATAATATATAAAAGACAACATATGAATTTAACTACTAAACTGCTTTTAGGATTTGGGTTAAGTGCTGGTTTTCTAGGCTATTCGCAAGATTTAGGTAAAATAAACCCTGTACTTACCGGAGCTCCTTTCCTAAGGATTGCACCAGACGCAAGATCAGGAGGTATGGGAGATCAAGGGGTAGTAACCTCTCCAGATGCATTTTCACAATTCTGGAATGCAGCTAAATATCCTTTTAGCAGAACAAGTTCTTCCATCGGGCTTAACTATACTCCATATATGGGAAAACTAACCAATGATGTATTCTTATTATACGGAGCATTCCATAAATTCCTGGGACAGGATGAAAGATCCACCATCTCGGCAAGTATCTACTATTTTAATATGGGACAGGTAGACCTGACTCAGCTTGTAGGTTCGGATGTTGCTTCAATGGGGGTATCAAAGCCTAACGAATTCTCAATTGATGTTGCCTATGGTCTGAAACTTTCTGATTCCTACTCAATGGCTGTAACAGGTAGATTTATCCGTTCAGACTTAGCCGGAGGATTCAATACAGATACTACGCTTAAAGCAGCAAACTCTTTTGCTGTAGATATTTCAGGATACTACTCTTCCGAAAGATTCTCCAGCTTTGGAGGATATGACGGGAAATTAAATGCCGGTTTTGCCGTACAAAACTTAGGTCCAAAATTAGACTATACAGGAAATGAAGAATCAAGATCTTACCTTCCTACTATGGCAAGATTAGGGATCGGATATGACATGTACCTTGATGATTTAAACAGAGTCGGGCTTACTGTAGAAGGCTCAAAGCTTTTAGTACCGGGATCTGAATATGCAGGAGTAGATGCTAACAGAAAGCCTATATATGCAATTCCTAATGTAGGTCCTATGGCTGGTATCGGGAAATCATTCAAAAATAAAAACAGTATCATGTATAGTGGTGCTTTAGAATATTCATATGACAATGCATTTTCTGTAAGAGGAGGTTACTTCCATGAGAGTGAAGAGCAGGGAGCAAGACAGTTTGCTACAGCAGGTATCGGATTAAAATACCGTTCTTTCGGATTAGATCTTTCTTACCTAATCAATATGTCAAAAGTAAACAGTGCACTGGATAACACCCTTCGTTTCGGGCTTACCTGGAACATCGGAGACGAAACATCCAACAACGAACGTTAAGTATCAGAACAACTATATTATAAAGCCTCATCAACATGTATGAGGCTTTTTTATTAAAGACTGTAAAATATTAATACTGAATCGCCAATCTGCTGCGCTCATCAATTTCTACTTTAAAACTAATCTTCACTTTGTCAGTCAAAAATCTGCCTTTCACATTTCTAAATACCCATATTAAATAAAAATAATATTTAAGTTTACAAAAGTCTTTACTTTATGGCGATTTTGTTAAATTCAATAGTTATTTTTGTAGTATGAACTATTCGGCGGAGCTAAAAAAATTTGTAACCAGTCAGTATCTGTATTCTGCAATCAGAATTACATTGGCGACTGTTCTACCTTGTTTAGTTCTTGCTCACTTTGGAATTTTAAAAGAATATTTTCTCTTTCCACTCGGAACCAGCTTTGTAGCACTTACCGATCAGCCCGGACCTTTTATCAGAAGAAGAAATGCTCTCGCTTTTGCTATATGCTGCTTCGTGTTTGTAGCATCTATCGCAAGCCTTGTAATGAATTTCAAGATATTCGTCATTCTCGAGATCATTCTATTCGGTATGTTTTTTTCTCTGATTGGAGTCTACGGGCAACGATTAGCTGCTGTGGGATCCCTATCGCTTGTTGTACTTGCCATCTTTATTGACGGGCATCTTACAGGAAATAATATTCTGAAAAGCTTACTGATCTTTGCCAGTGGCTGCATATGGTTTCTGCTCATTTTCCTTGTAGTAACCACTATCCGCCCGTATAAACTTGCAGGGCAGATGATAGGTGAAAACTACCTTCAGCTTGCTGAATTTTTAAAGATTAAAGCTAATTATTATCAGAAAAGTCCGGATTTTGATAAACTGACTACTCAGGTAATTGCCAAGCAAATTGAAATTAAAAACCTTCAGGAAGATACCAGAGAAACCGTTTTTAAAACCAGAACTATTGTTAATGAATCTACGACCACCAGTCGTTTATTAATGCTGATGTTCCTGAATTCCATGGACCTTCATGAGAAACTCATGACTTCCGAAAGTGATTATCAAAAGCTTCAGCAAAGCTTTGAGGATAGTATGATTCTGGTTAATATCCATGATTATCTGAATCTTTTAGCAGAAGAAATCACTAATGTTGGTATTGCTCTCCAAAGCGGGACAAGAGCCAAACCCATGTTTAATCTGGAACTTGAATTAAAGAACCTTAATTACAATTACTTCGAACTCAGAAATAAGCAACTTACTCCGGACAGCCTTGAAAACTTCATGGTCTTACGTCAGATTTTAATGCGTATCAATGAAATCACAAAAGAAATCAACGAGATTTATAAAGTATTTTCACAAAACGTAAAGCTTGCCAAAAGTTTATCCACCGGGTTAGACTTAAAAAAATTCATGCCTAATGAGCCGAAGCTGAACTCTAAGGTTTTAAGGAATAATATCTCATTATCTTCTTCTCATTTTCGCCATGCCATAAGAATTACAACGGCATTGTTGTTAGGATATCTTTTTTCCATGTTTGATTTCCTGGGATTAGGACATACCTATTGGATATTGATTACCATTACCGCGATATTAAAACCAGCTTACTCCATTACCAAGCAAAGAAACCTCCTCCGTCTCTATGGAACAGTCACCGGAGCAACAATTGCTTATATTATTCTGCATTTTATACATATCAACAGTATTTTATTTGCTATCCTGCTGATCAGTATGATCATGTGTTTCAGTTTTCTGAAAGGACGTTATTTCTGGGCAGTTTTGTTTATGACAATCTATGTTTTCTTAAGCTTTAATTTCTTAAATCCGGGAAAAGTAAATATCATCTTCAAAGACAGAGTTTTGGATACAGCGATTGCCGGGATTATAGCTTTTGCCGTATCCTATATTGTATTACCTGTTTGGGAACATACACAAAATCTTGATCTGATGAAAAAATCAGCAGCGGATAACCTGATTTATTTTCAAAGTGTGATGTCAAAATTCCTGAAAGGAAATTTCGATATTGAAGATTATAAAGTAAAAAGAAAAAATGCCATTATTTCTCTGGCAAACCTTTCGGATAATTTCCAGCGAATGATTTCCGATCCTAAAAATCAACAGAAAAAGCTGGAAGTTGTTCATCAGTTTGTGGCAACCTCACACCTGATTACAGCTTACACCGCTTCCCTGTCTCAATATTCTAAAAACAATGAACAATACCCTGAAATTGATGCAGAAAGCTGGAGCAGAAAAATAGAAGCAGAAATGCAGCAGGTTTCAACTTTACTGAATGGTGATGACGTTAATGAAACCCTTAAAATGGAAAGTCGTCTTGAACCGGAAGATTCTTCCATTGAGGATATGCTCACGAAAAGGAAAACTGAAATTGAGGAAAACGAGATCATAGACAGAAGAGATCCCGATAAAATATCACATTTAACGGAGCTTAAAAATATTCATGATATTCTTGAACTGATCTATGATGTAGCTAAGGAACAGCGAAAAGTGATTGAGAAATACAGAAGTGAAAAACACGCTACTCCTCCACAATCGTAAAACAGTAGTCATCAAAAAATTCTACTCTTGCTTTAAACTCATCTGAAAACTGCTCATCATAAACCCTACAGCTTATTTTATGAAGATGTTTTAACTCAAAAGGCTTTACTTCATAGTTTTTCTTTAAAGACCAGTATTTGGAATGGTGGATCTTGTACATGCTTTCTTTCACACTCCAGATGATGGTGTAAAAAGTATCGGCTTTATCTTCAGGTATGAATCCTCTTTCATTTTCATAGGTAAACTTATCAATTACCCTTAAAATCTTAGGATTAAACTTTTCAACGTCTATTCCTATTTTGTTCTTAGAAACAGCAATGGCTGCAAAAGGAAATGAATGAGTGATAGAAATTTCGGCATCATCCGGAGAAAGAAACGGTTCTCTTTCTCTATATAGAATTTTGGAGTCGGGTTTTAAACCTTTCAACAGTTTACGAACCATCAGTACCTCCAATAGTTTTTTAGGGTGGTAATCCTTTACTTTCTCAGCATTTTCTGGTTCCAGAAGCTCGTTGATATCAAGTTCTTCACTTTCATCATACTTCCAGACTAAAATTGTAGCATTGTCATCAGAAAAATCTCGGTAAAGGGGCATTGTTTTTTTATTGGGTAAAAATAGTGAAAAAGGTTGGAAAATGGGAGCAGGAAGACAGAAGTTTATATTTCTCAATAAAGCAAGTGGAAATTTATTAGAAACTCTTTTAAAAAATATTCTTGTCAAGGTTTAAAACCTTGACAAGGATAATCACATTCTGTTTTACAGTTCCTTTTCTTATTTAGAAAACCTATTTAGAAGCTGATTTTCTAATTCGCTTAACCACTACAACTCCAGCTTCATTCTTCGAGTTTCCCTTCTTATCTATTTAGCCTGATGATTCACATCATTTCTGTGTTCTATAATTTCGAGATTGGCATCTACAAAATAAGCACTTCCGAATCCGTTCACATAAGAACCTTTTACCGGTTGCAGAGCGATAAGAATAAAATCTCCCATTTCAGAAATAACATCCACTACTTTTCCGTGGTTTTCTTTCAATGTTGCCACAACTGTATTCCATATCTCAGAATCTCTTTCAATTTGTGAAGCTGTGGTCTCTATTGTAAGACGTTCACGGGCATAGATCTGTTTGGTAGCAGATTCATCTTCAATAAACATCACAGAAGTTTTTCTTCCTTCCGAAAGATTTTTGGTATGCCTTGCCATAAAAGAAACCAGTATATAAAAAGTATTTCCTACCTGTACAAACGGTGCATAGCTGGAATTAGGATTTCCTTCAGCATCTACGGTAGCTAAAATTACACTTTTAGTACGATCTATCAGTTCTTTAACTTTTGGAGCTACAGGTTTTGCTTTTTTCTCTGTATGATTCATAAGATATAATTTATAAGATAAAAGTAGTTATTTAGATTAAGACTAAATAATTTTAAGTCATGTTTAATCTCATAAAACTGAAATTGAATTGTTGTTTTTTTATCTTAATTATAAATTGTAATTTTGCCTTTCATTATCAATTGAATTTAAAAACTATTCATTACATATGAGTACTACAACGCAATACGTTCCTTATAAAGTTAAGGATATCTCCCTTGCAGAATGGGGAAGAAAAGAAATCACCCTTGCAGAAGCAGAAATGCCAGGTTTGATGGCTATCCGTGAAGAATACGGACCATCTCAACCGCTTAAAGGAGCAAGAATCGCTGGATGTCTTCACATGACCATCCAAACGGCTGTGCTTATCGAGACATTGGTAGCTTTAGGAGCTGAAGTTACCTGGTCATCTTGTAATATTTTCTCTACACAGGATCACGCTGCTGCTGCTATTGCTGCTGCAGGAATTCCGGTATATGCTTGGAAAGGTTTAAATGCTGAAGAATTTGATTGGTGTATTGAGCAGACTTTATTCTTTGGAGAAGACAGAAAACCATTGAACATGATCCTTGATGATGGTGGAGATTTAACAAACATGGTTTTTGATAAATACCCTGAGTTCACAAAAGATATCAAAGGTCTTTCTGAAGAAACGACTACCGGAGTTCACAGACTTTATGAAAGAATGAAGAACGGAACTTTAGTAATGCCTGCAATCAACGTAAACGATTCTGTAACTAAATCTAAATTCGATAACAAATACGGATGTAAAGAATCTGCAGTAGATGCTGTAAGAAGAGCTACAGACGTAATGTTAGCTGGAAAAAGAGTGGTAGTTTGCGGATACGGAGACGTAGGTAAAGGTACTGCTGCATCTTTCAGAGGAGCTGGTTCTATCGTTACGGTTACTGAAATTGACCCAATCTGTGCGCTTCAGGCTGCCATGGACGGTTATGAAGTAAAAAGATTAGATACTGTAGTAGACAATGCTGATATCATCATTACTACAACAGGTAACTTTAACATCGTAAGAGGAGAACACTTCCTTAAAATGAAGGATAAAGCTATCGTTTGTAACATCGGTCACTTCGATAACGAAATCGATATGGCTTGGTTAAACGAAAACTATGGTTCTACTAAATCTGAAGTTAAGCCTCAGGTAGATATCTACACTGTAGAAGGAAAAGAAATCATCATCCTTGCAGAAGGAAGATTAGTAAACTTAGGATGTGCAACAGGACACCCAAGTTTCGTAATGTCTAACTCTTTCTCTAACCAGACTTTAGCTCAGATCGAACTATGGAACAACTCTGCAGCTTATAAAAATGAAGTATATATGCTTCCTAAGCACTTAGATGAAAAAGTAGCGGCTTTACACCTTAAGAAATTAAGCGTAGAACTTGAAACTCTTTCTCCTGAACAGGCTGATTATATCGGAGTAGATGTAAAAGGTCCATTCAAACCTGAGTACTACAGATACTAAGATTCATAAAAATAGGATATGATCCCGCTATTTTAATAGTGGGATTTTTATTGTCAAAACATTTCCTATTTTTGCAAAAAACTACATGAAAAACTTTTTATTTCTGGGATTGATAGGTACAACCGTATTCTTAAATAGCTGCAGCAGCAGTAACGACGATACTCCTATCAATTCTCCGAACGATACTCCTTCCGCCCAAACATTATTCTTAAGTAAAGTTACAACTACTTATCTGGATCTTCCCGGAACCCCACAAGGCAGCATTCTGACATTTTCATACAATAATCAGGCACAACTTGTGAAAATGCAATCACAAGAAGGATCCACTACTTTTGAATATAGTAACGGAAAGCCTATAAAATCAAATACCTATAATAACCAACAACAGCTGAAATATTATTCAGAATTTAATTACAACGGAGATCAACTGGTAAGCAACAAAAGAGTTTCTACAACTGCAGATTATAACGGAACTTACGAGTACAGCTATTATCCTCAGGGTAAACTTTCTTCTTCCAGAATTTGCAATTCAGCAGATTGTACGAGCACTACAAATGAACTGTACTCTTACTATGGAGATAATGTCCTAATATATACCATTCACGTTAAAGGAAATTCAAGTTTTAGTGTAAGAAACGACTACTCTTATGATGACAAGCTAAATCCATACACAAACCTCAATAAGTATCTGAAAATTATAATGGGAAATTCAGATGTTTTAAGTAAAAACAATTGTACTATAGATAAGAACAGCTCTAACAACAATGGAACGTGGCAATCTAATAAAACCATTACCTACACTTATGAGTATAATGGCTCAGGATTTCCTGTAAAAACTATAGGAAAAGATAACAATGGAAAGCCTATTGTTCAATATAATTATGAATATACCTCTCTGTAAAAAATCAAATTCACTATATAACTCTCCTATTTAAGGGGAGTTTTTTGTTATTAGAAGCTGTTTCCCGCTATACGCTCATACTCCTCACCCCAATACTGTTCCCATCTCTACCCTCTACCCTTCCAACTCCTGTTCCGGGGTAACCGCTGCTATCGGGGCTAGAAAAACCTCATAATATAAATTTTCAACACAAAAATCAATCACAATATTCAATAGAAACCGACTTTAGTCCTTTTAGATGATAAATAGCCGTCCATCGGGCTTTAGCCAAAACTTAACAAGAATTCATTCTGTTATTTAATCTCAATCCGTATTTTACCCATATTTTTTATGAATTATAGTGAAATTAGCAAAAAATGAATATATTTAGCTTTTTAAACAAAACATTAATACATGAAAAAACAAAGAGTATCGAATGCATTCGTTGCAGCATCATGGATCGCATTGGGAGCAGGAATGATTGGTTACATTGTGGGTCTTGCAAGAGCAGAAATGCAATTGAATGAAAAAGGCTATTATTTTACCATCTTATTATACGGTTTATTTGCAGTTGTTTCTCTACAGAAAGCTGTCCGTGATAAATTAGAAAACATTCAGGTTACTGATATTTATTATGGAATTTGTTGGTTTGCCACTCTATCTTCCATCGTATTGCTTGCCATCGGACTTGTTAACGCTACCATACTTCCGAGTGAAAAAGGATTTTATGCATTTGCCTTCCTTCTGGCTCTTTTTGGCGCCATTGCCGTCCAGAAAAACACAAGGGATAACATGCTTCAGGAATAACAATTTAAAAAGCTTCGGGTTTCGGAGCTTTTTTTATTTATAAATACTAAAACACAGTCATTAAAATGAATAATATTCTAAATTTCATTTATTTAAGTATATTTATATCATAAACTAATGACATGTATAGAAAATTTTTACTATCTGCCTTTTGTATACTGATTTTTCAGATAACAAAAGCTCAAAACGAATTCATCACCATATGGAAACCACAAAATTCTCAACAAATTAAATTTCCCGGAAGAGGAGAAAACTTCAGAGTATATTGGGAAGAAATCGGATATTCCCAACACAACGGAACAATGGAGAATGTAACCTCAACACTTGAATTTACTGTAAATTTAGGAACACCTTTAAATCCTAATCCATCTCAAGCCACCTATCGAATCAAAATTAGCGATGGAAACGGTCATTTTGATCAGGTAAGGTTTTTTGATAACACCATTACCCCGGTTTATAATCCCGCAGACAGAGTAAAAATCACTCAGATTACACAATGGGGAAACATTAAATGGAAATCCTTTGATAATGCCTTTGTATTCTGCAATGCCATGGATGTAACTGCTACTGACGTGCCGGATCTCCGATTGGTGACCAGTTTGAGAGAGATGTTTTATATCTGTAGCAGCTTTGTAGGCAATCCATCTATTAATAATTGGGATACCTCAACAATTACGGATATGTATAATATGTTTGGAGCTGCCTATTATTTTAATCAGCCAATTGGAAGCTGGAATACATCGAATGTCACCAATATGGCTTATATGTTTGACGATACTCTTTTCAATCAGCCTATCGGCTCATGGGATACTTCTAAAGTAACAACCATGGAACATATGTTTCATCTTGCTCAGAATTTCAATCAGGAACTGGAAAAATGGGATACATCAAAAGTCACTAACATGAACGAAATGTTTCGTGATACTGCTTTTAATCAAAATATTGGATACTGGAATTTAGCTTCTTTGACTACTGCTACTGAGATGTTTCATAATTCAGCAATGAGTTGCCAGAATTACGACAACACGTTATACGGATGGAGTTTAAACCCTTTAACGCCTAATAATATTAATCTTTCCAATGCATCTCCTTCTGTATATTCACACCCCGGAGCCGTTACAGCAAGAAATTATTTATTGAATAATAAAGGATGGACAATTTCCGGCGATATATACAATCCTCAATGCCAGTCGATACTTTCCACTTCCGAAATACAGGCAAAGAACACAGGAGGAATTTATCCAAATCCAGCAAAAAACATCATTTATCTTAAAAACATTCTGAACCCTGAAAGCTATACGATTCATGATATGAATGGCAGAATAATAACAAAAGAACTCTTACATACAAACACAATATCTGTTGAATCATTACTTCCGGGAAATTATATATTACGGATTATTACCAAAGAAAAAGAGCATACTTTTAAGCTGATAAAAAAATAAAATAAGAAAGCCTCACCGAAACAGTGAGGCTTTATGCTTATATAAGTTGATAACTATTGATCAAAATGATTAGGATGCTGGTTTTTAATATCATCCACCGTTCCTAAAACTTTATCTTTCAAAGAATCCTGGTATTTCTGAAGTTTTGCAGCCACTTCTTCGTTACCGCTTCCTAAAATTTTTGCTGCTAAAATTCCGGCATTCAATGCTCCGTTTAAAGCCACTGTTGCTACAGGTATTCCGCCTGGCATCTGAAGAATAGACAGAACAGAATCCCATCCATCAATAGAATTACTGGATAGAATCGGTACACCAATCACTGGAAGCGTTGTACAGCTCGCCACCATTCCCGGAAGATGTGCAGCTCCTCCAGCGCCTGCGATAATTACTTTCAGCCCTCTTTCGTGAGCCGTTTTTGCATAATCGAACATTCTTTCCGGTGTTCTGTGTGCTGAAACTACGGTCAATTCATATGGAATTTCCAGGCTTTTAAGAAAATTTGCTGCCTGTTCCATGATCGGCAGATCACTCTGACTGCCCATAATAATACCTACCATCTTCAATTTTATTAGATGTTCAAAGATAAAAAATTTAAAACTGTAGTTAAAATTTAAAATTAAATTTTAAAATACAAATCAAAAACCAATAATTGATTTAAATAATAAACCACATCATCAATAATGACATAAAAATTCACTTTTATAAAATCTGTGTCTGTAAAAAATAAAGCAACTGAATCCATAGCATTTAATTTTAAACCGATAAATTTGCAGATTACACCACTTTTTCACTTGAAAGATTATAAACTTATTTTTGCCGTCCTTACTGTTGCTATTGTATGGGGAACCACATTTTTAGCCATCCGTATTGCCGTAGAAACTATTCCTGCATGGTTTGTTGCCGGAATTCGTCAGCTTTTTGCTTCTATTATCATGCTTTTCGTACTGCTTTCAAGAAAAGAGTTCAAATGGATTGGCTGGAAGAATCTTAAGTATCAGATTATCTTCTCCTCCCTTATGCTGATTATTGCCAACGGAATGGTAACCGTAGCCGAAGAAACCGTATCAAGCAGCCTTGCTTCACTTATTAGTGCCTGTGCTCCTATTCTGGTATTTCTCGGAAGTCTTGCCATCGGTTTGCAAAAATTCAGTCTTCGTTCCATGGCAGGCGTTCTGATATGTTTCAGCGGAGTTCTCTTCGTTTTCTGGGATGGACTTAAAGACCTTGCAAACCCAGATTATAGAACCGGAATGCTTTTTCTTTTCTGTGCTATTTCAGGATGGGCATCAGGAACTATTTTCACAAAAAAACTGAATATCCAGAGTGGTAATATTACTTTAAATCTGTTTTATCAATTCTTATTTGCAGGGGTTGTTCAGATCATCTTCGCTCTTTTGTTTTCAGAAAATTATAATTTTGGAAACTGGACATTGAAGAGTATTTCGGCAATGCTTTACCTTTCGATTTTCGGATCGGTAGCTGCATTTTTTGCTTTCCATTATGCACTCACTAAGATTTCTCCGGTACAGGTTTCCATATTAGCTTATATCAATACGATCATTGCCATTTTCCTGGGTTGGCTGATTATGGATGAGCAAATTTCTTTTAAGTTTATTATTGCTACAGCACTTATTATTTGTGGGGTGTTTATTATTAATTACAGACCCGAAATGTTTAAGAGGCAGAAAGTTGCATAATTTAATGTTGGATTACGCAAAGGCGCTAATAAAATTCCTTGCATAATGTGTTAAGACGCAAAGATTTTATCTACGATAAAATTGTATACTGCTTATTTAAATACCACCGATACCCATATCTATAATCTATATGGTTAAAAACATCAAATTGTTAATCAGATGATTGTTTCGGATTGTGGTATTT